>DASSCF010000075.1:0-2906 GCA_035698025.1 Gaiellaceae bacterium
GGCGGGGATCCGCCCGACCCACTCACCGACTGCCTTCATCCGCGACCTCGGACTCGCCTACCGCGCGAGCGGGCGCACGCGGCCCGTCATGGACGCGTTCGTCATCCACCCCTACGGGGACAACTCGAGCCAACCGCCGACGTTCGCGCATCCGCAGAACACGACGATCACGGTCGCCGACTACGGCAAGCTCGTGGCGCTCCTCGGCGAGGCCTTCGACGGGACCGCGCAGCGCGGCTCCGACCTCCCGATCGTCTACGGGGAGTACGGCGTCGAGTCCGTGATCCCGGAGGGCAAGTCCGGCCTGTACACCGGCACGGAGCCGGCGACGACGAGGCCGGTATCCGAGGAGACACAGGCCGCCTACTACGAGCAGGCCCTCGCGCTCGCCTATTGCCAGCCGAACGTGGAGGCGATGCTCCTCTTCCTCGCCCGCGACGAGCGGGCGCGCGCGACCTGGCAGTCGGGCGTCTACTACGTCGACGGGACGGCGAAATCGAGCCTCCCGCGGGTCACGGCCGCGCTCGACCGGGCGACGGGCGGGTCCGTTGCCCGCTGCCCGGGCCTGCGGCTTCCCGTCCACCCCACGTTCCTCCGCTTCGGCGGCCGGGCCGCGGCGCGTACGGGGACGTTCACGGCGACGCTCCGGTGCAGCCTCGACTGCGCCTACCGCGTCCGCGTCGAGAACGTCGCCACCGGACGAACGAAGCTGTCGCGGCGCGGGCGGGCCGCCGTCGGGGAGCTCGTCGAGATCGACCTCGGCACGCGGCGGCTCGCGCGCGGCACGTACCGCTACACGCTACGCCTCCAGCATCCGGTGAACCCGGCCCCGCCGACGCTGCGCCGGGGCCGGCCGTTCCGCCTGCCCTGAGGGGCGTGATCTGCGGGGAACCACCGACGCGGAGACAGCCGCGCGTCTGGGAATCTGACTCCGAGGAGGGTCTCGAGATGCACATCGCGTCCGAGCGGCGTCCTGCCGCGAGTCGCTGGTCGAGGCCGTCGACGAACGAGGGTCGGTGGGCGCCGTTGCTCGCAGCCGCCGCGTTGGCGCTCGGTCTCGTCGGCGAGGTCGCGCGGGGCGACGGCGTCGCGCCCTTCTATCGGGTCGCCCTCCTCGCCGCCCTCTTGGCCGGGGTGGTTGCGCTGGTCGCGATCCGCCGCGGTGAGCGCTCGCTCGTGACACTGCTGGCGTTCGTCCCCTTCGCACTCGCCCTCGCGTTCGGCGCCGCCCAGGGGCTCGGCTAGCGGCCGCGCCTCAATACCGGTGCTCCCTGCGCCACACGCGCACGGCGACGAACGCGCACGCGGCGAGCACGAGGACGAGCGCGAGCGCGTCGCGACTCTCGGGGAGCCCGTAGCCGAGCGCCATCCCGATGGCGACGACCGCAAGCCCGATCGCGGCGTAGAAGAGGCGCCGGCTCGAGTCCGCCCACGCCTCCAGGTCTCCCCTGCGCTCGCGCCAGACGAGGAAGAGGAAGAACGCGACCGCGAGGAAGAAGGCGATCCGCAGGAGCCCGCCGACGGTCGCCAGCACCGGCTCGAGCGAGAGCACGACGACCACGACCGCGATCAGCGCGACGATCCCGAGGCCACGTGCGAGCGCAGGGATGCGGTCCCAGAGGTCTCTCACGAGCCCGTCATGAACGCCCGGACGGCGAGCGCCCCGGCGACGAGGGTCGTCGCAGAGAACCAGAGGAGCCGCCGCGGGCCCTCCGCGGGCGCGTAGAACCAGGGCGAGAGCGCGACGCCGAGCGCGAGCGCACCGTACGTGTAGTGGAGCCGGTCGGGCGCACGGCGCCCGTCGGAGAGCAGGAGTAGTCCGACCGCCGCCTGCGCAATGAGGACGGTCTGGGCGAGTGCCAGCCCGTGCGCGGCCCACGGGCCGGCGACGCCTCGCCGGTACGCGGCGAAGCCGAGCGTCGCCGCCGCCGCGCACACGGCCAGCACCGCGACGCCCACGACGACGTGCACGGATACCATCGCGCGCACCCTAGCGAGGAGGGAGAACGCGCATGATCGAGGAGAGCATCGGGGTCCCGGAGGCGGAGCTGAAGGAGACGAGCCTCGGGCTCGTTCCCCAGGGCGAGGGCTGGTTCGTCCTCAACGCGCGCGACGTGACGTGGATCCGGAGCGAGGAGCGCGGGCAGGACACCGACTTCGAAGGCGCGCAGGAGTGGGCGCAGCTCGGCTTCCGTATCCAGGTCCTCGCGCCGGGCCAGCGGGGCGTGTACCACGGCGAGCGCGGCCAGGAGGACTTCCTCGTGGTCTCCGGCGAGTGCGTGCTCGTGATCGAGGGCGAGGAGCGCGCTCTGAAGGCGTGGGACTTCGTCCACTGCCCGCCGTGGACGAAGCACGTCTTCGTCGGTGCCGGCGAGGGGCCATGCGTCCTCGTGATGGCCGGTAGCCGTGCGAACGGCTTCGAGGTCGTCTATGCAGTGCACGAGGTGGCGGCGAAGTACGACGCGAGCGTCCTCGAGGAGACGTCGAGCCCGGACGAGGCGTACGCGCGCTGGGGCCCGGAGGAGCGGACGGCCTACCGCGAGGGGTGGCTCCCGTGACCGGCCCCGCTGGCCCGACGAACGACGGCCTGGTCGAGGAAGGGAACCCGGCTCCCGACTTCACGCTCACGTCGGACTCCGGCGAGCAGGTCACGCTGTCCTCACTCAGAGGCGCGCCCGTCGTTCTCTACTTCTATCCCAAGGACGACACTCCGGGATGCACCGCGCAGGCGTGCGGGATCCGCGACTCGTGGGGCGAGTTCGAGAAGCGGGGCGCCGTCGTGCTGGGCGTCAGCCCGGACAGCGAGACGAGCCACGTGAAGTTCAAGCGGAAGTACGGCCTGCCGTTCACGCTGCTCGCCGACGAGCATCACACGGTCTCGGAGGCCTACGGCGTCTGGGTGGAGA
>DASSCF010000076.1:0-13520 GCA_035698025.1 Gaiellaceae bacterium
CCTCTGGACGCTGAAGGTGACGATCGGGATCCGCACCGAGCCCGAGGTCGAGACCGCCGGCCTCGACGTCTCCGAGCACGGCATGTGGGGCTACCCCGAGTTCTACATCCCGGTTCCCGGCGGCTACGGGACCGAGTCCCATCGCCACCTGGGCGTCGCGCACGTCCTCAAGCACCGGGAGGCGCCCCATCCCGCTCCGCTCGTGGAGCCGGCCGGGTGATCGTGTCAACCTAGTCACGTGAGAAGCCTCGTCTCTCGGCTGCGCAGGCGTGAGGACGAGCGGGTCGCCGCCGCTCGCGCCGCGCACGCCGCGGGGCGGTTCGCCGAGGCGCGCAGGACCGTCGCGCCGGTGATCGAGGAGGGCGACGCCTCGCTCGAGGTCGTGCGTGGGATGGCCGAGCTCGAGTACCTGCTCGGCGACTACGTGACCGCGGAGATGCTCCTCCACCAGGTCGTCGCGCGCGCGGGAAAGGACGTCGAGGCGCGGGCCGACGCCGAGGCCGCGCTTGCGCTCGTCTATCTGCAGACGAACCGCTACGCCGAGACGCACGACCTCTTCGCCGGCATCGAGGGCGCCGTCACGCTGCCCATCTGGGACTTGATGCGGTCGTTCGGCGACACCCCGCCCTACCGCGTCGAGTGGCCCGGGGGATACGCGGCCGTGGCGCCCTTCCTCCAGGACGCGACTGGCAGCTCCCCGCGTCGCGGTCGAGATCGACGGACGCCCGTTCGAGGCCAAGATCGACACGGGCGGCGACCTCTTCACGCTCGACGCCGCGACCGCCGCGGCGCTCGGCGTCGTGCCCGTGGCGTCGTTCACAGGCACGTTCGCGGACGGGGCTCCCGGCGCGATGGGATACGGGCGGCTGAGCGAGGTCGCGATCGCCGGCGTGACCGTCCGCGACGTCCCGGTCTCGATCTCGGGTCTCCACCAGCCGGTGATCGGGACGGGATTCCTGCGCCAGTTTCTGCCCACACTCGACTACCCCGGCCGCCGGCTGCTTCTGCGCCCGCGGGAGAGCGCGCCCGGACCGGGCGTCCAGGTCGCCTTCGCGCTCGCCCTCGTGCACCTCCTGATCGTGTCCGGGCGGCTGAACGACCTGGAGGCGACCTTCGTCGTCGACTCCGGCCTCGAGGACGAGGTCGGAGGCGCGTTCACCTGCTCGGCGGAGACCCTCGACGCGGCAGACATCGCGCTCCCGGAGACGTCACCGAGGACCGGCGAGTCGGGGGCGGGCGACGTCACGCTCGAGCTCGGGCACTTCCCCATCCGCCGCCTGGCCGCCGGTGACCTGGCGAAGGAGGACACGAGGGGCCTCTACGGCGCCTTCCCCGCCGAGTGGAACGAGATTGCGGAGTTCCGCGTGCACGGGATCGTCAGCCACGGCTTCCTCCGCGATCACGCCTGGACGATCGACTTCGCCCGGATGGCCATGACGTTCGTTCCCGGGGCACCCGGGTAAGTTCGGAGCAAGCGACAGAGGAGGACAACCGATGCTCGGATGGGTAGGGAACGTCGAGCAGGAGACGCTCGACAACGAGACCTTCCGCACCGTGGTCTTCACGGGCGACCACACGCAGCTGACCGTCATGAGCCTGAAGCCCGGCGAGGACATCGGGCTCGAGCGCCACGACGGCATCGACCAGTTCCTGCGGATCGAGCGCGGGAGCGCCCGCGTGGAGCTCGGCCGCTCGGAGGACTCGGTCGACGCGACGCACGAGGTCGAAGACGACTGGGCGTTCATCGTCCCTGCCGGGATCTGGCACAACGTGATCAACACCGGCGACGGCGAGCTGAAGCTCTACTCGCTGTACTCGCCGCCCGAGCACCCGGACGGCACCGTGCACAAGACGAAGGAAGAGGCGGAGGCGGCCGAGGCCGCCCAGCACGGCTAGGGAAGACGGCTGCGTTACCGCTGCAGGGCGGCGAGCGCCTCGTGCGGCAGCGGGAACCAGCGCAGCCGCTCGAACTCGTCGGAGACCTCGACGGCCGGCGCCACGTCGGCGGGCGGGCTCGACTCGATCTCGGCGACGATCCGCCGCGCCTCCTCGAGGTGCCCCGCGAGGAGCGACTCGTCGGCCGAGAGGCGCACGCGGCCGGCCCGGGCCGTCTCGCCGTACGAGAAGCCGGCGAGCGTCAGCCGGGCGCTCCGCGGCCGTTCGCGGTGGTGCCAGAGCCCCGACCGCGGGTCGAAGCGGTAGAGCGGTAGGAGCTTCCAGGCGTGGTCGGCGAGGACGTCGACCGCATCGACGAGGTACTGGAAGACCGTCTCGCTCAGGAAGTAGTTGAAGGAGAGCCGCACGAAGGCGAGCTTGATGCCGGCGTACCCGCGCATGACCTCGGCCTCGTGCACCGCCGAGGTGTCCGCGTCGAAGTCGAGCAGCCGGTGGACGTACGGGCCGGCGCAGAAGCAGCCGCTGCGCGCCTGGATGCCGAAGAGGTCGTCGAGGAGCGCGACGACGAAGTTCGAGTGGAGCATCGCGACCGGCCGTGCCTCGCACGGGTAGCGGATGCCGAACGAGACGATCGCGACCCGCCGCAGCTCCGGGTTGCCGAGCACGAAGAGGTTGGGGTTGGACGCCCACGACTCGAGCGCGCTCTGGACGTATCCCTCCTCGAGCTCCTTGATCGTGCCCGCCCCGACCGCCTCCTTGAGCCCGAAGACGAGCCCGGCGCGGATCGACTCGACGATCCCGGG
The DNA here is from genome assembly GCA_035698025.1 of Gaiellaceae bacterium. Lineage (GTDB taxonomy): Bacteria > Actinomycetota > Thermoleophilia > Gaiellales > Gaiellaceae > JAIBJN01. The sequence continues at coordinate 2,700 of DASSCF010000076.1, forward strand.
CGTGCCGCCCTCCTCCCGGTGCACGGGATCGGGGTGGTACGTCTGGTGGTCGGGCGTGACGTAGGCGATCGTGCCGCCGCCGGGCGTCGCCGGGACGCGGTTCGCGAACAGGTCGCGCTTGGCGACGAGGACGCCCGGAGTCCCCGGCCCGCCGGGAAACTTGTGCGGCGAGAGGAAGAGCGCGTCCTTGTAGGCAAGGTGGCCGTTCTCGATGTCGGGCGACGCGTTCATCTCGATCGGCAGGTACGGCCCCGCGGCCGCATAGTCCCAGAAGGCGAGTGCTCCGTGCCGGTGGAGCAGGATCGAGACCGCGTCGACGTCGGTGAGGATCCCGGTCACGTTCGACGCCGCGGAGAAGCTGCCGATCTTGAGCGGGCGCCCCGCGTGGCGCTCCAGCTCGTCGGCCAGGTGCTCGAGGTCGAAGCCGCCGTCGCCGTCCTCCCTGATGACGACCACGTCGGCGAGCGACTCGCGCCAGGGGAGCTCGTTCGAGTGGTGCTCGAACGGCCCCACGAACACGACCGGGCGCTCCGAGGCTCCGGCGAAGCGGCCGAGCTCCAGGATGCGGAGCAGGCGGTCGATGGCGCCCGTGGCGCCCGTGCCCGCGAAGACGACGAGGTCGTCCTTCCCGCCGCCCACCGCGCGGTGGACTATGCGGCGTGCCTCTTCGCGCAGCCGGGTCATCTGCATCCCGGTGGCGGAAGCCTCGGTATGCGTGTTCGCGTAGAGCGGCAGCACCTCGTCGCGGACGAAGTCCTCGACGAAGGAAAGCGAGCGGCCGGAGGCCGTGTAGTCGGCGTAGACGAGCCGGCGCAGGCCGAACGGGCCCTCGAGCACGGCGTCGTCGCCCACGACCGAGGTCCTGATCCGCTCGAGCAGCGACGCCGCCCCACCAGGACGGGCAACGGTGAGCGACTCAATTGCGATCGCGGTCACATCACTAGGACGCGGGAACCGCTCGAAATCTTCTGCGGCTACCGCCCGACGGTAACGAGCCGGTCGGCGCGCACGCCGGTGAGCCGCGTCTCGCGACCGTCCGGATACCGGACGACGAGCTCCCGCACCCGTGACGCGTCGCCGAGGCCGAAGTGCACGCGCGGGTCCTCGGACGAGAGGTAGCTCGTCCCGGCCTTCACCTCACGGACGAGGCGGGTGCCGTCCGCCAGGGTCGCCGTGACCACGGCTCCGGGCGCGAACGTGTCGAGCTGCACCTGGAGCCAGTGGCCGTCCGCCCCGGAGCTCCTGAGGAGCACGAGCCGGCCGGCGATCGAGGCGACCGCGATGTCGAGGTCGCCGTCGTTGTCGTAGTCGGCCACCGCCAGGCCGCGTCCGTTCACCTCGGGCGCCCGCTGGAGGCCGAGGCCGGCGCTGACGTCCGCAAGCCCGTCCTCGGACTCCCCGAGCACCTTGATCGGCTCGGCGTCCATCTTCAGGTTCGTCACCGGGATGGCCCCGTTTGCGACGGCGAGGTCGAGCGAGCCGTCCTGGTCGAGGTCGGCCCACGAGGCGCCCCAGCCGGCAAGCATGGTGTCGAAGACGGCGGAGAACTCGGGCCTGGCGTCGGCGAAGCGCTTCCCGGGCCGGCTCTCGAAGACGCCGTGCAGCTGCCGGTGGGAGTTCGTCACGAAGAGGTCGGGGCGGCCGTCGCCGCTGTAGTCGGCAGCCGAGACGCCCATGCCGGCGTTCTCGTCGTCGACACCGGCCTCGGCGCCGCGCTCCTCGAAGCGGAAGCCGAGCCCATTCGAGGCCGGGAGGTTCACGTACAGCCGGTTCGGGTCGAGGTCGTTCGCCACGTAGAGGTCGATGCGCCCGTCGCCGTTCACGTCGGTGAACGCGGAGCCCAGGCCGTGCTCGACCACCGAGGTCTCGATGCCGGCCTCCTGCGCCACCTCGCGGAAGCGCGACCGGCCCTTCCAGTCGAGCCCGTTGTTGAGGTAGAGCCTGTCGCGCACGGCGCCGACGTTCGACGGGAAGGGCTCGGCCGAACCGGCGATCGGCGCGTTCGTATCCGCGTAGCCGGCGACGAACAGGTCCGGGCGCCCGTCGGCGTTCACGTCTGCGACCGAGGCGGCCGTGTGCCACCCGTAGGTGTCGATGCCGGCGGCGCTCGCCCCCTCGGCGAACTTGCCGCCGCCCAGGTTCCACAGGAGCGCGTCGTAGCCCGCCGCCGTGACGTAGAGGTCGGTGCGCCGGTCGCCGTTGAAGTCGGCGGCCACACAGCCGTTCCCGCGCAGCTGGAGGTCGGCGCCCGAGCCGCGGCTGACGTCGACGAACCGGCCCTTCTGGTTGCGGTAAAGCGCGTTGCGCGGCAGCCCGCCCCGCTCCTTCCAACGCGCGACGTCCGTCTGGATCGAGTGGGAGTTGACGGCGTAGAGGTCGAGCCAGCCGTCGTCGTCGAAGTCGAGCCAGCAGACCCCGCCGCCCATCATCGCCACGGGGTCGGCGGAGGTCTTGAAGCGGAAGGCGCCGTGGCGGAATTCGAGGCCGACGTGGCGGGCGACGTTGTCCAGGCGAACGCTGCCGAGCCCGACGCCGGCCCTCAGCAGCGGCCGCGTGACGATCAGGTAGGGACGCGTCGTGCCCTCGGGCGACCCGACCAGGAGATAGCGCCCGTCCTGGTACTCCAGCTGGACGGTCTCCTCGAAGGGAGCGGGCCCGGCCTGCTCGCCGCCCGAGTCCGTGACCGTGACCGTTCCCTCCATCTCAGCGTTGACGAGCGGCGGCCCCTGGCCCTGGCCCACCTCGAGGCTCAGACGCACGCGCTCGACGTGGTAGTCCGGCACGGAGCGCGCGCCGGACAACTGCCGGAAGAGCTCCGCCAGCCGCGCCCCTCCGGCGACGGTCGCCGCCAGCTCGGGGTCCCCATCGGTCAGGGCCTCGGTCTCGGTCCGCAGCCCTGTCACGAGGTCGCTCGCGATCTTGAGCGCCGTCTCCCGGTCGAGCTGGGTGGAGACGTCGTCCGAGGGGACGATCGTCACCTCGGGCAGCTCGGAGACGTTCACCACCGGCCCGGCCGAGGCTTCCGTCGTGCGTGCCGGGATGCCCGCGAGGACGACGAGCCCGACGAACGCAGCGGCGCCCGCGAACGCCACGATCCACGCCCGCGCGCCGCCGAGCTGCGGGAGCCTCACCGGGCGCCCGCGCTCCAGGACGAGCAGGCCCACAGGCCGGGCCGCGCAGATGATCGCGAGCGCGGCGAGAACGGCGACCTTCGTCGCGAACTCCGTCGTCTGCGGCGCGATCAGGAGCACCGCCACCAGCGCGATCGCGACCGCGTACAGCCGCCTGCCCCGGGCGCTCGCGGGGATCGTCTTCGGGTCGGTGATCATGAAGAACAGGAAGACGAGGATCTCGGGCGAGAAGACGAGCACACGCCAGAACTCGAAGCCGGTGATCGGCCCCAGGTGCCAGCGCGCGGTCATCGCGTGACCGCTCGCGGCCAGCACCGCGATCCCGGCGGCAAAGGCGACCCAGAAGCCGACCGCGATCGCAAGCAGCCCGAGTCTCGTGAGGATGACGAGGCCGCCGACGACGATGATCGCGAGCGCGAGCGCCATCCAGGCGGACATCGGCCCCCACCAGAACTCGAGCGGGTCGGCGCGGCTCGACCCGAGGATCAGGAACGCCAGGACGAGCCCGAAGTTCGACGGGTTGAAGACGTGGCGCCCGCGGAACTGGATCAGGTACTTGGAGAGGAGCGCGACCGCGGAGGTGGCGGCGAAGATCCACCAGCCGTGCATGCTCCACCAGTCCCCGTGCTCGGTGCCGGGGACGCGGAGGATGAACGCCACGCCGTTCCCGGTGAGCAGCGCGCTCGCCGGCCACATGAGGACGTGCTGGCGCCGGAACGCGATGCCGACCTCGAGCACCGCGCAGGTGAGGAGCGAGACGAGGATCTGCGCGATCGAGAGCCGGAAGTCGAACGCAACCTGGCCGAGCACCTGGAGCGAGACGATCACCGTCGCCAGGTGCAGCCGCGGGTCCGAGAGCTTCGGGAGCAGGACTGGGTAGGACGTCCCGCGGATACGCAGGGTCGGCGTGCCGGCTGCGGCAGGCGCGCTCATCGAGCGATCATGCTACGCCGCCGCCGCAACCGCCAACAGGTGACGCTTCAGCCGGAGGAGCCGACGCCGAGGCTTCCGATCCGGGCCAGGGTGCGATCGGCGAGGACCCTGTTGCCCTTCGCGAGGAAGAGGCCGGCTGCCTCCTCCAGCAGACGCGGCGGCTCCTCTTCGACTCCGAGGAGCTCCAGGACTTCGGCGAGGGCCACCCGAGCGTCGGCGCGGACGTCCGGCATGTCCGTCGTGTCCGCGAGCGCCAGAGCCTCTGTGGCCAGCTTGCGGCCCGAGACACCGTCGTCGCGGCGGGCGAGGATCCTCGACCTGACGACGCGCCAGCCGACCTGGGAGGTGACGTCGTCGCGCGCGGCCGCGGTCTGGCTCACCTTCGTGAACCGCTCCGCCTCCTCGTGCAGGCCCTGGAGGTAGAGAGCCTGAGCAAGCTCCGCGGAGATCGTGGACAGGAAGGACTTCTCGCCGATTTCCTCCAGCGCCTCGTATCCCGCCCGGAGGGCGGCCACGGCAGCGGCCGGATCGGCTGCGAGCAGCTCGACCCTGCCGAGGAAGGTCGCCGGCGCCATCGCCGCCCGGACGCGCATGCCGAGCTCCCGCAGAATCGCGCGACCTTCCGCGATCAGGCTCCTCGCTTCGTCGAAGCGGCCTTCCATCGCCACGAGCAACGCCCTGACGAGCGAGGTGGCGGCGACGACGCGCGGATCGCCCTGGCCCTCCTCGAGGATCTCGTCCAGGCGGACGAGCCCGTCCTCGACCGGCATCGGCCCGAAAGCCACCACCATGGCCAGCCAGACGAGGAGCTCGCCTCGACCCTGCCGGTTGCAGGCGTGCTCGAGCCCGGCGGACCAGGCCGCCTCCGCCTGCGCGACCCGTCCCCAGGCCAGCTTGGTCTCGCCGATGAGCTGGTAGGCCTTCGCCAGCCCTTCGTCGTCGCCCGCCTCCTCGAAGAGCGGGATGGTCCGCTCGGCGAGCCTCAGCGCGTCCGAGGACTCGGAGCCCATGTGGATGAGGAGGAACGCCTGCTGGAGCAGGACGTGGGCCCTGCGCCGTACGTCGCCCGCAGCATCGGAGGCCTCCAGCGCCTGGGCGAGCACGGTTCCGGCCTCGGTCAGCTCCCCCGCTTCGAGCAGCGCGCCGCCGAGCGCCGTCAGGACGTCCCGCCGTTCGGCGTCGCCCTCGTCGAGGAGCGCCGCGGTGCGCCGCAGGAGGTTCGCGGCAGCCGGGGCGTCCCCGCGCGACCTCGCGCGACGGCCGGCCGCCCGCAGCCGTTCGGCTGCCGCCGCCGCCAGCGTGCGCGCTTCCTCGACCGGCCCGAGCTCGTCGCGGTAGCGATAGGCCTGCTCGAGGTGCCAGCCGACGATCTCCTCCACCTCGGTGATTCGCGGCCCCGCCGTCTGGACGAGCCACCTCGCGAAGCGCTCGTGCAGCTCGGCCCTCAGCTCCTTGGGTACGCCTCCGCGCGCCGTCTGCTGGATGAGGACGTGCCGGAAGCGAAAGAGATCCTCGCCCGTCGGGCCCCGGCCCGGACGGATCAGGTCCTTGTGGACGAGAGCCTCCAGGTGCCGGCCGACCGACACCCGGGCCTGCGTCGGCAGGAGATCGGCGATCGCCTCGGCCGGAAACTCCTTGCCGATGATCGCGGCCCGGTCGAGCACGGCCCGCTCCCCGGGCCCGAGGCGGTCGAGGCGCGCCGCGAGCAACGCCTCGATCGTCGGCGGAAGCGGGATGTCTCCGCCGTCCAGGCCGGTCTCGGCGGCCATGGCAAGCAACTGCTCGAGGAAGAGCGGGTTGCCCTCGGCCGCGGACGTGATCCGTGCCCGTGTAGCCGCTGGAAGCGCGACCTCGCCGAGCAGGTTGTCGAGCAGCGACTCGGACTCGCTCGGAAAGAGCGGCTCGAGGAAGAGCGAGGTGGCGTTCGGCTTGCCGCCGGCCCAGTGCGGCCGCCGCTCGAGCAGGTCCGGCCGCGCGAGGCACACGAGCAGGATGGGCGCGTTGCACGCCCGGCCGGCGAGGTGCTCGACGAGGTCGAGGAAGGTCCGCTCGGCCCAGTGCATGTCCTCGAGGACGACCACGAGCGGCTGCTCCCGGGCGATCCCCTCGACGAGCCTGCACACGGCCCAGAACGTCTCCTCTTCGCTCGCCGTCCGGCCTTCTGCGAGCCCCAGGGCGGCCGCGATCAGCTCCGTGATCGTCGCCGCCTCGTCGTTCCCGCCCAGGCACTCGAAGATCCTCTCGAGCGGAAACTCGCCGGCCGCCTCGTGCACGACCTCCTGAAGCGGCCAGAACGTGATTCCCTCGCCGTACGGGAGACACCGCCCGGTCAACACCTTCGCCTCCTCTCCAACGAGCGCCGGAAGCTCGCCGGCGAGCCGCGACTTGCCGATGCCCGCCGGCCCGAGCACGGTGACGAGGTGAGGCGTGCCGGCGCGGATCGAGCGCACGAAGGCCTCCCGCAGCTGAGCGACCTCCCCCTCTCTGCCCACGAGGGGCGTGTCGAGGCGCCTGGCGAACGCGGGCGCGCCCGGCGTCAGCTCGAGGAGGCGCCAGGCGACCGTGTCGCCGTTGCCGGCCTCGAGCGGCTCGACCCGGATCGCGTCATCCGCGAGCTGTCGTGAGGAATCGGCGACCGCGACCTCTCCCACACCGACCTGCTCGGCAAGGCGAGTCGCCCTGGCGACCACGTCGGCACCGAGCATCTCGTGTCCCGGCTGGACGAGGTCGCCGTCGACGATCTCACCCGTGAAGACCCCGGCGCGCAGCTCGAGCCGCGCGCGCCAGGTGCTCTCGAGCTCGTCGACGAGCGCAGGGAGCTCCTCGCCGGCCTCGACCGCGGCGCGCAGCGCCCGGAGCGCATCGTCTTCGTGCAGGGTCGGCACGCCGAAAACGCCGATGAGCATCTCGCCGGTCAGCCCGGCCACCGTGCCGCCGTGGCGCTCCACCACGGCGGAGACTGCCTCGACGGTGCGTGCGCGCACACGGGCCAGCGCCTCCGGATCGAGCGGGCCGCCGGTCCGAGCAGAGTGCGTCAGCACGAAGGCCGCGATCGTGACTGTCTTTCGCCCCTCACGGGCCGGGCCGTCCGCGGCCTCCGCGGAGGGCGGGTCGAGCGCCGGCTCCTGACGGAGGATGTCCCCCTCGAGACGCTGGAGCTCGGGCCCGGGCTCGATCCCGAGCTCTTCGACGAGCACCTGCCGGGCTTCCCGGTAGGCGGAGAGAGCGTCGGCCTGACGGCCCGCTCGGTACAGCGCGAGCATGAGCTGCCCGCGGAAACGCTCCCGCAGCGGATGCGCGTCGACGAGCGCCTCGAGCTCGCCGACAAGGTCCTCTCGCAGCCCGGATGCAAGTGCGAGGTCGAACCTCCCCTCGAGCGCGACGAGGCGGAGCTCCTCCAGGCGGGCGATCTCGCTCTGCGCGAACGGCTCGTAGCTCAGATCGGAGAGCGCCGGGCCGCGCCAGAGCGCGAGCGCGTCGTCGAGCAGCGCGGCAGCAGCGGCCGGGTCGCCCGCCGAGCGCTCGTCCCGCGCGCGTGCGAGCAGGCCCTCGAAGCGGTCGCGGTCGAGCGTTCCGGGCGTCACCTGCAGGACGTAGCCGGGCGCCTGCGTGACCAGGGCCGAGCCCGAGCGGCCGAGCGCCTTGCGGAGCCGGGACACGTAACCCTGGAGCGCGGTCTTCGCCGTCTCGGGCGGTTGCCCGCCCCAGAGGGCGTCGATGAGGCGGTCGGTCGACACCACCTCGTTGCGGTGCAGGAGGAGGATGGCGAGGACGGCTCGCTGTCTGGCCCCGCCGAGGACGATCGGTCCGTTTCCGTCCGACGCCTCGAGGGGCCCCAGAATCCGGAAGTCCATGGTCGGCTCGCTTGAGGGTACACGCCGCTTCAAGGCGTCTTAGCCCTCCGTTAGCGAGTCGTTAGCGCGGCTCCGGATCCTCTCTGCAGCAACCGACCGGAAGAACCTTCGCCCCGGTCGCCGAGCAAGGGAGGAACGATGAGTCGCAGGACACGCAGGCGCAGGCGGCTGGCGGCGGCCGCGGCCGTGACGGCACTGCTCGTCGCACCCGCGGCGAATGCCCGCTTCGACGAAGGAAACGGAAGCGAGTCCACGGGACCGACGATCGTGCGGGTGGCCGACGCGGACGGGTTCAGCTGGGGCGCGGCGGCAATCGGCGCCGGAGCGGCCCTCGGAGCCGTAGCCGTCGTCGGCACTGGACGTGCTGTCCGCAGGCACGACCTTCCCGCCCACTCGTAACGGGCCTGGCTGGACGGGCCCATGGGAGTCATGGAGGAACGGCTGCCGGCACCCGCCCGCGCCCGCGTGGGCGCCCGCCGCACGCTCGATCCACAGCGGCTGGGCGCCCACATCGACCGGCTCTACTGGGCGGCGTGGGCGATGACCGGCTCGCGCGAGGACGCCGACGACCTGGTCCAGGAGACCTACACGCGCGTCCTCGCGCGACCGAGGCTCCTGCACAGCGAGGACGACCTCGGCTACCTCCTCTCCGCGCTGCGCAACACCCACCGGGCGCTTCTCCGGACGCAGGGACGCCGGCCGCGCACGGCGCCGCTCGTCGAGGAGCGAGATCCCGTCGAGGAGCGGACGAGCGTCGAGCCGCATGCAGCCCTCGAGGCGCGCGACGTCTTCCGCATGATCGCCTCCCTCCCGGAGGCCTTCCGCGACGTCGTCACCGCGATCGACGTCGTCGGCCTCTCCTACGAGGAGACCGCGCACGTCCTGAACATCCCTGCCGGCACGGTCATGAGCCGCCTCTACCGAGCACGCCGGCGCGTCGTCAGCCTGGTCGAAGGCACGGCCTGATCGCTCCGCGCAGCGAGCCAGGCGCGCAGCCGCGCGGGCGCCCGGACTGACGCCGCGGCCTCGCGGACCAGCGCGGCGGCACGCCGCTGCTCGTCGACGAGCCGGGCCCGTCGCGCCGCTTCGAGGCTCTGCTCCTGGTCGGTGCCCTGACCGGGGTGCACGCGGGAAGCCGGCCTGGCCGGCTCGCCGCCACCTGTTCCCGATCCGATTCGCATCAGGGCATCCCCGTCCAAGAGGACGCCGTTCGCGGCCCGGTATTCCGGGACCTCGGCGCCTACCTGACCACGCGGTACTTCAGGTGCGTCGCCTTGGGCCCCTCGATGACGCGCACGAGCTCGAACTCGGCGTCGCCCGGCCCGAGGTTCTCGAAGAGGCGGACCCCGCCGCCCAGGAGGAGCGGCGAGACGGTGATGTGCGCCTCGTCCACCAGCCCCGCCTTCAGCGCCTGCTGGATGGTGCTCGCGCCACCGCCGATGTGGACGTCGCCGTCGCCCGCGGCCGCGGTCGCCTGCTCGACCGCGCTCTCGATCCCGTCCGTCACAAAGGTGAAGGTCGTCTCGCCCTTGGTCAGCGCCTCGCGAGCATCGTGCGTCAGGACGAACACGGGGCTATGGAACGGCGGCTCGTCGCCCCACCCATGAGCGTTGTCGAACATGCGCTTCCCGACGATGACGGAGTTGGCAGAGCCCATCTCCTCCATGATCTCGGAGCTCGCGTTCGTCTCACCGCCCTCGAGACCGTGCGGCTCACGCCAGCTCGCCAGCTCGAGGGCCCACTCGTGGAGGCTCTCGCCACCGTCACCGAGGCCGTTCTCCGGCCCGTCGTTCGGCCCTGCGACGTATCCGTCGAGCGACATGGTGATGTTGAAACTGACCTTTCCCACGGAACCCTCCTAGCGTTTTTGTTGCCAGAACGCGATCTCGCCACCGGCGGGGGTGTCCACCACGCTACGCCAACCGGCCGGGCCCTCGCGCGGCTCGACGAGCACGGACGCGCCCAGGGCCCGCGCGCGCTCGGTGGCGACACGGATGCACTCGACCTGGACGTACGGGAGCCAGACCGGCCGCCTCGCCTCGCACTGGACGATGCCGCCGCCGAAGGCGGGGCCGAGCTCGAGCGCGACGTACGACCCGCCGCCGGCGTCGACCCGCTCCGCGCGCCAGCCACAGAGCCGGGCGTAGAACAGCTCCGCCTGCGTCAGGTCGCCCGTGTGGAGCTCGAGGTGGACGACGGGTTGCGAGGTCGAGTGAGACACCTGTCATCCAGTAAGACCTGTGTGATCGCGCAAATTCATCGGAGGGCGGACTCGATAGGCTGGCGCACGCATGGCCACTGCGTCGACAGGCCCCTCGCCGCAGGAACGGGAGCTGCTCGAGGCAGCGGGTAACGGCGACCAGGATGCGTTCAGCCGCCTCGTCGAGCCGCACCGCCGCGAGCTGCATGCGCACTGCTACCGGATGCTCGGCTCGGTCCACGACGCCGAGGACGCGCTCCAGGAGACGCTCCTGCGCGCCTGGCGGGCGATCGGTCGCTTCGAGGGACGCAGCTCGCTGCGCTCGTGGCTCTACACCATCGCCACGAACACGTGCCTGAACGCGATCGAGAAGCGCCCGAAGCGGGTGCTCCCGATCGACTACGGGCCCTCGGTCGACCCGCACTCCACCCCGGGCGAGCCGCTTGTCGAGTCCGTCTGGGTGGAGCCGTACCCGGACGAAGAGCTCGGGATCGAGGACGGGTTCGAAGCGCCGGACGCGCGCTACGAGCTTCTCGAGAGCGTCGAGCTCGCCTTCGTCGCAGCCCTCCAGCACCTACCGCCGAACCAGCGCGCGGCCCTGATCCTGCGGGAGGTGCTCGGCTTCTCCGCGGCCGAGGTCGCCGAGGCGCTCGACACGAGCGTGCCGTCCGTGAACAGCGCCCTCCAGCGCGCGCGGCGCACC
>DASSCF010000077.1:0-90585 GCA_035698025.1 Gaiellaceae bacterium
AGCGTCAGGTCGTCCCCGGTCAGCGACACGACGGTCGTGAGCGCCATCGAGCCAAGTGTATTGAGCGTCCAGCCGCATCAGGCGGCGCCCGTCGGCCTCGCCTGGAGCGGCGGGAAGGACTCCGCGCTCGCTCTGCAGGCCCTCCGCCGTGACGGCGTCGAAGTCTCCGCTCTCCTGACGACGATCACAGAGGGCTACGACCGTGTGAGCATGCACGGCGTGCGGCGCGAGCTGGTCCGCCGCCAGGCGGCGGCGACCGGCGTACCGCTCGTCGAGGTGACGATCCCGCCCGACTGCGTCAACTCCGTGTACGAGGAGCGGATGGCCGCAGCTTTCGCCGGGTCTCCGCTCGACGAGATCGGCGCGATGGCGTCGGGCGACCTCTTCCTCGAGGACGTCCGCGCCTACCGCGAGCAGCGTCTGGTCGGCGCAGGCAAGGAGGCGCTCTTCCCGCTGTGGGGCCGGGACACGGAGGCCCTCGCGCGCGAGTTCGTCAACGAGGGCTTCGAGGCCGTCGTCTGCTGCCTCGACCCGCGCAAGCTCGACGCGAGCTTCGCGGGCCGGCCCTACGACGCGGACTTCCTCGTCGACCTACCGGACGACGTCGACCCGTGCGGCGAGCGCGGCGAGTTCCACACGTTCGTCCATGCCGGCCCGGTCCTGTCGAAGCCCGTAAGCATCGCGGTCGGAGACGTGGTCGAGCGGTGCGGGTTCGTCTTCTGCGACCTCGTCGCGCGGGACTAGCACTCGACCTTGACGAACCTGAGCACCGCCGATTCGGGCAGCTCGCTCACGTTCCCGTACGCCTCGAATGGAAGCCCCTCGCGGCCGGAGACCTCCCCGCCTTCCCCCGTCGCGTAGGCGCTCTCCCAGAGCGCGGGCCCGACGAACTGGCCGCGCGCGTTGTAGAACCAGCCCCGGACGACGACCCGGCGAACCTGGCCGCAGTCGACGCCGCCGAAGTAGCGCAGTTCGCCCGTCACGGACGCCATGCCGAAGTCGGGCACGATCGCCGGGTCGGCGAGCTCGAAGACGCCGTCCCACTGGCCGTAGTCGACCTGGATCGTGCCGGGCGGCGGCGCCGGCGGACGATTCCCGCTGCCGTTGCTGTTCCCGTTGCCGTCGCCGTTGGCGTTGGTGGTCGTCGGCGCGGTCGTCGCCACCGAGGTCGTGCTGGGCACGGGAGCCGTCGTGGTCGGCGCGGACTCGGTCGAGGCGGTCGTCGTGTCGCCGGCTCCTCCGACCGCATCGTTCTGCTCCTGCGCGGCCGCCGGCGAAGGGTCGTCCGAACCGCCCGCCAGGGCGGCGACGATCCCGAAGCCGGCCAGGAAGAAGGCAGGCACAAGCGCGACAACCGTCCACCGCGATCGCAGCCTCCGCACCGCCGTCCTCCCTCGTCGTTGTCCCGATCTCCCCCCGAGGAGGGAGCTTCAAAGCCTAGCCGCCCTGGGCCCAGGGGCCAATTCCGCCGATGCGCTCGACCGCGATGCGCAGCCGGAAGCCGGGCGGCGGGTCGGGCATCGGCGGGAACTTCACATCCGGGCCGAGGTAGGTGTGCGCCAGCCGCTGGAGCCACTCCGGCCCACCGCCTTCCTCGATGGTGGCGCGGCCGTGGACGACCAGGTACTCGCGGAGGCCCATGGCGTTCGTCACCCCGGTCTCCAGCGAGAGCGCGACGCGCGGGTCGCGCCGGACGTTGCGCAGCTTCTGCTGCTCGCGGAGATGCGCCGAGACGATGTCGTCGCCTTCGAGGCCGACCCAGACGATCGAGACCTGCGGGCTCCCGTCCGGGTTCAGCGTGACGAGATGCGCGAGCGCGTCCGATTCGAGGACCGCCCGTGCGCTCTCCGGGATGACGCTCATATCCGCCGCTTAATCTAGTGACGATGGCCGACCCGCTCTCGGCGGAGCCCGAAGAGGCGCGCGTCGATGCGCTTCCGCCCCGGCGCAGCGCGCTCGCGTTGCTGCGCCGCCGCGACTTCCGACGCGTCTACGTGGCGGTGTCCGCGAGCGAGCTCGGCGACGCGCTCCAGTACATCGCCCTCATGTGGTTCGCCTTCGAAGCCGGCGGCCCGCTCGGAGTCCTCGCGGTACGCCTCGCCGACAGCGTGCCGGCGCTGGTCTTCGGCCTGCACGGCGGCCTCGTGGCCGACCGGTGGGATCGCAGGAGGGTGCTGATCGGAGCGGACCTCGTGCGCGCCGCGGTGCTCATCCCGGTCGCGGCGGCCGGGCTCAGCGGCGCGCTGCCGCTGTGGGGCCTCGTGATCGCGGCGTTCATCCTCACGTCGGCGACGAGCTACTTCGACCCTGCGTACGGCGCGCTCCTGCCGAGCCTCGTCGACCGCCCCAACGTCCAGACGGCGAACGGGCTCGTACGGGCAACGGCCGAGGCGCTCTCGGTCGGAGGCTGGGCGGTCGCCGCAGGGCTGCTCGCCTTCCTGCCCGTCAGCGCGTTCTTCGCGCTGAACGCCGCGACCTTCCTCGTCTCCGCCGCGATCCTGACGACCGTGTGGTCCGCCGGAGGGAAGCCGGCGGATCCGGCTGCCGGGCGGCTCGCGGACATCGCGGCGGGCTTTCAGGCCCTGCGCGAGCGTCAGTTTCTCGCCGCCGCGGTCGTCGCGCTCGGGCTCGCTGTCACGATCGCGGCAGGGACCTGGATCGCCGGAACGCCGTCGCTCGTCAGCGAGAACCTCGACCGTGCGGCCGGCGGCTTCGCGTTCGTCATGACCGGCTACGCGATCGGGGCGATCACGGCCGGCGTCTTCCTCGCCAGGCGGCCCGTCCGCCGTAAAGCGCTCACGAGCCTTCTCGCGTGGTCCTTCTACCTACCCGCGTACCTCGTCCTCGGCTTCGCCGATTCCTTGCTGGTCGCCATGGGCGGTGCCTTCATCGCCGCGCTTGGTGAGAGCACGGCGGTCGTGCTCCTCAACTCGGCCGCGCAGGAGGAGGTTCCGGACAGGGTGCTCGGACGGGTCATGGGCGTGATCTCCCTCGTGCACCGCGGCGCGCACGCGACCGGGCTCCTGATCATGGCCCCGCTGTTCGTTGCGTTCCAGCCGGGGGCCGTCTTTGCGGCTGCAGCGTTCGCGCTGCCGCTCGTCGGGCTGAGTTGCGCCGCTTGGGCTTTCGCTATGACTCGAGGAGCCGCAGCTCCAGCACATGCGACGGGTCGAACCCGTCGATCCTGAGCATCTCGCCCGCCGCTGCGACCGCAGGCCCGGCCGGCATGAGGCCGACGAGCTCCGAGCCGGCCACGGCGACGCCGCGCGACTCGGCCTCGGCGCTGATCCTGGCCACGATCTCGTGGAGCGCGGCCGCCTGCCAGTCGGTCACGTTCATGCTCACCTGCACGAACCCGGCCCGCGGGAGGTCGAGCCCGAGCGCCCGGACGCCTGCGAAGCCGCCGTCGCGCTCACGCACGACCCGTGCGATCTCCCGGGCGACGTCCACGTCGTCCGAACGGAGGTTGACGTTGAAAGCCACGAGCGGCCGGCGCACGCCCACGAGCACGCCCCCCGCCGTCGGATGGAGCCGGTCAGGGCCACGGTCTGGCGCGAGCTCTCCTGCGTCGACGCGCCGCTGGAGCTCCTCAGGCCCACCGCGCCGGAAGAATGCGGGCTCGCGGCCGTCCTCCGTCAGACGCCCGTAGAAGAACACGGGAAGCTCGAGCTCCTCGGCCACGCGACCGGCGAGCGCGAGGGCAGCCTCGCGCGCCAGAGGCTCCGCCTCGGGCTCGAGCGGGACGAGCGGAACGACGTCCGCCGCGCCGATGCGCGGATGCGCGCCTTCGTGACGCGTCAGGTCGATGTGCTCTGCGGCGGCCCGGATGCCCGCGAGAAGCGTCTCGACGAGCTCCTCCCCGCTCCCGACCAGCGTGAAGACCGAGCGATGGTGATCCCAGTCGCTGTGGACGTCGAGGAGGCGCGCCGGGTGGGAGAACGCCTCCCTCAATGCGGCGAGGGCGGCGGGATCCCTTCCCTCCGAGACGTTCGGCACGGATTCGAGCGGGAGCGACACGGGCGGAGCTTACGAAAGCCGCCGCTCGGGAGCTGGGATGCCCGGGACTAGACTCGACGTTAAGTCAACAGGTGGCAGAGAACCATCCCTATGTGCGCACGTTCGTCCGGCTGCTCGGCTTTCTCCGGCCGTATCGCTGGTCCCTGGCCGTCTCCGTCGTGCTCGCGATCGGCTCGCAAGCCGCCGCGGTCGCCATCGCATTCCTGACCGGTGACGCGCTCGGGAGCGCGGTCGACTCGAACGACCAGAACGATCTCTGGCTGATCGCGGGCGCCGTCCTCCTGGTCGGATTCGTGCGGGCGCTCTTCATGGTCGGACGCCGCCTCATCTCGGGCCGCCAGGCGCTCGGCGTCGAGTACGACATGCGCGACGAGGTCTACGCGAAGCTCCTGCGCCTCTCGTTCGGCTTCTACGACCGCCACCAGACCGGGCAGCTGATGTCGAGGGCGACGGTGGACCTCCAGTCCGTGCGGTTCTTCCTCGGCTACGGCCTGATCTTCTTCTTCCAGCACGTGCTCACGATCGTGGGCGTCTCGATCGTGCTCTTCATCGTGGACTGGCGGCTCGCGATCGCCGCGACGGCGTTCACGCCCGTCCTGGTCTTCCTCGCGTACCGCTACTCGAGCGTCTCACACCCGGTGCTGCGCGACGTGCAGCAGAAGATGGCCGACGTCGCGACGGTCGCCGAGGAGAACATCGTCGGCGTCCACGTCGTCAAGTCTTTCGCGCAGGAGCGGAACGAGTCCGCGAAGTTCGGCGCCCGCACCGAAGGCGTGTTCAGCCGCTCGATAGACGCGAACCGGCAGCGGGCGCTCTACGTGCCGCTCCTCTCGTTCCTGCCCCTCGTCGCGCAGGCGACCGTCCTCCTCTACGGCGGCCGGATGGTGGCGAACGGCTCGCTCGGGCTCGACGACTTCTTCGCCTTCAACGTGCTCGTCCTGATGCTCGTGATGCCGTTGCGGATGCTGGGCATGTGGATCGGCCAGGCGCAGCGCGCGACGGCGTCGGGCGAGCGCATCTTCGAGGTGATCGACGAGGCCGAGGACGTGACCGACAAGCCTGGTGCGGGCGACCTGCCGCCCGGCGACGGGCGCATCGCCTTCGAGCGGGCCGGCTTCGAGTACACGCCGGACCGCCCCGTGCTGGACGGCATCGACCTCGAGGTCGAGCCCGGCCGCACCATCGCGCTCATCGGTCACACCGGCTCGGGGAAGACGACCCTCGCCTCCCTCGTCCCGCGCTTCTACGACGTGACGGCCGGCCGCGTGACCATCGACGGCGCCGACGTCCGCGACGTCAAGCTCGCCTCGCTGCGCCGCTCGATCGGCATCGTCGCGCAGGACCCCTTCCTCTTCTCGGCGAGCGTGCGCGAGAACATCACGTTCGGGGCGCCCGACGCGACCGACGAGGACGTCGTCCGCGCCGCCCGGCTCGCGCAGGCGCACGACTTCATCGAGGAGCTGCCGGACGGCTACGAGACCGTGATCGGCGAGCGGGGCATCACGCTCTCGGGCGGGCAGCGCCAGCGGGTCGCGATCGCGCGCGCGCTCATCCTCGACCCGAGGATCCTGATCCTCGACGACGCGACCGCGTCCGTCGACGCGACCACCGAGGCGCGCATCAGGCTCGGGCTGCGCGAGGCGATGAAGGGCCGGACGACGCTGATCGTCGCCCACCGGCTCTCGACGATCGCTCTCGCCGACGAGCTCGTCGTGCTGGACGGCGGCCGCGTCGCCGCGCGGGGGACCCAGGAGGAGCTTCTCGAGACGAGCCCCGTCTTCCGGGAGATCTACGAGCACGGGCTGCTCGAGCGCGAGTTCTCGGAGCGGGTGGAGGCGGCCGGAGCATGAGCGTCGTCGCCTGTCACAACCACGGCACGCTCCGGGCACCCACGCGTGCGCCATTCGGCGTTAGGCTCGAGCCATCGGGTCGGGGAGGTGGGTCTCCCGTTCACGACGCGCGCGCGTGTGGAGAACGGAACGACCCGGTCCAGCGGATCCACGCAGCCCGCGTCGACCTTGGGGGCCTGCGATGAGGGTCTGGCAGGCGGGCTCCCACCTGACGATGCAGCGTGGCGCCGAGGTGAACGACTGGTCCTGGGCGCGGACGGTGCGGCGAGTCTCGACGCTCGCGAAGCTCGCGGCGCCCTATCGCCTGCGCACCGCGCTTGCGATCGGCTCACTCATCGCCGCCACCCTGACCGCACTCGCACCGCCCTTCCTCGCCAAGCTCGCCATCGACGACGGCGTCAGCAAGGGCGACGTCGAGGCGCTCACGGTCATCGTGGCGCTCTTCGTCGCGGCCGGACTCGCCAACCTCGGGACGAGCGCCGCGCAGACTTACTTCACCGGCTGGACGGGCGAGCGGATCCTCGCCGACCTCCGCAACACGCTCTTCGGCCACCTCCAGCGGCTCTCGCTGGGCTTCTTCGAGCGGAACCGTGCCGGCGTCATCATCAGCCGGCTGACGAACGACGTCGAGGCGCTCGACCAACTCGTCACCGACGGCGTCACGAGCCTCTTCCAGAACAGTCTCCTGCTGGTCGGATCGGCCGTGATCCTCTTCATCCTCGACTGGCGGCTCGCGCTCGCGGCGCTCGCGGTCTTCCCGCTCATGGCGCTGGCGACGAGGGCCTTCCGATCGCGCTCGTCGCGCGCGTATCGCCGCGTCCGCGAGCGCCTGGGGCTCGTCACTGCGACCCTCGCCGAGGACATCGCGGGCATGCGCGTCGTGCAGTCGTTCACGCGCGAGAGCGCGAACCAGCGCCAGTTCCGCTCCGTCAACAACGACTACCGCGAGTCGAACCAGGAGACGGTGATCCTCAACGGGCTCTACTTCCCGTTCGTCGACTTCCTGTCGGCCGTCGCGATCGCGACGGTGCTCGGCTTCGGCGGCTGGCTCGCCTTCGAGGGCGAAGTCAGCGTGGGCACGCTCTTCGCGTTCCTCCTCTATCTCTCGAACTTCTTCGACCCGATCCAGCAGCTGTCGCAGCTCTACAACACATTCCTCTCGGCCACGGCAGCGCTGGACAAGATCATGGACGTCATGGACGAGGAGCCCGAGGTCCTCGACAGCCCCGATGCCCGGCCGCTGCCCATGATCGAGGGCGACGTCGCGTTCGAGGGGGTGCGCTTCGGCTACGGCGACGGGCCCGAGATCCTGCACGGAATCGACCTGGCCGTCCCCGCCGGGACGACGGTCGCGCTCGTCGGCCACACCGGCGCCGGCAAGTCGACGATCGCCAAGCTGCTCGCCCGTTTCTACGACCCGCGCGACGGCCGGCTCACGATCGACGGTCACGACCTTCGCGACGTCACGCAGGAGAGCCTCCGCGGCCAGCTCGGGATCGTCCCGCAGGAAGGCTTCCTCTTCGCCGGGACGGTTCGCGAGAACATCGCCTTCGGTCGCCCCGGCGCGACCGACGAGGACGTCGCGGCGGCCGCCCGTGCGGTCGGGGCCGAGGACTTCATCCTCCAGCTCGAGGACGGCTACGACACCCAGGTCGCCGAGCGGGGAAGCCGGCTCTCGCTCGGGCAGCGCCAGCTCGTCGCGTTCGCCCGGGCGCTGCTCGCCGACCCGCGCATCTTGATCCTCGACGAGGCGACCTCGAGCGTGGACATCGGGACCGAGCGGCGCATCGAGGAGGCGCTCCGCCGGCTCCTGGCAGGCCGGACCGCGTTCATCATCGCCCACCGCCTCTCGACGATCCGCGGCGCGGACCTCATCGTCGTCCTCGAGCACGGCTGCGTCGTCGAGCAAGGGACGCACGACGAGCTCGTCGCACTCGAGGGGCGGTACCGCTCGCTCTACGGCGACTGGGCCGCCGCGGCGTAGTGTCGTTGTAGGCTCCGGTCGCGATGACCGAGCTCGACCCGAAGACCGAGGACCGGATCGAGGAGCCCGTCTCGCAGGAGGCCGAGCGCGAGACGCTGCTTACGCCCGCACAGGCGGTTGCCCGTATGCGGATCAAGGTCCCGCCTCGCGCGAACAAGAAGCTCCGCACGCTCGTCGACCGCGTCAACGCCGACAAGCAGCTCAAGGCGTGGTGGCACGTCGCGAACGTCAACGCGGTCAAGCGGCTCCAGATCAACGACCACTCCTGGGTGCACATCCAGATCGTCGCCAACCTCGCGCTCAAGCTCCTGCGCCAGCTGGCCAAGAACGACGTGGAGCCCGGCATGGTGCGCGACTACGGGATGAGCCAGGACGACGCCGAGGTCGTCGTGGCGCTCGGCGCGTTCCTCCACTGCATCGGCATGGCCGTGCACCGGGAGCGCCACGAGGACTGGAGCCTCTTCCTCGCGCAGCCCAAGATCGAGGAGCTGCTCGAGGGGCTCTACGAGGAGCCGGAGCTGACCGTCGTCCAGTCCGAGGTGCTCCAGGCGATCACGAGCCACCGCGAGGACGGCCGGCCGCTCACGGTCGAGGCCGGCGTCATCCGGGTCGCGGACGCACTGGACATGGCCGAGGGCCGCTCCCGGATTCCCTTCCAGCACGGCCGGGTCTCGATCCACTCGCTCTCCGCGGCGGCGATCGAGGGAGTCGAGATCAAGGACGGCGAGGGGGCGCCCGTCCTGATCGAGATCACGATGAACAACTCGTCCGGCATCTACCAGGTCGACGAGCTGCTGAAGGGGAAGCTCCGCGGCTCCGGGCTCGAGCCGTACGTCGAGGTCGTCGCCCACATCGACACCGAGGCCGAGAAGAGCCTGATCCCGCTCTACAAGCTCGAGCTCTGACCCGGCGCCGCACCGGCATGCGGCTACAATGGCCGCGTTGTTGCGGGGTCGTCTAACGGTAGGACGCCCGGCTCTGGACCGGGTAGTCTAGGTTCGAATCCTAGCCCCGCAGCCTCACGAAACCCCTGCTAGCGCGGGGGTTTTGTCGTCAAAGCCGTGCGGCTGAAAGCGGCGACGCCGAGCGGCCGGCCGTTATACGTCACCGGGTAGCGCTCGAGAGGGACGTAGTAGCTGATCATCCCGTGCTGCATCCCCTCCTCGAAGCCCGCCGGGAGGTTGTCGAGGATGACGGCGCGAACCGCTTCGACGACCTTGCGTCGGTCCTCGGGCAGCTCCGCGAGATACGCCTCGACGGACTTGGCGTCGCTCTGCATCGCGGCGCGAGCCTATCCCACGGTGCACGACCCTACGGAAGCTGGGAGAATCGCGTCCCACCCAGCCGAAGGAAGGAGAAAAATGGGCACCCAGCTGCGGGGATGGCGCGCCTTTGCGGGCCTCATGTTCTACCTCGTCGGAGCCTTCAACGTGATCGGGGGCCTCGCGGCGATCTTCAAGGACGAGTTCTTTCTCGCCAGCGCGAACCAGCTGCTGCTCGTGGACTACACCGCCTGGGGCTGGTTCCTGCTGATCCTCGGCGCCGTCCAGCTCCTCGTCGGCTTTGCAGTCCTCAAGGACCGCACCTGGGCGAAGGTCGTCGGCGTGCTCCTGTGCCTGCTGAGCGCGATGCTGCACATCGCGTTCCTCGTCGCCTTCCCGATCTTCGGCCTACTCACCATCTCGCTCTCGATCGCAGTGGTCTACGGGCTCGTGGTGCCGAGCGACCCGAACGAACGACCGGTCTAGCCACCGGCAATGGGCGCCGCCTTCGGCTGGGGCCTGTTCGCAGCGTCGTCGCTCCTGATCGGCGGGCTCCTCGTCCTGCGCGTGCACGTCGGCGACCGCTTGCTCGGGCTGATCATGGCCTTCGGCGCCGGTGTCCTGATCAGCGCGGTCGCCTACGAGCTCGTCGAGGAGGCTTTCTCGACGAGCAACGGTGGGGGCGTAGCCGGCGGGCTGGCCGCGGGCGCGCTCGTCTTCTTCGCCGGCGACGCGATCATCGACCGCATGGGCGGCGAGGGCCGGAAGAGCATCGCCGGCGGCCACGAGGCAGGCACCGCCCTCGCGATCGTGCTCGGGATCGTCCTCGACGGCATCCCGGAGTCAGCGGTCATCGGCCTCACCATCCTCCAGGGCGGGACCGTCAGCGTGGCCATGCTCGTGGCCGTGTTCCTCTCCAACCTCCCGGAGGCGATCGCCGCCACGACCGGCCTTCGCCTCTCGGGCTGGCGGGCGCGCGACATCCTCGGCCTCTGGCTCGTCGTGATGCTCGTCTCCGCGCTGGCCTCGCTCGCCGGCTACGGCCTCTTCGACTCCGCCTCACCGGAGGCCGTCGCCTTCGTGCTCTCGTTTGCGGCCGGGGCGATCCTAACGATGCTCGCCGACACGATGATGCCGGAGGCATTCGCGCGCGGCGGGAATCTGGCCGGGCTCGCGACGACGCTGGGCTTCGGGCTGGCGTTCGCGATCTCCGCGCTCGAATAGGTCGGACCAAAGAGGACCCGCGCCGGAGCACGATGGCGGCCCTCTGTGTCGGCCGCGTAGAGGTGGCGCTCCCCGCGGGTCGCCACCAAGTCTCCCGCTCCTCCCTCGGCGCGTCAACCCACGGACGCACTTCCCCCTTCGGGAGCACGCCGCAACGCTCGAGGCGAACGATCCTGTGACTGTCGGGGTCAGTCAGGCGGCCCCGGCAGGGACGGTCGCGTCGGGCCGTAGCTCGCGACCTTTCCACCCGGGGGCGGGGGCCTCCAAGCGCGGCGTCCGCCCCCACCGCGACTCCGAACTTTGGGCTAGGTAAACCCTCTACCCCGGCGCGTTGCCGCGCGGGTGCGCCGTGTGAGATAAGCGTCCGGTTCCCGGGCACCTTCGGGACTCGCCGCGTGAGGGGAGCACGGCGGGAGGACTCGGGCACGAAAGGGAGGCTCGGCGTTCGGGCCGCAGGACGCCGGGCCTCCTTCTGCCCCCTTCCCCGCCTCTTGCAATCTCATGCGCGAATCCGCACAATCGGCGTGCGCACGAAGGCTCTCCGAGCGTCCGTCGGAAGCAGCGCATTTGGAGAGAGGCCGGCGGCCCGGCCTCTCTCGCTGCGAGGCCGACCGTTTCACCGATCGGCTACTCTGTCGCGGCACGGCGCATTCGTCTAGTGGCCTAGGACGCCGCCCTCTCACGGCGGTAGCACGGGTTCGAATCCCGTATGCGCCTCTCCCCTTCCGCACGCAGGCGTCGGGCACCTGAGCAGCCCCGCCCACCTTGAATCGTCGAGCGACACCCGCGAAGATCGCGGTCGCCGTTCATCCGAGGAAAGGGGTTTCTTCGTGAGCACAGACCAACGGGCTGCGCGCATTTTCGGCGTGCTGTTCCTCCTCACGTTCGTGACGTCGATCGCGGCGCTGGCCCTGTTCCAGTCCGTTCTTGACGACCCGGCCGCGTACATCGCCGGGGGCGGCAAGGACAACCAGATCTATCTGGGAGCCTTCTTGGAGTTTCTCCTTGTCATCGCCAACGTCGGAACGGCCGTCGTGCTCTACCCGATCGTGAGGCGGCAGAACGAGGCTCTTGCCATCGGCTACGTCGCCGCTCGGATCATCGAGAGCGTCTTCATCGCGGCCGGGATCATCTTCGTGCTCGGGGTCGTGACCATGCGCCAGGACTCTCCCGACGCGGCCGACCTCGCGGTTTCGCTCGCGGCGCTCAAGGACTGGACGTTCCTGCTCGGCCCCGGAATGGTCGTCCCCTTCGGAAACGGGCTGATACTCGGCTACCTCATGTACAAGTCCGGCCTCGTCCCGCGGCGCATGGCCTGGCTCGGGATGATTGGGGGGCCGCTCCTCCTGTTCGGGAACTTCGGGGTGCTCTTCGACTGGTGGGATCAGACCGGCCTGGTGAGCCTCCTGGTCATCCCGGAGTTCATCTGGGAAGCGTTCCTCGGGATCTACTGCGCGATCTGGGGATTCAAGGTGACTTCCCCGATCCTCAGAGACGATCGGCGAGCCGCCCCGCAAGCGTCCTGAAGCCGGGGGCGCGGCCTTAGTCCCAGCTGTCGAAGGTCCTCCAGGCCGTGTCGAACTCGGCCTGGGGGACCTCGCCCTCGCACCAGATGCGCTCGGGCACGCCGCACGCGTCCTTCGGCGAGGCGACGAGGGAGTCGCGGATCGCGCCGGCGAGGCGGGCGGCGATCTCGTCCCGCAGATCCTCCCTGTACCTCGGGTGCGACATGATCGGCGCCCAGCCGAAGCCGATGAGGTCTTGCGGGACGAGGCGCGGATAGGCCTCGGCGAACTGGCGGAGGGCGTAGACCTGGGTGGAGAGGAAGTGGCTCATCGCGTCTGCCGACAGCAGATGGGTGTCGCCGATCCCGGAATGCGGCCAGGCGGCATTCGCCAGCGGGAGGTACGTCCGCTGCAGGAAGTTTCGTGCAGCCTGGATCTCCTTCGGCGCGTCGTCGGCTAGCACGGCCAGATGCTGGAAGTAGTCGTTCATGCGCTTCGCCCGCTTGTGCAGCGGAGCGCCGTCGACGCCCCACGAGAGCGCGCTCACGTAGACCTCGTGGGCGAAGACGTCGACGTAGCCGTCGAGCTCGGTCCAGAAGGCCTCGTCCGCCAGCCATTCCTTCAGGTCGGCCTTGTACGCCTCCACCACGGCCTCGTCGGTGGTGGAAGGAACCCAGATGTTGAAGACGATCCCGCGCGCCTTGGGCATTCCGGGAGCGCCGTCGTAGAGCCCTCGCAGGAACTCGAGCACCTCGGCACGGGCGCCCGGCTCACCCCTGAGAACCTCGGGCGTCAGCTCGTTGAACGCCCACGTCTCCCCAGCCTCGACGTCGAGGTCGCGGATGGCCATCCGCCGTCGCGCCTCCACCCCCGCCTCGTAGAACGTCCGCCCGGGCATCCACTGCGGGTGAGGGCCGACGACCCAGGCACGCCATCCGGTCGACGTCCAGCGGATCTCCGTAACGGGATGAACGCCCAGTGCTCTCACCTCGTCGAAGCGCGGTCGTAGCCGAAGGATGGTTTGATCGCTCGCCACCGCCGGCGGGAGGGAAACCGAGTACTCGGCGCACGGCGACGGATTCGCCGCGAGCACCTCTGCGAGCTCGAGCCACTGGAGGCCTCCCCAGAAGACGCCGTCGACCTCCCGCGTGCAGCCAGGCTGGGCCGAGGAGCTTTGCGGAGCGGCGAGCACCGCTGCAACCGCGATCAGCGCGCAGGCAAGGCGGCGCCGAAGCCTCACCGGGAGCCGCAGAGGACGCGAGCCCACCATCTCCCGACCTCCTATTAGTGACAGGAGTCTCTAGCTTGCGCTGCTCGCTGTCAAGGCGTCAGCAGTCTGCGGCGATCTGCTCGAGCTCCTCGGCTGCCTGCTCGAGCCCGTCGGCGATGTCGTCGGAGTCGTAGAGGCGCCGCAGCACATCCGCCACGGCAGCGAGACACGCCTCCGCGAGGTCGGCTCGTGCGGCCTCGGCGTCGGCACGGGCGGCCGCGGCATCCGCGCGGGCCGCAGCCTGCTCCGCCTGCGACTGCGCAGCGCCGGCGGCTCGCTCCGCCTCGGAACGCGCCGCCTCCGCGCTCGTGAGAGCTGCCGCCCGTCGCTCCAGCTCCGCCTGGCTGTCGGCGAGCTGCCGGCTCGTGGCGCCGAGCTCGCCCGAGACGGCCTCGTACTTCTCGCGCGCGGCATCCAGCATCTCTTGGGCGTCCGCGGTCGCGTCGCCCGAGTCCGCCAGCGCATCTTCGAGCTGCTGCTCGAGCTCGGCGATTCGCGCCTCGAGGCTCGCGAGCTCGTCCGCTCCGCGCACGTAGGTCACGACCGCACTGCCCTCGGGGCCGAGGAGCTCGAGCACGCCTCCCTGAACTCGGAACGCCACCGCCTCCTCCAGCGCGGCGAAGTACGCGGTTTCCTGCTCCATCACGCCCTCCGGCTCCGGACAAAGCATCTTGGTCGAGGCGGCGGGCCCGATCTCGATCTCGCCGCCGTCAATCGTGTAGCGGGCGTTGTAGGTGTTGCACCCTCCCGAGCCCGACAGCTCGCCGTCCTCGCCGAACGTCGCGGTGATCGCGGTGCCCTCCAGCGGGCTTGCGAGCGCGTCGTCTTGCAGGACGCCCGTCGCCTCCCAGGCGCCGGCGGGGCTCGCGCGCACGAAGCGGAGGAGCTCCGTGTCGTCGCCGTCGACCAGGACGAGCTCCTCGTCTTCCAGTCGCCAGCCGGCGACCTGTTCCAACGCGTCGACGACGGCCCGCTCGACCTCGTCGGCCGGCGGCGGGCATGCCATGGCGGTCATCGCCAGCTCGCCGAGCTCCAGGCTCTCGCCGTCGAACGTGTAGTCGCCGGTCCACTGGTTGCAGCCGGTCGAGCCGGACGCCGTGCCGTCCTCGAACGTGATGCTGGGCGACGCGTCCTCCCAGCCCTCCACGTCGACGCCGGAGATCAAGACCCAGGGAACACCCTCGACCGAGGAGGCGTCGGCGCTGCTCTCATCGTCTCCTCCGCAACCGCCGGCGGCAACCAAGACGAGCAGCGCCGCCAGCGGTGCGACGACCAGGCGCACCCTGGATGCCCAGCAGCTTCTTCTTCTTCGCCTCGAACTCCTCGCACGTGAGGCCGCGGAGCTGGGCCGCCGTCGCGGTTCCGGGCGACGACGGTGGGCCGGCGCGCCTGCTGCTTGCTCAATCTGACCGAAGTGTCGCTCGTGGGGGTGCACGCGCGCGGAATATACTGGCGCAGCGGAACGAGAAGGTGGGCCCCCCAGCCGGCGTTCCGTCCGACCACGACTTCAGCTGGAGCGTCCCAAAAAGGAGAAGTTATGGCAGTCGGCCCCGTCGACGTATACATCATTGGCTTTCCGGGCAACAAGTTTTCCGGGCGAATCGCCCCGGCGATCATGGAGCTCGTAGAGAACGGCACGATCCGAGTGCTCGATCTGCTCTTCGTGATGAAGGACGCAGACGGCACCGTGACCACGCTCGAGGCTTCGGACCTCGACGAGGAGGGCGCGGGCCTCGTCGCCATCAGCGTCGAGCAGCCGGGTGCGTTGGGGCCCGAGGATGCCGAGGAGGTCGGCGATGACCTCCCATCCAACAGCGCGGCCCTCCTGATCGCATTCGAGAACCTCTGGGCCGCGAAGGTGGTCGACGCCCTCCAGGCTGCGGACGCCGTCTTGATCGACTCGATCCGGATCCCCGCGGACGTCGTGGCGGCCGCGGTCGAGGCAGGCTAGACCGTCCATTTTCGAGATCGAAAGGAGCGACATGGGACTTGTCCGTATGGCAGCCCGCACCGCCGTGGTCGCGGGAACCGCTACCGCCGTGTCCGGACGCGTGGCCCGTCGTCAGTCCGCCAGGTGGGCTGAGGAAGACGCGCAGCAGTACCAGCAGCAGGCACCGCAGGCCCCGCCGCCGCAACCGGAGGACGACTCGGCCGCACAACTCCAGAACCTGGCTCAGCTTCACACCCAGGGTGTGCTGACGGACGAGGAGTTCGCTGCAGCCAAGGCCAAGATCCTCGGAATCTGAGCGACTAACGCGCAGGCCGGTGAGGCACGCCGAGGCGTACTCGCGGCTCGCAGGGGTCTATGACGAGATCGTCGTTGACCCCTGCCATGGCCGCTGCGCCGCGTTCCTCCACGATCTCTGGAGTGCCGATCCGGAGGACGTCTGCTCGGTGCTCGATCTCTGCTGCGGCACCGGCCTTCTCGCGAGCAAGCTGATCGCTCGGGGTTACCGGGTGGTCGGCGTCGACGCATCCGACGCGATGCTGGCGCGCGCTCGCGAACGCCTCGGCCCGGAAGCGGCGCTGAGCTGCATGACTCTCCCGGAGCTCCCAGACGACGATGTCTACGACGCGGCGGTTTGCACGTTCGACGGCTTCAACTACCTCACTCCGGACGAGTTACGGCGAACGATGGCCGGGGTGGCCCTCCGGCTTCGGCCGGCCGGGTGGCTCGTCTTCGACCTCCACACCGACGGGATGATGAACTTCACCCTCTCCAACTCCGTCGTCGCGGGTGAATCGGCCGGGAACGCCTTCGTGATCAGCAGCTCCGTGGATCCCGACGCCCGCACCTGCGACACCACGATCGAGCTCACACGGCCCCGCACGGGTGACTCATTCAGCGAGCACCACAGGCAGTACTTCCACACGGATGCGGAAGTCCGTGCCTCCCTGCAGGCCGCGGGCTTCACGGTGACCGCGGTAGGCGAGGAGTACACACACGAGCCCGCGGACGCCTCGACCCTCTGCGCGACGTGGACTGCACGGCGTCTACCGATGTGATTTCCGCGTCGAGATCTCCCGCCCGCCCCGAGGGGCGGGCGGGTCAACAGCTACAAGTGCCCCTGATGGGACGCTAGCCGAGCGCCTTTGCCTTGATCTGATCGAACTCGGCCTGCGAGATCGCGCCCGAGTCGAGAAGCCCCTTCGCCTTCTCGATCTCCGCGGCCGCACCGCCGGAGACCGATTGGACGTATTCACTGAACTGCTCCTGGGAGGCTCTTGCGCGCGCCAGGTTCCGCTCGTTCATGCCCTCGTGGTTGGCGATCAGGTAGATGAGCACGCCTAAGAAGGGTGTGAGTATCAGGAAGACGATCCAGGCCGCTTTCTTCCACCCCGAGGCGTCGTGGCGACGGAAGAGATCCGCGAAGATCGTGATGAGAATCCAGAACCAGATCACCCACGCGAAGAAGATGAGCATGGTCCAGAGGACCTCGAGGAACGGATAGTCGGCTGCGAAGAGCACCGAGCGTGACCTCCTAGGTAGCTGGGAGCCGCGATTATCTGCCTTCCGGCAACGGGAATCTAGCGCGTACCGTCGCCCGCGCCACGACTATTCAGTAAGGTCTCCCTCCGTACGTGGGTAAGGAGGGCCTTACGAGACGCACCGTCGCGCTGCTCGCAGGAGCGGTCGCCGCGCTCACCCTCCCCCTCGTCGCCGGCTGTGGCGGCGAGGACGCCGACATCACCGTCTACTCGGGACGACAGGAAGACCTGGTCGAGGACCTCTTCGAGCAGTTCGAGGAGGAGACGGGGATCACCGTCGACGTCCGCTACGGAGACAGCGCGGAGCTCGCCGCGACCATCGCCGAGGAGGGCGACAACACGCCCGCCGACGTCTTCTTCGCCCAGGACGCCGGCTCGCTCGGCGCGGTCTCGGGCGAGGGACTGCTCGAGGAGCTCCCCGCGGAGACGCTCGAGCGCGTCGACGAGCGCTTCCGTGACCCAGAGTCCCGCTGGGTGGGCACGTCGGGGCGCGTGCGCGTCGTCGTCTACAACACGGACGAGCTGTCCGAGGACGACCTCCCCGACTCGATCTGGGACTACGCCGACTCCGAGTGGCAGGGACGGATCGGCTTCGCGCCCACGAACGCCTCTTTCCAGGCCATGGTGACCGCGATGCGGCTTGACCGGGGAGACGATGAGACCCGCGAGTGGCTCGAGGCGATCGTGGCCAACGACCCGCACCTCTACGAGAACAACATCGCCACGGTCGAGGCCGCCGCGGCCGGCGAGGTCGACGTCGGCTTCGTCAACCACTACTACCTCTACGGGCACCTCCAGGAGAATCCCGACGACCCGGTGGCGAACCATCACCTCGAGGCGGGCGACTCGGGCGCGCTCGTGAACGTGGCCGGCGCGGGGATCCTCGCGTCGACCGACAAGCCAGGAATGGCGCAGCAGCTCGTGGACTACCTGCTCGCCGACACGGGTCAGGAGTACTTCGCGACGGAGACCGACGAGTACCCGCTCGTCGACGGCATCGAGTCGGACAACGACCTGCCGCCGCTCACCGACCTGCACGGGCCGGACGTCGAGCTCGGCGCGCTCGGGGGCGAGCTCGAGGCGACGATCGAGCTCCTGAACAGCGTCGGCCTCCTGAGCTAGCCGATGGGGCTGCGGCGCTCCCCGTGGGGGATCGGCGCCGCGTGCCTGGGCGTTGCCGCTCTGTCGCTCCTGGCACCGTGGGCGCCGACCTACGACCCGTGGGCGTGGCTCGTCTGGGGCCGCGAAGTCGCCGGGCTCGACCTGGACACGAGCGCCGGGCCGGCGTGGAAGCCTCTCCCCGTGCTCGTGACCACGCTGCTCGCGCCGCTCGGCGGCGCCGCGCCGTGGCTCTGGCTCCTCCTCGCGCGCGCCGGCGGCGTTCTCGCCGTCGTGCTCGCGTTCAGGATCGCCTCCCGGCTCGCAGGAGGCGGAGGTCGCTGGTTCGCGGGCTGCGTTGCCGTCCTCGGCCTCCTCTCGACGACCGGCTTCCTGCGCGGCGTCGCGGGCGGTAGCTCCGAGGGCCTGCTGATCGCGCTGCTCCTCCTTGCGTTCCTTCGTCACCTGGACGGGCATCGCGGCCACGCCTTTGCGCTCGGGACGGCGGCCTCGCTGCTTCGGCCCGAGGT
The DNA here is from genome assembly GCA_035698025.1 of Gaiellaceae bacterium. Taxonomy (GTDB): domain Bacteria; phylum Actinomycetota; class Thermoleophilia; order Gaiellales; family Gaiellaceae; genus JAIBJN01. Next base: position 18,230 of record DASSCF010000077.1, read on the forward strand.
CTGGCCGTTCCTCGCCGTGTACGCGGTCTGGCTCTGGCGGCGCGAGCCCGAGGCCCGGCGGCTGGTGGCCGCGCTGCTCCCGCTCGTGCCCCTGCTCTGGTTCCTGCCGGAGCTGTGGGGATCGGGCGACCTCCTGCGCTCGTCCGAGCGCGCGCAGATCCCGAACCCGGGCGCGCCCACGCTCGCCGACTACCCGGCGCTCGAGGTCGTCCGGCGGTTCGTGCAGATGCTCGTCCTCCCGATCGCGGTCGGAGCGATCGGCGCGGTGGTGCTTGCCGTCCGGCGCCGCGAGGCGGAGCTGCTCGCGCTCGTCGCGGGCATGGTCGGCTGGGTGGCGCTCGTGGCCCTGATGAGCGAGGCCGGCTTCTCCGGCGAGGAGCGCTACCTGCTGGTCGCCGCCGCCCTCGCCTCCGTACTGGCCGGCGTCGCCGCCGGGCGGCTTCTGAACCTCGCCGCGGGACGGGCTCCGCGCGCCGCCGCCGCGGGCGCCGCCGCGGCCGTGACCTGCGCCGCGATCCTCGCCGTCCCGGCCGCCCGCGACCTCGGCGACGAGCTCGCCTACGCCGCCGATCTCCGCGCCGACCTGGCCGCGGCGGTCGACGAGGCGGGCGGCATGAGCAGCCTGCGGGACTGTGGGCCGCTCTACGCCGGCCGGGCGCGCTTTCCGCTCATCGCCTGGCACATGGACGCGCACATCTCGGACTTCAGCCTCGAGCCTCGAGCCCCGGGCGTCGTCCTGCGCTCGCGGCTGACCGAGGACGAGCCCGCCGAGCCGGCGGCGCCGGGCGAGTTCATGCTCGTGGCGCGGTCGGGCACCTGGGAGGTGCTGACCTCGTGCGGGAGCTAGACCTGCGTCGACACCTCGGGCTCCTTGTCCCGCTCGCTCTGCTCGTGGGCCTCTCCGTGCTCCTGCGCACACGCGCCCTCGACGCCTCGCTCTGGATCGACGAGGGGATCTCCGTCGGAATCGCATCGCATCCCGTCGCGGACATCCCGGGGCTGCTCCGGCAGGACGGCTCGCCGCCCCTGTACTACCTCCTCTTGCACGCCTGGATCGCGCTCGCCGGTACGGGCGAGGCCGCGCTGCGCGTCCCCTCGCTCCTCTTTGCGCTCGCGACGATCCCTGCCGCGCTCTGGGCCGGCCGGAGCCTCTTCGGGGCGCGCGCTGGCTGGCTCTGCGCGGCGCTCGCCGCGGTGATGCCCTTTCTCACCGCCTACGCGCAGGAGGTGCGCATGTACGCGCTGGTCGCGCTCCTCTCGGTGGTCGCGACGGCCGCCTTCCTCCACGCCTTCGCGTTCCGCCGCCGGAGCTATCTGCCCCTCTTCGCGGCCGCGCTCGGCCTGCTCCTGTACACGCACTACTGGGCGTTCTTCTTCGCGCTCGGCCTGCTGGCGGCGCTGGCGGCGCTCGTCCTCGACGCGGCGCGCACCGAGCGGAGGGGACTGCTCGTGGACGGCGTCCTCGGGTTCGGGGTCCCGCTCGTCGCCTTTCTGCCCTGGCTGCCGACCTTCGCCTTCCAGCTCGAGAACACCGGCGCACCGTGGTCGAACCCGCCTCCCGTCTCAGCGCTCCTCGGCGCGCTCGCGCTGGGGGCCGGCGCCGCCGTGCTCCCGCTCCTCGGCCACGGCTCCGAAGAGCGGCTGGCCCTGCGCAGCCTGGCTCTGGCGGCGGGGCTCGCGCTCGCCGCCGCGTGGGGGGCCGCGCAGCTCGAGCCCGGGTGGGCGACCCGCTACCTCGCGGTGCTGGTGGGGCCGCTCCTCCTCCTCGCGGGACTGACCTTCGCACGGCTCGGGCCTCTCGGCCTCGCCGCGTGCGCGGCCGTCTCCGTCGTCTGGCTCGTCGACGGCTCGCCACCAGCCAAGAGCAACGTGGCCGCCACGACCGCCTCGATGGAACGGCACCTCGCACCGGGCGACCTCGTCCTCTCCACGCAGCCCGAGCAGGTGCCGGTCCTCGTGCACTACCTCCCGGAGGGTCTCGACTACGCCACACCGCTCGGGCGTGTCGACGACCCGAGCGTGATGGACTGGCGCGACGCGCTTCCGCGGCTCGAGCGCACGCGGCCCGGGAGCAGCCTCCTCCCCGTCCTCGACTCGCTGCCCGCAGGCTCGACAGTGCTCCTCGTCCGGCCCGACGTGGGCGACGGCGGGCGGTGGCAGGCGCCGTGGACGAGCCTCGTCGTGCGGCACACGAACGAGTGGGCGGACGTGCTCGAGGCAGACGGGCGCTTCCGGGTCGTCGAGGGCACGGCGGCGGGGCCGGAGACGACGCGCACCAGCATCCGGCTCACGCTCTACCGGAAAGCGCGCTGAGCGATTTGTATGGTCCACCTTACAATTGATGCCCAGTAGCCCAGACTCTCCGGTCGTCGTCATCGGCGCGGGCCCCGCCGGCCTGACCGCGGGGTACCTGCTCGCCGGGCTCGACGTCCCCGTCCTCGTCCTCGAGGCGGACGAGCAGGTCGGCGGCCTCGCCAAGACGGTCGTGCGCGACGCGTACCGCTTCGACCTCGGCGGCCATCGGTTCTTCACGAAGAGCCGCGAGGTGGACGCCCTCTGGCACGAGATCATGGGCGGCGAGCTCCTCCTGCGCCCACGCCTTTCCCGCATTTACTGGAACGGGCGCTTCCTCGACTACCCGCTCAGCCCGCGCGATGTCGTGCGGAAGCTGGGCCCGGTCGAGCTCGGGCGCGTCCTCGCCTCGTACGCGGCCGCGCTGCCCCGGCGCCGAGGCGACGAGACGACGCTCGAGGACTGGGTCTCCAACCGCTTCGGGCGCCGCCTCTTCGACCTGTTCTTCCGGACGTACACGGAGAAGGTCTGGGGCGTCCCGGCCTCGGAGATCAGGGCCGAGTGGGCCGCGCAGCGGATCAAGGGGCTCTCGCTGACCAGCGCCGCGAAGGACGCCATCTTCGGCAACGGCGGCGTCAAGAGCCTGATCCGCGAGTTCCATTACCCGCGCTACGGCCCGGGCCAGATGTGGGAGACCATGGCGGAGCGCATCGTCGAGCGCGGCGGGCAGGTGCTCACCGGCATGCCGGTGGAGCGCGTGGACGTCGAGGAGGGCCGCGTCGTCTCCGTCTCCGCCGGCGGGCTGGAGATCGAGTGCGAGGACGTGATCTCCTCCCTCCCCCTCCGCACGCTCGCGGGCCTCGCGGAGCCCACGCCCGGCCGCGCCGCGCTCGAGGCCGCGCAGGGCCTGCGTTACCGCGACTTCCTCACCGTGGCGCTCGTGCTGCGCGGCGAGGACCCCTTCCCCGACAACTGGGTCTATGTCCACGACCCCTCGGTGCGCGTCGGGCGGATCCAGAACTACCGCTCCTGGAGCCCGTGGATGGTGCCCGACCCCGAGACGACCTGCATCGGGCTCGAGTACTTCTGCTTCGACGGCGACGACCTCTGGAGCGCCGCCGACGACGACCTCGTCGAGCTGGCCGCGTCCGAGCTCGAGCGCCTCGGCCTCGGCGACCGGGGCCGCGTCGAGCGCGGCTACGCCGTCCGCGTCCCGAAGGCCTATCCCGTGTACGACGAGGAGTACCGCTCGCGCCTCGCCACCGTCCGCTCCTGGCTCGACCGCATCGAGAACCTCCAGCAGGTCGGCCGCAACGGCCTCCACCGGTACAACAACTCCGACCACTCGATGCTGACGGCCATCCGCGCGGTCGAGAACCTGACGGCGGGCATGCAGCACGACCTCTGGGCGGTGAACGCGGACAGCGTCTACCACGAGGAGCAGCGGGCCGAGGAGCATCCCTACCGCGCCGCGCCCGAGACGCCGGCGATGAGCGCGCCGCTCCGCTCGTGACCGTGAGCCTGGGCCGCGCCCGCGCGCTTGCCTGGCCGCTGGGAATCGCCGCGCTGGCCGCGAGCGTCGTCGCGTTCGCGCTGACCGCGGCGCTCACCACCGGATACGCGCTGCTCGGCGGCGCACTCGCCCTCGCGCTCCCGCACCGCGTCCGCGTGAGCCGGCCGGGCCCGCTGGCCACGCAGTCGTCGCGGGCACGATGAGCCGGCGTACGCTCGGCATCGTGGCCGCGCTCGCGCTGCTTTCCGGCTGTGGCGGGGACGACCCGTCGACCACCCCGCCCCTGCCGACCTCCCCCGAGCGGCTCCGGCTCGAGGAGGTCGCGACCGGGCTCGACTCGCCGATGCAGGTCGTCGCGGCGCCCGGGGAGCCCGGACGCCTCCACGTCGTCGAGCAGGCGGGGGTCGTCCGCGTGCTCGAGAACGGGTCACTGTCCCCGACGCCGTTCCTCGACATCCACGAGCAGGTGAAGAGCGGGGGCGAGCAGGGCCTCCTCGCGCTCGCCTTCCATCCGAACTTCCCCGACGACCCTCGCTTCTACGTCCACTATTCGAACCTCGACGGCGACACGCGCGTGGACGAGATGGAGGCCGGCCCGTCGGGCGCCGCCAAGGTGCGCGAGCTGCTGGCCGTCGACCAGCCGTACCCGAACCACAACGGCGGACAGCTCGTCTTCGGGCCGGACGGGCTTCTCTACCTGGGGCTGGGCGACGGCGGCGCCGCCTTCGACCCCGAAGGGCGCTCGCAGGACCTGGGGACGCTCCTCGGCAAGCTTCTCCGAATCGACGTCGAAGCCGACGCGCCGGACTGGGAGATCGTCGCCAACGGCATGCGCAACCCCTGGCGGTTCTCCTTCGACCGCGAGACGGGCGACCTCTACGTCGGCGACGTCGGCCAGGACCGCTGGGAGGAGATCGACTTCGTCGCGGCCGGGACGGACGGCCTCCTCAACTTCGGCTGGGACGTCTACGAGGGCGACGAGAAGGTCGAGGACAACGAGCTCCAGGGCGGCGGCGAGCTCGTCTTCCCCGTCGCGGCGTACGCGCACGACGTCGGCTGCTCGGTCACCGGCGGCTACGTCTACCGCGGCTCCGCCGTGCCCTCGATGCGCGGCCGCTACCTCTACGGCGACTACTGCTCTGGGACGATCTGGAGCCTCCGCGTCGAGGGCGGCGGGGCCCTCGAGATCCGGCGCGAGCGCATCTCGGTCCCGCAGCTCACCTCGTTCGGCGAGGACGGCGACGGGGAGCTCTACGCCGTCTCCCAGGCCGGCGCGGTGTTCCTCCTGGCGGGCTAGCCGCTTCACCGGATCGCGAAGGTTGCTTCCAGGGTGGACCGTGTTTAGCGTGGCTGCAAACGTACGAAGGGAGGAGGAGATGAGCACGGTCGAAACCAGAATCGGCCGCTTCGGGTGGCACGACCACCGGTCGCCGGATCCTGCGGCGGCCACGCGCTTCTACACGGAGCTCCTGGGCTGGGAGCTCGAGGTCTTTCCGATGGGCGAGTTCGAGTACCCGATGATCTCGATGTACGACCAAAGCCACGGCGGCTTCGGGCCCGTGGACGGCGACGAGCCGGCGCACTGGCTCGGCAGCATCGTCGTGGAGGACGTCGACGCCGCGACCGAGCGCGTCAAGACCGCCGGCGGCAACGTCATCGTCGAGCCGAGCGACATCGAAGGCGTCGGCCGCTGGTCGGTCGTGACCGATCCTCAAGGCGCCGTCTTCGCACTGTTCCAGTCCGTCGACGCGCCGCCGACGTCCGAGGGCGTCTTCGTCTGGGACGAGCTCGGGACGAGCGACATCGAGGGCGCGAAGCGCTTCTACGCCGAGGTCGTCGGCTGGGAGTCCTCCGACCAGGACATGGGCGACGGGTTCATCTACACGATCTTTCGCTCGAGCGGCGTCGACCGCGCCGGCGCCTACCAGCGGCAGCCCGACATGCCCGGCGCCCCGGGCTGGCTCCCGTACGTCGCCACGGGCGGCGTCGACGCGACCCTCGAGCGGGCGACGAGCGCGGGCGCGACCTCCATCACGGAGGCCATGGACATCCCGACGGTCGGCCGCATGGCGATCATCGCGGATCCCACGGGCGCCGTCGCCGGGCTCTACAAGCCCGAAGAGTCCTAGTCCCGGCAGCGGCCGGGGGCGTCATGCTCCCGCCCGCGCCGCCCTCGTCGGTATTCTCCAATCCGACGCAAATGGGTGGCCTCTTCGCATACCTGGATGCCGGCTCGGGCTCGATGATCGTCCAGGCGATCGTCGGCGGCGTCGCCGCCGTGGCCGTCGCCGGCAAGTTCTACTGGCGCCGGTTCCTGGGCTTCATCGGCGTCCGAAAGAAGAACGACTCCTAGCTGACGTGGAGCCCCGGGTCGATCGCGGCTCCTTTCGCGACCCGGACAGCCGAGTCTTCTACGCGGGAGACTCGGTTCACCGCGCGCTCTCCGAGCGCGGGCTCGCCGACTGGGACGCACTCGCGGCCACGACGCTCTTCCGCGACAAGGTCGCCGAGGGGAAGCTGGTCGGCACCGAGCAGCTTCCCGAGCCGAACGGGCTCCCCGCCGAGCTCGACGCGGAGCGGGTCGCCGCAGTCCTGCGCCACGACCGCGTGCCCGTCGTCTCGTACCCGTACGAGTGGCCGTTCGGGATGCTCAAGGACGCGGCGCTCCTCGAGCTCGAGCTCCTGCTCGCCGCACTCGACGAGGAGCTGATCCTCAAGGACGCCTCGCCGTACAACGTGCAGTGGCGCGGCACGCAGCCGGTCTTCGTCGACGTCGGGTCCTTCGAGCGGCTGCGTGAGGGCGAGCCGTGGGCCGGCTACCGGCAGTTCTGCATGCTGCTGCTCTACCCGCTCATGCTCCAGGCCTTCAGGAAGGTGCCGTTCCAGCCCTGGCTCCGCGGGTCGCTCGAGGGGATCGAGCCGGCCGAGATGCGCCGCCTGCTCACCTTCCGCGACCGCTTCCGGCGCGGCGTCCTCACGAACGTCGTCCTGCACGCGAAGCTCGAGGCGCGCTACGCCGACCGCGAAGTGAAGCAGGATCTGAAGAAGGCCGGGTTCCGCACCGAGCTGATCCGCGTCAACGCCCGCAAGCTCCGCAAGCTCGTCCGGCGGCTCGAGTGGAAGCCCGGGCGCACGGCCTGGTCGACCTACCGCACCATGAACCCCTACGACGAGCCAGACGCCGCCGCGAAGCTCGACTTCGTGCGCGAGGCCGCCGGCGCCCGGCAGCGCAGGCTCGTCTGGGACCTCGGCTGCAACGACGGCCGCTTCACGCGGGTGGCGGCGATGCACGCCGACTACACCCTGGCCGTGGACGCCGACGCCGCCGTGGTCGAAGCCCTCTACCGGGAGCTGCGCGACGAAGGAGCCGACACGATCCTTCCGCTCGTCGGCAACCTCGCCGACCCCTCCCCCGGTCTCGGCTGGCGCGGCGCGGAGCGGCGCCCGCTCGTCGACCGCGGCCGCCCCGACCTGACGCTCGCTCTCGCTCTCGTCCACCACGTCGCCCTGACGAGCAACGTGCCGATCCGCGATTTCCTCGACTGGCTCGCCGGGCTCCAGACCGAGCTGGTGATCGAGTTCCCGACGCGCGACGACCCGATGGTGCAGCGGCTGCTCTCGAGGAAGGGCCCGGGCGCGAACCCGGATTACGACACGGAGACGTTCGAGCGCGCCCTGAACGAGCGCTGGCGCGTCGAGCGCCGGGAGACGCTCCCGTCGGGAACCCGGATTCTCTACCGTGCGAGTCCGTCCGCCTGACCCGCCCGGCTCGCTCGAGACCGCGGGCCTGCATCTCGCCGGCCTGAGCGCCGTCGCGGTCGCGCAGCCGGTCTTCGACCTCCTCTCCCGCAACGTCGAGTTCTTCGCCGTCCGCGGCTCGACCCGCTGGGACATCGTCTTCTTCGCGATCGGCCTCGTCGTCATCCCGCCGCTCGTCCTGCTCACGCTCGAGGCCCTCGCAGGCCTCGTGCACGCTCTCGCGGCGACCGTCCTCCACTTCGTCTTCGTCGGCGGGCTCGTCGCGCTGATCGCGCTCCAGGTCATCCGCGGGATCGACGCCTCGTCGCTCGTTCTCATGGCTGCTGCGGTCGCCGTCGGAGCGGCCGCAGCCCTCCTGTACGCGCGCGCGAAGCCCGCGCGGACGCTTCTCACCGTCCTCGCCGCGGCGCCGCTCGTCTTCCTCGTCCTCTTCCTCTTCGTCTCGCCGGTCTCGCGGCTCGTCCTCGAGGACGCGCCGGAGCCCCGCGTCGCCGACGTGCGCGCCACCGCGCCGGTGGTCATGGTCGTCTTCGACGAGCTCCCGACGATCTCGCTGATGGACTCCGAGGGGGAGATCGACGCCGTTCGCTATCCCAACTTCGCCCGGCTCGCGCGCGACGCGACCTGGTATCGCAACGCGACGACCGTCCACGAGTGGACGACCGGCGCGGTCCCGGCGATGTTGACTGGTGAGTTCCCGGAGGACGACGAGCTCCCGCTCTACCTCGACCACCCGGACAACCTCTTCACGCTCCTGGGCGCCGGCTACGACATGCATGCGATGGAGTCGCAGGCGCACCTCTGCCCGCAATCCCTCTGCGACGAGGACCGCGAGCCGCTCGTCGCGCGCGTCGGCTCGCTTCTCTCCGACCTCTCGATCGTCTACGGCCACCTCGTCCTCCCCGAGGACACCAGCAAGCGGCTGCCCTCCATCTCCACCGCGTGGCGCGGCTTCGGCGGCGACGGCCCGGTCGTCCGCCTCCAGGAGGGCCCCTCCCAGCCGGGCGGAAGGCCGGCCGCGTACACGGAGCGTGGCGCCGAGGTGCAGGAGTTCATCGACGGGCTCGAGCACGAGGACCGCCCGACGCTCTCGTTCCTGCACGTCCTCCTCCCGCACCACCCCTGGGAGTACCTCCCGAACGGGAAGGTCTACGCGGCCGACCTCGGCTTCCAGCCGGGAATGGTCGGCGAGCGGTGGACGGGCGACCCGGAGCTTGCAACGCAGGCGTGGCAGCGTCACCTGCTCCAGGTCGGCTACACGGACCTCGAGCTCGGGAGAGTCCTCGACCGGCTCGAGGAGACGGGCACCTACGACGACGCGCTCGTCGTGGTGGTGGCCGACCACGGCGTCAGCTTCCGCCCGCACGGCGAGCGCAGGCGCGTGCAGACGGGGAACCTGGAGGAGCTCGCGTTCGTGCCGCTCTTCGTCAAGGCGCCCGGCCAGGCGAGCGGCGAGGTCGTCGACGACCACGTCCGCACGATCGACCTGCTGCCCACGATCGCCGACATCCTCGGCGTCGAGGTCCCCTGGCAGACGGACGGCCGGTCGGCTCTCGGCCCCCCTGCCGACGAGACCGACGTGGTCGTGCACACCTCCTCCGGCGAGGTCGTCGTCGGCGATGCGGACGAGCTCGTCGAGAAGCGCGACCGTCTGCTCGCGCACCAGATCGCCCTCTTCGGCGAGGGGAACGAGCCTCCCGGCCTGTACGCCGTCGGCCCGAGGCCGGAGCTCCTCGGCCGGCGGGTCGACGCGCTCACGGTCGCGTCCGGAGGCGGGCCGACCTTCGAGAGCTACGGGTCGAGCGCCTACGATCCCGACTCGCTCCTCGCGCCCGTCCGGGTGTACGGGCGGATCCACGGCGAGTCGGGTGCCCACGACGTCGCCATCGCGGTCAACGGGACGATCGTCGCCGTGACGCGCTCGTTCGACTACTCGGGCGAGACCCTCGTGTCGGCGGTCACGCCCGAGGACGCCTACCGCCGGGGCCAGAACAGCGTTCGCGTCTACATCGTGGACGGGCCCGCCGACGACGCTCACCTGGAGGAGCTCGCCCCGGGGCCTTGACTTTCATCGCAGAGGTGCTATATGCAATAGCAGAACTGCGATGAACCCACCTTCCAAGGAAGAACGGCAGAGGACGACCGAGCGGGCGATCGAGCGGCTTCGCGAGCGGCTCGCGGGCGCACAGGACGGCTGGCTCTTCGCGCAGATCGCGGAGCAGGTCGTCCAGCGGCGCCGTGAGCTCGGGCTCTCCCAGGCCGAGCTCGCCCGCGTGTGCGGGACGACGCAGTCCGCGATCGCGCGGCTCGAGTCGGGCGGCCGGCCGCCTCGCATCGACACGCTCCTGAAGCTCGCGCACGCGCTCGACTGCGAGCTCCATATCGAGCTGCGGCCGGCGGAATCGTCGGAATGAGCGGCACGCGTACCTGAGCTCGCTCGCGCGGTCGCTCGGTACTCGCGGTGGGCGCGCTGCTCCTCCTCGGCGGCTTCTTCTACCAGCGGCTGAGCGACCAGCTGGCCTCGTCCAGCCCGCCCGGCACCCGCCCCGCCTAGCCCCCCGGCTGCTCGCCCGACCAGGGCCGCCGCTATCGTCAACTCGTGGACGACGTTCGCTCCTTTCTCGACGCTTCCGAGGCGTTCTTCAAGGCCTTCGCGGCGGTGGCCTGGGGCGCGCTCCTGCTGGCCGTCGTCTTCCAGGTGATCCGGCTCACGCTGCGCGTCCGAGCGTGGCAGAACATCCTGCACGCGGCCTATCCCGGGACGAAGATCCCCTTCCGCACCGTCTTCGGCGCCTACCTGGCCGGTGTGGGCGTCAACGCCGTCGTTCCGGCCCGCGGCGGCGACGTCGTCAAGCTGTACCTCGTCAAGCACCGCGTCGAGGGCTCCACGTACCCGACGCTGGCGTCGAGCCTCGTCGTCGAGACGCTCTTCGACTTCGCCGTCGCCTCCCTGCTCTTCCTGATCGCGATCCAGATGGGAATCCTCCCCGGGGTCCCGGACCTCCCCAACCTTGGCGCGTTCGACTGGAGCTTCGTCGTCGAGCACCCGCGGCTCGCGTTCTTCTTCGGCAGCATCATGCTCGGCGGGCTGATCATCCTCCTCGCCTGGGCAGCCCGGCACGTGAGGAACTTCAAGGAGAAGGTCGCGCTCGGCTTCGCGATCCTCCGCGACCGGCGGATGTACTTCCGGGAGGTCGTCTCCTGGCAGGCGGGAAGCTGGGTCGCGCGCATCGCGTCGACGTTCTTCTTCCTCCGGGCGTTCCACGTCGACGCGACCGCCAAGACGACGCTGGCTGTGCTGGTCGTCCAGGGCATGTCGACGATGCTTCCGTTCACGCCGGGCGGCGCGGGCACGCAACAGGCGATCCTCGTGTTCGCGCTCTCGGGCGCGGCCTCGTCGTCGACGATCCTCGCCTTCAGCTTCGGCCAGCAGCTGGTGACCACGATCGTGGCCGTCGCGCTGGGCTTCGGCTCGATCCTCCTGATGATGGGGACGCTCCGCTGGCGCGGACAGGTGCGCGGCGTCGAGGCCGAGGTCAGGGGCTCGGCGGTTCCGCCTCCGGAGGACGATGCGACCCGCCCGCAAGCCGGTGCACGGTCCCGATCAGCTCCTCCAGCGTGAAGGGCTTGCGGATGGCCGCGTCCGAGACGGCCGCCGACCGCTCGCCGAAGTCGACGCTGCCCGAGAGGAAGGCGATCGGCATCCCTGGGTGGTCCCGGCGCAGGGCACGCGCGACTTCGATCCCGTCCTCGCGGCCGAGGTGGATGTCAAGCAGGACGAGCGACACCTCGTCCTCCGCCGCGATGCGCGAGATCTCCTCGAGGCCCGTGGCCTCGAGCACGCGGTAGCCCTCCAGCTCGAGATTCACCCGGCAGAGCAGCCGTATCGACCCGTCGTCGTCTGCGACGATGACCAGCCGCTGGGCCCGGCCGTCCATCGGCCACGAGTCTATCCGCGTATGATGGGGCCCGGATGGAGCGGACGGTTCGAAGGGGTGAGCCGAGGGGCTATGCAACAGCCGTCTCTCACCTCTGGGAGCATGTCGGCGTCGCCCTCGTCCGGCTGGAGCGCGTCGCAGAGTCGCCGGCCGATGCTGTCACCGACGACTTCATCGAGGAGCTCCCACAGCTCCAGTACAGCCTTCACGCCGCAGCCGAGCTCGCGGTCGGGATCGACCCGCCGCGCGGTGCCGAGGCGCTGCACGCCGAGCTCGTCGCGGCGCTGGCCGAGGCGCGCGACGTAACCGCGGAGGTCGCCCAGGCGCTGGAGATGGGAGACGTCGACTTCGTCGACCCGCTGCTCCCCGAATGGCGCGGCGCGCTCTTCCGCGTGCGCCTCGCCCGGCTGCGCGCGCTGGAGCGCACGGCGGTGCCGATCCGTTCGGACGGCGACGCCGAGCCCACGCCCGCGCGCCGCCCGCGTGAGCTTCCCTCGCTCTCGGCGATCATCGCCACCGGGCTCGTGATCGGCGGCGCCTTCCTCTTCACTGCGGGCGCGGTGCTCGCCGCCTGGCCCGTGTGGGCTGCCGGCCTGGCGCTCTTCGCCGGCGGCTTCGTCCTCTACCGGCCCTAGGCCGCGACCGCGAGCGCGGCGTCGAGCCGCGCCAGCGACTCGTCCCGGCCGAGCAGCTCGAGGCTCTCGAAGAGCCCGGGCGAGATCCGTGAGCCCGTGACGGCCGCCCGGATCGGCCCGAACGCCTCGCGCGGCTTCGTGCCCAGCCGCTCGGCGAGGCCTCGCAGCGCGGTCTCGATCTCCGCGGCGGTGAACGGCTCGACGGCCGCGAGGGTCTCGCGGGCCTCCGTGAGCACGGTCCCCGAGCCGTCGAGGAGCTCGGATGGGGCCTCGCGGCGCTCGAAGAGGAAGCCGGCGAAGCCCGGATACTCCTCGAGCCGGGCGATCTTGCCCTGCACGAGCGGCGCCGAAGCCCGGATCGTCTCCTCGTCACCCTCGAAACCGGTCTCCCGCAGGTACTCGACGAGCTCGGAGGCGTACTCCTCGGGCGGCAGCTCGCGCAGGTAGACGCCGTTCATCCAGTCGAGCTTGTCGTAGTCGAAGGTCGCCGGGCTCGAGCCCACGCGCTCGAGGCCGAAGCGCGCGACGAGCTCGTCGCTCGACATGATCGTCGTCTTGTCGTCGTAGCTCCAGCCGAGGAGCGCGAGGTAGTTCATGAGCGCCGGGGCGACATAGCCCCGCTCGCGGAACTCCTCGACCGAGACAGCGCCGTGTCGCTTGGAGAGCTTCTTGCCGTCCGTCCCCATGACGTTCGGGACGTGCGCGTAGACGGGTAGCGGCCGGCCGAGCGCCTCGAGGATGCGGATCTGCTTGGGCGTGTTGGGGACGTGGTCCTCGCCGCGGATCACGTGCGTGACCGCCGAGTCGGCGTCGTCGACGGCGGCGGCCAGGTTGTAGGTCGGGCGACCGTCCGAGCGCAGGAGGACAAGATCCTCGAGCTTCTCGTTCGGGTACTCGATCCGCCCCTTGATCGCATCGTCCCAGGTCGTCGTGCCCTCGTCGGGCATGCGGAAGCGGATCGCCCCGTCGTCCTCGTAGGCGTGGCCCGACTCGACGAGGAGCCGCGCAGCCGACTGGTGCCGCTCCAGCCCGTCGAGCTGGAAGGCAACCTCCCCGTCCCAGTCCAGGCCGAGCCACCGGAGCGAGCGCTGGATCTGCTCGACCGACTCCTCGACCTCGCGGCCCGTGTCGGTATTCTCGATCCGCAGCAGGAGCTCGCCGTCCTCGTGGCGGGCGAAGAGCCAGTTGAAGAGCGCGGTGCGGACGCCTCCGATGTGGAGGAAGCCCGTGGGGCTCGGCGCGAAACGAACGCGGACGCTCATCCGTTCCACGATAGATGAGGAAGCTGTGGAACACGTCCGGAGGTCGGGGCGCGGCCCTGATCGCGGCGCTCGCGGTCGTTCTGAGCGCCTGCGGCGGCTCCGACCAAGGGGCGGCAACGACCACGACCGCGGCCACGGCCGAGGGCCCGGCGTCCGGTCGCGCCGAGTACGTGGCCGAGGCCGATGCGTACTGCACCCGCATCGCAGCCAATACCGAGCTGACCGAGAGCCTGGCGGCGCTGCGGAAGATCCCGGAGACGAGCCCGGAGTTCGCGGAGCGCGCGGCGGCTCATTTCCGCCTCGTGCGCGATGTCGCGCTCGACGCGCGAGAGGAGCTCGGAACGATGGAGCCGCCGGACGCCCTCCGTCCTCGTGTCGAGGACTTCCTCGGTGTCAACGACGAGGCGATCGACGAGCTGGACGGCGTCATCGCGGCCCTGGAGCGCGGAGAGACGTCCTCCGACTCCGTGGACGCGTACGTGGGCAAGCTCGCCGAGGCCGATAGCATCGCGGAGGAGATCGGGTTCGAGGTCTGCGGAAGGACCGGGCAGGGGTAGCTCGTTACGATGGCCCGGTGCTGGCCGGCGCCCACGTCTCCACGAGCGGGGGGATCCACACGGCGATCGACCGGGCGGTCGAGCGCGGGTGCGAGTCCATCCAGATCTTCACGCAGAGCCCGCGTGCCTGGCGCCCGACGAACCATCCCGTGGAGAACATCATGCGCTTCCGCGAGCGGCGCGAAGAGGAGCAGATCGGGCCGGTCGTCTGCCACGCGCTCTACCTCATCAACCTCGCGACGCCGGACAAGGCGCTGTGGAAGAAGTCGCGCGACACGCTGCTCTACACCGTCGCCGTCGCGTGCGCGATCGAGGCCGACGGCGTCGTCTTCCACGTGGGCTCCCACCTCGGCAAGGGCTTCGAGGCCGGAGTCGAGCGAGCCGCGCCGGCACTCGAGGCCGCCCTCGCCGAGTGCGACGGGCCGACCTGGCTCCTGCTGGAGAACTCGGCAGGCACCGGGAACACGATGGGGCGCTCCATCGACGAGCTCGCAGTCCTCTACGACCGGCTGGACGGGCACCCGAAGCTCGGCCTCTGCCTCGATTCGTGCCATCTCTGGGTCTCGGGCACCGACGTGACCGACCTCGAGGTCGTCGACGAGACGCTCGGTGAGGTCGACCGGCGCGTCGGCCTCGACCGGCTCCGGTGCCTGCACGTGAACGACGCGGACTCGCCCCTCGGCTCGAACCGCGACCGGCACGCGAACATCTGCCACGGCGAGATGGGCGAAGGCCTCGGCGCCTTCCTCGCCCACCCGCGCGTCCAGGGGCTACCGGCGATCCTCGAGACGCCCGGGCCGGGCGGTCACGGCGGCCCGACCGCCGAGGAGGTGCAGCGGCTGAAGGACCTCCACGCCCGCTGGGCGGGCTCTACGCGGCCTGGTCGCTCTGCTCGACGACCCGGAAGGACGGCTTCCCGCGGGGGAGCTCGAAAAACTCGGGGTTGACGCACCCGAGCTCGTCCGCGCGGTGCTCGTAGCAGCTCGACACCTCGGCCCGGCACATCGGTAGCGGCTGGCGGACGGCCCGCACGGCGCCGAACCCGCCCTTACGGCCGCGCGCCTCGTCGAGGAGGTCGAGGTCGATTTCGACGGCGTAGACCTTCTGCATGCAGCCGACGTACGTGCGCCCCCACTCCTCGTAGGCGTAGAGGAACGGGCACGCGCGCTCGACACATGCGGACGGGTAGACCACCTTGTCGCAGTGCACCCGGCAGCGTCGACACTCGGTCTCGTCCTGAGGACGGAGCGGGAGCTCGGTTCCGGTGAACAGTGGTCGCCGCACAGTCTTTGTCCCTGGATTGTCGACAGGGTTCGGCGCCCCCGCAAGTCTTGACATGCCCCGCTTCCGGGTGTAGGCCGGGCTGCGCCGGGCCTCAGATTTCGTTGGTGAGGCGTCGGACGACATTGAGCACGTCCATCGGCGTGAACGCCTCGTAGTCGGGCTCGAGGCCGCGCTCGTCGTCGTCCGCCCGGAACCAGAGGGCGAGCACCGTCGTCATCCCCAGCTCCTTGGCGCCGCGGACGTCCTCGTAACGGCGGTCGCCGACGAAGAGCGCGTCCTCGGGCGCGACGTCGAGCCGCTCAAGGACGTGCTCGAAGATGGCCGGGTGCGGCTTGCGCTTGCCGATCTCCGACGAGAAGACGGCGGCGTCGAGACGCTCGGCGAGGCCCATGCGCGCCAGGTCGCCGTGCAGAAGCCAGCCCGGGTCGAACGCGTTCGAGACGAGCCCGGTGGCGAGGCCGCGGTCGCGAAGCGAATCGAGGAGCGCGTGCGTCTGCGCACCCATCTGGCGGGCGGGCTCCCAGGCGGCGTGCTCGGCCGCGAGGAACCGGTCGAGCGCGCCGTCGTCCAGCTCCACGCCGAAGCCCTCCAGCAGCTCGCGGATCATCCCCGGGTACTCCACCTCGTCCACGGAGCCGGGCACGAAGAGGAGCGGCAGGTACTGCTCGCGGAAGCGGGCGGCCGTCTCGTCCGGGCCCGGAAGCCCGTCGCGCTCGAGCGTGGCGAGCCCGGCCTCCCAGCCCGCTTCGAGCAGCGTCTCGTCATACGCAAAGTGGAAGAGGGTGTCCCCCCAGTCGAAGAGCACTGCACGCAGCACGCGTCAGAGGTTAGTTAGGGTGCGCCCGGCCGTGACCCGGAAGGTTCTCTTTGCGCTGCTCGCCCTCGGGCCCCTCGTCGTGCTCCTCGACAAGGCCACCGAGCTGGGCGACATCGAGCTCTTCGTGCTCGCGGCGGCCGCGCTCATTCCCCTCGCGTGGCTGATCGGCGAGGCGACCGAGCACGCGGCGCACCACACCGGGCCGGGCATCGGCGGGTTCCTCAACGCCACGTTCGGGAACGCGCCCGAGCTGATCATCGCGCTGATCGCCGTCAACGAGGGCCTCACGGAGGTCGTCCGCGGCTCGCTGACGGGCTCGGTGATCGGAAACCTCCTGCTCGTGCTCGGGTTCTCGCTCATCTTCGGCGGCTCCGGCCGCCTCGACCGCGAGTCGAGCCTGACCGCGTTCGCCATGGTCGCGGTCGCGGTCCTGCTCTTCCTCATCCCGTCGATCCCGGGCTGGGAGGGCAATCCGGACCGGCGCTCGCTCGCGGTGCTCTCCGTCCCCGTGTCGATCGCGCTCCTGGTCATCTACGTGGCGGTCACGTGGCTGTCGCTGCGCCGGCACAGGAGCCTCCATGTCTCCGACGAGGCGGCCACCATGGCGGCCTGGTCGCTCCGACTGTCCCTCCTGGTGCTGGCCGCCGCCACGGTCGTGACCGCGTTCGTCGCCGAGACGCTCGTCCACACGCTCGAGGTCTTTGCGGATGAGCTCGGTCTGACCGAGTTCTTCGTGGCCGCGGTGATCGTCGCCATCGTCGGGAACGCGGCCGAGCATGGCGGCGCGGTCGTCGTCGCCCATCGTGGGAACATCAAGCTGGCGGCCGAGATCGCGCTCGCCTCGAGTGCGCAGGTGGCCGTCTTCCTCATCCCCGCGGTCGCGCTCCTGTCCTGGCTGATCGAGCCGCTCTCGCTCGCCTTCCGCCCGATCGAGCTCATCGCGGTAGGCGGCGCGGTCGCCTTTACCGCCGCCCTGCTCTGGGGCGGGCAGTCGACCCGCTGGCGCGGCTACGCGCTCGTCGGGGCGTACGTCGCCGTCGCGATCGCGTTCTTCGCCGTCGGCGACCGGGCGGGCGTCGAGTAGCGCACTCCGGGGGTTCGGTTAACCCCACTCCAGGGCTCGCGCTCGCCTCATTGCGTCGCGACGACGGGCGCTGGGACGATGGGCGGACGCCCAACTCCCAGGAGGTCCGTAGAGTTGACGACCATGGAAACTGAAACCCAGCACTCAGAACAGAGCACGAACGGCGCCGTGGTCACGGCGCACGATGTCGTCCGCGTCTACGGCGAGGGCGACACCGCGGTGAGAGCGTTGTGCGGCGTCTCCCTGGACGTCGAGCGCGCCAAGCTCACCGCCGTCATGGGCCCGTCGGGCTCGGGCAAGTCGACGCTCATGCACATCCTCGCCGGCCTCGACCGCCCGACCGAGGGCGACGTCGAGATCGACGGGACCCCCATCGCGAAGCTCGGCGACACCGAGCTGACGAAGCTCCGGCGCGAGCACATCGGCTTCGTCTTCCAGTTCTTCAACCTCCTCCCAATGCTCACGGCCGAGGAGAACATCCTCCTTCCGCTCGAACTCGCCGGCGGCAAGATCGACAAGGACTGGACGAACTCGGTCATCGAGCGCGTCGGCCTGACCGACCGCAAGACGCACCGCCCGTCGGAGCTTTCGGGCGGCCAGCAGCAGCGCGTCGCCATCGCACGCGCTCTCGTGTCCAAGCCCACCGTCGTCTTCGCGGACGAGCCCACGGGCAACCTGGACTCGACCACGAGCCAGGAGATCCTCGAGCTCCTCCGCGAGTCTGTGGAAACCCTCGGCCAGACCTTCGTCATGGTCTCGCACGACCCGAACGCGACAGCGATCTCCGACAGGACGCTCTTCCTCGCGGACGGGCTCATCGTCAAGGAGCTCGGCAAGGCGAGCGCCCACGACGTCCTCGAAGCGATGGAGGAAGTGAGCCGCCTGTGATACGTGTCGCCCTCAGAGGCCTACTCGGCCGCAAGCTGCGGGCGATCCTGACGGCGCTCGCAATCATCCTCGGTGTCGCGATGATGAGCGGCACCTACGTCCTCACGGACACGATCGACAAGGCGTTCTCCACGATCTTCGACGAGTCCTACGCCGGCACCGACGTCGTCGTCTCCGGCAAGGGGGCCGACATCGACTTCCAGGGAACCTCCGCCACAGCGCCGCCGGTCGACGAGGCGCTCGTGGACGAGGTCCGCGCACTGCCGGACGTCGAGGCCGCGAGCGGCAGCGTCGCTGACGAGACGAACACGAAGATCATCGGCTCGGACGGCAAGGCCATCAACACGCAGGGCGCGCCCAGCCTGGGCTTCGGGATCGACCCGAGCCCCGAGGCGCAGCGCTTCAACCCGCTGAACCTCGTCGAGGGAACGTGGGCCGACGCCGACGGCGAAGTCGTCATCGATGCCGGCACCGCCGACCGCGAGGGCTACCAGGTCGGCGACACGATCGAAATCGCAACGATCCAGCCCAAGCAGGACTTCGAGATCACCGGCATCGCGAGGTTCGGCGACGTCGACTCGCTCGGAACGGCGACCTTCGCCATCTTCGACCTCCCGACGGCGCAGACGCTCCTCGACCGCGAAGGCCAGGTCGACTCCATCTCCGTGGCCGGCGTCGACGGCACGACGCCCGAGCAGCTGATCAACGAGATTCAGCCGATCCTCCCCGCGGACGCGCAGGTCCGCTCCGGTGCGGTCGAGGCGCAGGAGGACAAGGACGAGATCAGCGAGTTCACGAGCTTCATCGAGTACTTCCTGCTCGCGTTCGCCGGTATCGCTCTGTTCGTCGGCGCCTTCGTGATCTTCAACACGCTCTCGATCACGGTCGCGCAGCGCACCCGGGAGTTCGCGACGATGCGAACCGTGGGCGCCAGCCGCCGACAGATCCTCTGGTCGGTGATCGTCGAGGCGCTGACCATCGGGATCATCGCCTCGGTGATCGGCCTGTTCGTCGGATTCGGTCTGGCCCTGGGGCTGAACGAGCTTTTCAAGGCTCTGGATCTCGAGCTCCCGACCGCGAACATGGTCTACGCCACGCGCACGATCGTCGTTTCGCTGCTCGTCGGGACGATCATCACGCTCGTCGCGGGGCTCTTTCCAGCCATCCGCGCGACGCGCGTGCCGCCGATCGCGGCGGTCCGCGAGGGCTACACCCTGCCGAAGTCGCGGCTGTCGCCCTTCGTCCCGTACATCGCCATCGCAGTGATCGGGCTCTCGCTCTTCCTGCTCGGCTACTCGATGTTCAAGGACGACCTGGACACCGCCTCACGGTTGCTCTCCATCGCGGGCGGCGTGATCTTGCTGTTCATCGGCGTGGCCATGATCTCGTCGCGTCTCGTCCGCCCGCTGGCCGCGATCGTCGGCCTGCCGGCGAGGGCGATCGGAGGCGCCGCGGGGAAGCTCGCGCGCGGGAACTCCGTGCGGAACCCGGGCCGGACCGCATCGACCGCGGCCGCGCTCATGATCGGCATCGCGCTCGTCACCTTCGTCGCGGTGCTCGCCAACGGCATGAAGGCGTCGAACCGCGAGGCCATCGAAGACCAGGTGGCAGCGGACTACATCGTCACCGCCCAGGACGGGTTCACCCCGTTCGTGGCGGCGGCGGGCGAGGCGGTCGCCGGCTCCCCCGACGCCGAGGTGGTCGCAAACGTGCGCTCGGATCTCGGCAAGGTCGACGATGCGTCCACGTACGTGACCGGCATCGACCCGCAGACCATCCTCCAGACCTACAACTTCGACTGGAAGGAAGGCGACGACTCGGTCGTCGAGAACCTCACCAACGACCAGGCGATCGTCGACGCGAAGTTCGCCGAGGACCATGACATCGCCGTCGGCGACACGATCAGCGTCCTCACGCCGTCGGGCGAGACGCTCGAGCAGCAGGTCGTCGGTCTCTACGAGCCGCCGCCCTTCTACCCGCTGCTCGGCGGCGTGTCCGTGACGACCGAGACCTTTGACTCGGCGTACGAGCGCCCGCGGAACCAGTTTACGTTCGTGAACGTCCCGAACGGCCCTTCGACCGCGACGACCGAGTCGCTCGAGGCGGCGGTTGCCGACTACCCCGACGCGAGGATCCAGACGCGCGAGGACTGGATCACGCAGCAGGACGAGGACTTCAACCAGTTCCTCGTCATGCTCTACGTCCTGCTCGCCTTGTCCGTGATCGTGAGCATCTTCGGCATGGTCAACACGCTCGTCCTCTCGGTGTACGAGCGGACGCGCGAGCTCGGAATGCTCCGCGCCGTAGGGATGACGAAGCGTCAGGCCCGGCGCATGGTGCGGCACGAGAGCGTGATCACCGCGCTGATCGGCGCCGCGCTCGGACTGCCGCTCGGGATCTTCCTGGCCGCGCTCGTCACGAGGGCGCTGCAGGAGTTCGACGTCCGCTTCTCGATCCCCTGGGGCCAGCTGGTGGTCTTCGCGATCATCGCCGTGATCGTCGGGATCTTGGCGGCGATCATGCCCGCGCGGCGCGCGGCGAAGCTGAACGTCCTCCGCGCGCTTCAGTACGAGTAGCCGGAAGCAACGAGGGGCGCGGGAGTGATCCCGCGCCCCTCATCCTTGCCCAGTTTCGCTAGGGCCGGTAGATCTCGTAGATCGCGCCTGCCTGGTTGGACAGCAGGAAGAGGTTGCCGTTCGGACCGGTGACGATCTCGGTGACGATCCCGAAGTTCCGGCCGAAGAGCAGGCTCTCGCTCTCGACGATGTTCCACTTGCCGGTGTTGTCGGCGACGAGGTCCGCAAGCCGCGGGTCGCCGCTGACGTCGATGCCCTTGCGGTTCGGCGTCAGCTCGAAGCGGAAGAGGTGGCCGCCCTCGAGGAAGTTACGGGAGCCGCCCATGAACAGATCGCTGGCGTACTCGTTCCCGAGGCCCTTGCCCTCGAGGAAGCCGATCGCGGCCGGTCCGACCTCGTAGACCCACGACAGCTCGGGGTCGCTGTAGTGCGCGCCCGGGTACATCTGCAGGCGCGACATCGCCTCGGCGGTCGTGTCCGCGAGGTTCGACGGCGGCCAGCGGTTCTGCTGGAGCCCGACGTAGCCGTTCGGCGCAAACGGGTCGCTGGTCGGCCCCGGGGTCGTCTCGATTGTCTTGAACTGCGAGACGCGCGACGCCGGGCCCATGAACTGGATCCAGCCCGAGTTCATGCCGGCCTCGACGACCTCCAGCTCGCTGAAGGTGTCGTCGCCGTTCGCGGCCTCCCAGAGCCGGTGGCCCCGCGGGTCGAAGGCCATGCCGTAGCCGTTGCGGAAGCCGTACGCGTAGATCTTCTGGATGTTCGCGCCGGCCTCGCCGCCGACCTCGGCGCCGTAGTCGTAGAACGGGTTCCAGCGGGGCGCCGTGCCGTCCGGGTTGACGCGGATGACGACGCCGGTGAAGTGGGCGTTGTCCGGCATCGGGCCGCCGAAGATGTCGTCCGCGACCGGCGTGCCGGGCGGACAGTTGTAGACGGTCGTCGGCCCGCAGCGGAGGTTCTGGTTCCAGCCCCGGCGCCCGGTGTCGCCGATGAAGATGTAGAGCTTGCCGTCGTCGGGCCCGACGCGGAGCACGCCGCCGTCGTGGTTGCCGGCGGCACCCTGTGCGGGACCCGGGGTCGCCGGCACGGCCGGCTGCGCGGCTCGGAGCATGATCACGTTCTGGTCGAACGTCAGCTTCGAGCCGTCCCAGACGAAGCGGTCGACGCGGTTGCCGAGGAGCGGCACGTTGCCGTTCACGCCGGTGTCGGCGCCGATCGAGCTCTCGGTCCAGTACAGGTACACCCAGCCGTTAACCCTGAACCGGCGGTCGAGCGCCATGCCAAGCAGGCCTCGCTCCGAGTTCGAGTTGACATGCAGGTCGAGTACCGGATCGGGCAGCAGGACGCCGTTCAAGACGCGACGCACCTGCCCGTTGGCCTTCTGGTTGACGAGGATGTCGTTCTCGCCGATGAAGGCCATCCCGGTCGGCTGGCTCAGGCCCGATGCCGCCGTGCGGACGGCGAGCTCGGGGTCGAGCACCTCGGGCGGTCCCGTCTGGGCCAGTGCGGCCTGCGGCAGGACCAGCGCACCGAGAATCGCCAGCAGCGTCAGCCGCCGGCTCATGCGATGTGCACTCATCTCTCCTCCTCCAGGGACATGACTCCGACTTGGTACGACGGGGCGAGTGGTGCGGCTCATCCGTGCGCGCTGGACGCGGTCCCGTTTGCCTCCCTTCTCCCCCGACCGCCACTACGCGGGGGAAGGGAAAGCGGTTTTTCTCTCTCGGGGGAGCCCTAGTAGGGCGTCGGTGCGTCGGCGCGCGCGTCGACGGCTTCCGGAGCGCCGGCGAGCGAGCGCGGGATCAGCTCGACGGCCTGCTCGACGGCCTCGGCGGAGACGTCGAGATGGGTCACGGCGCGCAGGACGTTCTTGCGCGACCCGAATGAGAGCAGCACGCCGCCGGCGCGCATGCGCGCGACGGCCTCGTCGGCGTTCAGGCCCAGCGCGCCGACGTCGAAAAGGACGAAGTTCGTCTCCACCTGGTCGACGTCGACCGGCATCCCGGCCGCCGCCAGGCCCTCGGCGAGCCGGCGCGCGTTCTCGTGGTCGCCCGCGAGGCGCTGCACATGGTGGTCGAGCGCGTAGAGGCCGGCGGCTGCCACGATCCCCGCCTGGCGCATCGCGCCGCCGAAGAGGTGCTTGAACCGGCGCGCCTTCGCCATGCGCTCGCGCGAGCCGGCGATCAGGGCGCCGAGCGGGCAGCCCAGGCCCTTCGAGAGGCAGAGGGCCACGGTGTCGAACTGGCGTCCGTATTCGTCCGCAGGCGTGCCGCTCGCGACGACCGCGTTCATGAGGCGTGCGCCGTCCAGGTGGACGGCGAGACCGTGCGCCCGTGCCTCGGCGACGACCTCGCGCACCTGGCCGATCGGCCA
Organism: Gaiellaceae bacterium; assembly: GCA_035698025.1. GTDB lineage: Bacteria > Actinomycetota > Thermoleophilia > Gaiellales > Gaiellaceae > JAIBJN01. Next base: position 41,208 of record DASSCF010000077.1, read on the forward strand.
CACGCGCCCGCCGCCGGCGTTGTGGGTGTTCTCGAGGCACAGCACCTTCGTGGGCGCCATGTGGAGGTCTGCGGGCGGGTTGACCATGTCGCGCACCTGCTCGGGGCCGAAGCGGCCGTCCTTCGTACGGATCGGCTTCATGACCAGCCCGGAGTGCACGGCGGGCCCGCCCAGCTCGTAGCGGAAGATGTGCGCCAGCTCCTCCGCGAGCACCTCGTCCCCGGGCTCGGAGAGCACGCGGAGGGCGATCTGGTTCGCCATCGTCGCGGTCGGGACGAACACCGCTTCATCCTGGCCGAGCAGTGCGGCGCCGCGCTCCTCGAGTGCGATCACGGTCGGGTCCTCGCGCTTTTGCTCATCACCGACGACCGCCTCGGCGATCGCCTGTCGCATCGCTGCGGTCGGATGTGTGAGCGTGTCCGTGCGGAGGTCGATCACGCGCTCACGGTACCTGGCCGCGAAGCCAGGCGGCGCCGTGCCCGCTGCCTTCCGAACACGGTTGAGGCGAGCGCGGAAACGACGATCGCGGCGCCCCCTCCGACCGTGAACGCGAGTGCCGTTCCGCCCGTCGCGGCAAGCCAGCCGGCGAGCATCCCGCCCGCGGGACCTGCGCCGTTGAAGGCGAAGAAGTACAGCCCCATGACGCGGCCGCGGAGCCGGTCGGGAGTTGCGAGCTGAAGCATTGCGTTCGAGTTCGACGTCCAGAGCGTGAAGGCGATGCCGGCGGCGAAGAGGAACGGCGCGGCGCCGACGAGCGTCGTCTGCGGCGCGAGCGCGAGCTGCGCCACTCCGAACGCCATCGTCCCTCCGAGCAGCAGCTTCGGGCTCGTGCGGGAGATCGAAGCCGCGGTGAGGGCGCCGATCAGCGCGCCCGCGCCGAAGAAGGCGGTGACGATGCCGAAGACCTCGGGCCCCTCGTCCAGCGTCTTCTTGGCGAGGACTGGAAGCAGGACGTTGAAGTTGAAGGAGAGCGTCGTCACGAGCAGGACGAGCGCCAGGACGATCCCCGCCGTCGGGACCTCGCGGAGGAACGAGAACGCCTCCCGGCTCCCGCGGATGAGCGTCGGCCGCTCGTCGCCTCGGTCGAGTGGAAAGAGCTCCCGCGGACGGATGAGCGCCAGGCTCGCGAGCACTGCGACGAAGCTCGCCGCGTTGAGCAGGAAGCAAGCGCCGACGCCGGCCGTCGCGATGACCGCGCCGCCGAGGGCCGGCCCGATCACGCGGGTGCCGTTGAAGAGCCCGGAGTTGAGAGCGACGGCGTTCGGCAACTCGTCGCGCCCGACCATCTGGAAGGTGAGCTGCTGGCGGGCAGGGTGGTCGAAGACGAGCGAGATCCCACGCAGCCCGGTGAGCAGGTAGACCTGCCAGACCTCGACGATCCCGCCGAGCGTGAGGGCGGCGAGCGCCACCGCGAACAGCATGGAGGCTGCCTGGGTGACGATGACCACGCGCCGTACGTCGAGACGGTCGACGATGACGCCTCCGAAGAGGCCGAGCGCCGTCGCGGGCAGGAACTGGCAGAGCATGAGGAAGCCGACGGCAACCGGCGAATGCGTCAGCGTCAGGACGAGCCACGCCGCCGCGATGTTCTGCATCCACGTCCCGGTGACGGAGACGACCTGGCCCGCGAAGAAGATCCGGTAGTTGCGGTGCTTGCGGAGACTCGACCAGGTGCGTCGCTGGGCGCGCAGGAACGCCGCCGTCACGCGACGTCCTCGAGCAGCTTGTTCAGCGCCGGCAGCGCGGCCTCGACGCGCTCGAGCTCGTCGGGCTCGAGCCTTCGCAGGCGGTCGGCGAGCCAGGCGGTGCGCCTGCTCCTCGCCGAGCGCAGGATGCGAACTCCGCTCTCGGTCAGCTCGAGCTCGACGCGGCGCCGGTCGAGCTCGGAGCGGCGCCGGGCGACAAGGCCTGCGGCTACGAGCCTGTCGACATGGACGCTCACGGCCGGCATCGAGACTCCCTCGAGCTCGGCCAGGCCTCGCACGCCGATGCCCGGGTTGGTGCGGATGCCCCAGAGGAGCGCAGCCTGTCCGCCGGTGATCCCCAACGGCGCCAACTCGCGGCGGAGGCGCCGGCTGAGGTGGAGCAGCGCCGGGCGAAGGCCGTTCGCAACCGTGACCGGATCAGTAATAGTTAACATCGTTAAGCATTCTATCGGCCGCGCCGGACTTCGCCGCATCACCCATTCGGGCTACCGTGAGCGCATGGACCTCGAGCAGGTGAAGGAAGCGCTGGCCGCGCGGGACGAGCCGTCGTACCGCAGCAGCCAGGTGTGGCAGTGGGCCGCGCGCGGCGCGGGCGGCTACGAGGCGATGACGAATCTTCCGGCCGACCTGCGGCGCGAGCTCGAGGCGGGCGTCCCGTTCTCCACCCTCCAGCTCGCCGAGGAGGCGCACTCGAAGGACGGCACGGTCAAGGCCCTCTTCCGCACCGCCGACGGGCACCCGGTCGAGACGGTCCTCATGCGCTATCGCGACGGCCGGCGGTCGCTCTGCCTCTCGTCGCAGTCAGGGTGCCCGCTCACGTGCACGTTCTGCGCGACGGGCGCGATGCGCTTCGGCCGGAACCTCACGCCGTGGGAGATCCTTGACCAAGCGCTCCACTTCCGCCGCCGCGAGGAGGTCGACCATGCGGTGTTCATGGGCATGGGCGAGCCGATGCTGAACTTCGACAACGTCACGGCCGCCGCACGCCTCCTCCCTGACCTGGGCATCACCCACCGCCGCACGACGGTCTCGACGGTCGGCTGGCTACCCGGGCTCACGCGCTTCGTCGACGAGGTCGAGGAGCCGATCCGGCTCGCGCTCTCCCTGCACGCGGCCGATCCGGCGCTCCGCTCGACGCTCATGCCGGTCAACGACCGCTATCCGCTCGACGACGTCCTCGGGGAGTGCCGGCGCTACGTCGCGCTGCGCCGGCGCAAGGTGTTCGTCGAGTACGTGATGCTCGCCGGCGTCAACGACCGCGTCGAGCAGGCCCTCGCGCTCGCGAACACTCTGGGCACGAGGGAGTTCAAGGTCAACCTGATCCCGTACAACCCGACCGGCGCCTTCGACGGCTCCTCGCGCAAGGCAATCGACGCGTTCGCTTCCGCCCTGCGCAGCGCGGGCGTGCCGACGACGGTCCGCCTTACCCGCGGCCGCGACATCGAGGCGGCCTGCGGCCAGCTCGCCGCCACGCGCTAGCCGCGCGCCTCTCGGCACACCGAGCCACAGACTCGACACGATCGGCGCGCCACACGCGCGCTCGCCGACGCTACGCTCGGGAGCGGGTGGAGGGCGCGGGCCCCGAGAGTTAGACGCGAGGCTCGACGGCTTGCCGACGGCTTACTGCAGCGCCAGCCGCGTCGCGAGGTTCTCGTGGCCCGCGTCCCGCGCGAAGTCCGCCGCAGTGCGTCCGTCGTCGGCCGCGATGGCCCGGTCCGCACCGTGGGCGAGGAGCAGCTCGGCGAGCGGCTCGTCCCCGTTCCGCGCGGCGGCGTGCAGCGCGGTGAACCCTCCACGCTGCTGGACATTCGGATCTGCCCCGCGCTCGAGCAGCAGCGCGGCAGACTCCTCCTCGCGCGACGCCGCGGCGCTCTGGAGCGGCGTCACCTGCAGCTCCTCGTTGCGCGCGACGACGTCGACGAGCGCGCCGCGCTCGACCAGGAGCCGCGCCGCCTCGGGATGGCGGAAGAACGCCGACAGGTGAAGCGGCGTGAACCCGTCCTCGGCCCAGGCGGATACGAGCCCGGGATCTCCGTCCAGAAGCGCCTCCAGGCGATCGACGCGCCCAAGCGCCGCGGCCTCGAAGACGTCCAGCTCCGGGTCGCCGGCGAGGAGCTCGTCGATCCGCGCCTGGTCACCGCTGTACACGGCTGCGAGCAGGTCACTCAAAGAACGTGTCTCCGTCCGAGTACGGGGGCGCGCAGCAGCAGAGGAATCGAAGCCCGCCGTCTCCATTGGCGCGGATCTCGTGCCACGCGCCGGGCGGGATGAGGATCGCGTCTCCGGGGACGACCCTGCGCCGGTCGCCCTCGACCTCCATCTCACCCGTGCCCTCGAGGAGGACGTAGATCTCCTCGCTCCGCGCGTGGTAGTGACGTTGCGTCGATACGCCCGCCGGAAGGCTCGCCTCGGCGAGGCTCTGCTCGCGGGCGCCTCCGAAAGCCGCGTCCAGCAGGACACGGATTGTCGAACCGTCGAGCGTCGTAAAGGCCTCGGCCTGCTCGCGATTCCGAACCTCCATCACGTCTCGTCTCGGATCTGGTCGAGCTCGGCGGCGCAGGCCGCTCGGCACTCCTCGTCGGGCGCGCTCGACGCGGCCTCGCGCAGGGCGCCGATAGTCAGGTCGGTGCCGAGCATCCGCGCGGCGACCGCCAGCGCCGGGACGTCGTCGTGCGCGTGCCGCCGCAGGCCTTCGGCGACCGAGGCTTCGTCGTCGTTGAGGACGAGCACGGCCGCGCGGGCGACGCTCTTCTCCGTCTCGGTATCCGCCGTTTCTGCGCGCTGGGCGAGGACCCGGACCGACGACGTATCACCAAGGGCTGCAAGCCCCCACGTCGCTGCTATGCGCTCCCGCGGCTCGGAGGACTGAAGCCGCCGCCGCAGGTCCGGCGCGAGCGGGGCCGCCGCCTCCGGGCCGAGCTCGAAGAGTGCCTCGACGGCGGCGTCCCTGACAGCCGGGTCGCGGTCGCGCGTCAACGAGAGGATCAGCCGCCTGCCGCCGTCGCCGAGAACGTCCTCTGCCACCGCCGGCACCCAGGCTCGAACGCGCGGACTCTCATGGCGCGAGAGCTCGTCGAAGACGAGCGCTGCCCGGCCCGGCTCGCGACGCAACGTCGACAGCTCGCGCTCGACTTCGTCGTCCTCACCTGCCTTGAGCGCGGCGGCGATCGTGTCCGACCGGTCGTCCCGCCACCTCCGCTCGAGCTTTGCGAGCGTGCGGCGCGTCCAGCCCTTCTCCGCAAACCTCTGGCGGACCGCCTTCTGGAAGTCCTCCTCGTCCGCCGCCCGCTCGAGGAGGACCTGCTGGAGCGCAGCCTTCCCCTCGTCGTCCAACTCGTCCGCCAGGTCGCGAACGGCCGTCACGAAGTCGTCACCTTCGTGCGCGAGAGCAAGGGCGTCCACGCGCGCCCCGATCTCGTCGCGGACCGCGATCACGCCCCCTTCGCTGCCTCGATGGCCTCGCCGCCCGCCTCGCTCTTCACGGGGGCGAGGTCAGGATGTTCCTCGAAGCCGAACTTGACGACCGCACGCTTCGCGGCTTTCACCTCGTCGAGACGGCGCACCGGCCGTCGGTGGGGCGCGTCCTTGATCGTCTGGGGATCGGTCGCGGCTTCGGCCGCGATGGCGCGCATCGCCTCGACGAACTCGTCGAGGGTCTCCTTGGCCTCGGTCTCGGTCGGCTCGATCATGAGCGCCTCGGGGACGATGAGCGGGAAGTAGATCGTCGGCGGGTGGAAGCCGTGATCCATGAGCCGCTTCGCGACGTCGAGGGCCGTGACCCCGTGCTCGCGCTTGAGGTTCGACGCAGAGAGCACGAACTCGTGCATGCAAAGCCGGTCGAACGGGAGGTCGTACACGTCCTTGAGCCGGGCGAGCAGGTAATTCGCGTTGAGGACGGCCGCCTCGGACATCTCCCGTAGCGCCGGCCCGTACGCGCGGATGTACGCGTAGGAGCGGACGAAAACGCCGAACGGGCCGCCGAAGCCGCGGACCTTGCCGATCGACTTCGGGCGGTCGTGGTCGAGCCGGAACGCTTCGCCGTCGCGGACGACCGCCGGGACCGGGAGGAATGGCTCGAGCATGTCCCGCACGGCGATCGGCCCGCCGCCCGGACCGCCGCCGCCGTGCGGCTGGGAGAACGTCTTGTGCAGGTTGATGTGCACGATGTCGAAGCCCATGTCCCCCGGGCGCGAGATCCCGCAGACGGCGTTCAGGTTCGCGCCGTCGTAGTAGAGGAGCGCGCCGGCGTCGTGGAAGATCTCGGAGACCTCGGTGATGTGCTCGTCGAAGAGCCCGAGCGTCGACGGGTTCGTGAGCATGAGCCCGGCCGTCCGGCCGTCGACCTTCGCGCGCAGGTCGTCGAGGTCGAGGTTCCCGCGGTCGTCGGTCTCGACCTTCTGGAGCTCGTAGCCCGCCATGGCCACGCTCGCCGGATTCGTGCCGTGCGCCGTGTCGGCCGTGATCACGACGCGCCGCTCGTCGGCCTCGCCCCTGTCGGCGAAGTACGCGCGCATCAGCATGAGGCCCGTGAGCTCGCCCTGCGAGCCGGCGGCGGGCTGGAGCGAGACCGCATGGAGACCGCACACCTCCGCGAGGATCTCCTGCAGCCGCCACATGAGCTCGAGCGCGCCCTGGGCGCCGTCCTCCTCCTGGTACGGGTGGAGGTCGCGGAAGCCCGGGAGGTTCACCACCCGCTCGTTCACCCGCGGGTTGTGCTTCATCGTGCACGACCCGAGGGGGTAGAAGCCGGTGTCGACGCCGAAGTTACGGTCGGCGAGCGCAGTGAAATGGCGAACGAGCTCGGGCTCGGAGATCTCCGGGAGTCGAGGCGCAGCGGTGCGGCGAAGATCCTCGGGAACCTCCACGTTCGGGAGGTCGTACCGGGGCAGCGAGCCGGCGCGCCTGCCCGCCTTCGACTTCTCGTAGATCAGCTTCACCGGGCCACCTCGCCGAGGACTTCCGCAAGCCGGTCGATGTCCTCCGGCGTCCGCTTCTCCGTCACCGCCACCAGAACCGCGTCGTCCAGGCCCGGGTAGTCGCGGCCGAGCGCGTAGCCGGGATGGACTCCCTGCGCCCGCGCATCGCGGATCACGTCGGTGGCGCTCCGTCCGACATGGACGGCAAACTCCTTGAACGTTGTCCGATCAGGAAACACCAGCGGAAGGCCGAGACGCTCCTTCGCGTACTCACCGAGGGCCATGCAGGTCTCCCCCTGCTCGCGCAACCCCTGCGGACCGAGCCAGGACAGGTGCACGAGGCCGGCGAGCGCGAGCAACGTCTGGTTGGTCGTGATGTTCGAGGTCGCCTTCTCGCGCCGGATGTGCTGCTCGCGGGTCTGCAACGTCAACACATAGCCACGCTCGCCTTCGAGATCGGTCGTCTCTCCGACGATGCGTCCGGGCATCCGGCGAACGAGGTCGGACCGCGCTGCGAGGAAGCCGTAGTGCGGGCCGCCGTAGGACTGGAAGTTCCCCGCGCCCTGTCCTTCGCCGATCGCCAGCGCACACCCGCACGCTCCGGGCGGCTCGAGCACGCCGAGCGAGACCAGGTCGACGTGCGCGACCGGCAACGCTCCGGCCTCGTTGGCGGCCGAGGCCAGGTCCGGCGCCGGCTCGAGGCAGCCGAAGAAGTTCGGCTGCTGGAAGATGACGCACGCCGCGTCGGCTGAGGCCTTGCCGAGCTCGTCCGGATCGGTGATCCCGCCGTCGTGGGCGACCTCGACGACCTCGAGGCCGAAGCCCGGCGCATAGGTCTTCACGACCTGGCGGACCTGCGGGTGTACGGTCTCGCAGAGGACGAGCTTCGAGCGGCCGGTCGCGTGCTTCGCCACGAAGCAGGCGTCCGCGGCCACGGTCGTGCCGTCGTATCCGGAGGCGTTCGAGACGTCCATGCCGGTGAGCTCGCAGATCGCCGTCTGGTACTCGAAGATCGCCTGGAGGACGCCCTGGCTCATCTCGGGCTGGTACGGCGTGTACGCGGTCAGAAACTCCCCGCGCGCGAGGACCGCGTCGACGACCGCCGGCACATAGTGGTCGTAGATCCCTCCGCCCAGGAAGGACAGCTCCTTCCCGGTGTCCACGTTGCGCTCGGCCAGCTCGGTCAGGTGGGCCACGATCTCCGGCTCAGAGAGAGCCGGGTCGATGTCGAGGTCGCGGCCGAAGCGAACGCCCTCGGGGATGTCGCGGAAGAGCTCCTCGACCGATGCGACGCCGACGGCGGCGAGCATCGCCTCGCGGTCGGCGTCGGTAAGTGAGAGGTGGCTCACAGGCTTTCGAGGAGCTTCCGGTAGGCGGCTGCGTCGAGCAGGTCGTCCAGCTCGCCCGGGTCGGAGAGCCGGACGCGGACGAGCCAGCCGTTCCCGTAGGGGTCTTCGTTGATCGTCTCGGGCTCCTCGATGACCTTCGCGTTGACCTCGACGATCTCGCCGGAGAGCGGCGCGATCACGTCGGACACGGCCTTGACGGACTCGACCTCGCCGTAGCTCTCGCCGTTGGCGATCGCGATGCCTTGCTCCGGCGCCTCGAAATGGACGATGTCGCCGAGGGCGTTCTGCGCGAACCACGTGATCCCGAGCGTGGCCTCGTCGCCGTCGACGCGGGCCCAGTCGTGCTCGGCGTGGTAGCGAAGCTCTTCGGGATAGCTTTCTTCCGCAGCCACTAGCGCTCCTCTCGCTTGTAGAACGGCTTCGGGACGATACGCGCGCGGCGGGGGCGTCCGCGAAGGTCAATTGTGATCTCGGTCCCCGGCTCCGCGCGGCGGGCGGAGACGTAGGCGAGACCGATGCCGGAGCCGAGCGTCGGCGAGAGCGTCCCCGACGTCACGGTGCCACCCTCCTCGATCCGCATGTCCATGCGCGGAATACCGGGATCCTCCATGACGAAGGCCACGAGCTTCTGCTCCGGGCCTTCCTCCTTCTGACGGCGCAGGCGCTCCACCCCCGGGAACTCCTTTGCGAGCGAGCAGGCCCAGCCGAGGCCTGCCTCGATCGGCGTCCGCTCGGGCGTGATGTCGTTGCCGTGCAGCGGGTAGCAGACCTCGAGCCGGAGGGTGTCGCGCGCGCCGAGACCGCAGGGGACGATGTCGCGCTCGAGGATCGCGTCCCAGAGGCGCACCGCGTCGCCGGGCGCGCAGGCGACCTCGCAGCCCAGCTCCCCCGTGTAGCCCGTGCCGGCGACGAGGCAGCGCACGCCCAGGACGTCCACGTCCTCGCGGAACGTGAATGGCTCCACCTCGACGCCGAGTCGCACGAGCGCCTCGGGGCCTTGCACGGCGAGCAGCGCCCACTCGTCCGAGACGTTCTCGGTCTCGGCGAGGGCGGCGTGATCGGCCTCCGCGTTGGAGGCGTTGACGACGAGCATGTAGTCGTCGGGGCCACGCCGGTAGGCGATGAGGTCGTCGACGATTCCGCCGTCGTCGTTGGTGAGCAGCGTGTACTGCGCCCGGCCGGCATCGATCCGGTCGAGGTCGTTCGACAGGCGCGACTGGAGGTATTCGTGTGCTCCGGCGCCCGCGATCCGCAGCTCGCCCATGTGCGAGACGTCGAAGACGCCTGCGCTGGTCCGGACGGCTCGGTGCTCCTCCGCGATGCCCGTGTACTGCACCGGCATCTCCCATCCGGCGAAGGGGACGAGGCGCGCACCGAGTGCTGCGTGGCGCTCGTGAAGTGGCGTCCGCCGGAGCGTCTGCACCGGGACGGGATCCTACCCGTCCGGACGCGGTCCGCGAGGGGTCATGCGGGGCTGCCCCACGTGCTCGGCGGGGTTCGGCGGACGAGGCTCGAACCGGCTAGGAGCGGCGCAGGAAGGAGGGGACCTCGAGGACGTCCGAGGGGACGTCGAAGCCTTCCGCCCCCGGCTCGCGCTCCACGACCTCGGACGGCTCGCGCCGGTCGCGCCGATACGCCTTGTCGAAGCCCGTGGCGATGACCGTGACGCGCACGCGACCGCCGAGCGACTCGTCGATGACGGCGCCGAAGATCACGTTCGCGTTCAGGTCCGACGCGCCCGTCACGACCTCGGCAGCCTCGTTCACCTCGAACAGGCCGATGTCCGTGCCGCCCGTGATGTTGAGGAGGACGCCGGTCGCTCCCGCGACCGAAGCCTCGAGGAGCGGCGAGGAGACCGCGGCGCGCGCGGCCTCGGCCGCGCGGTTCTCGCCTTCGGCCTCGCCGATGCCCATCAGAGCCGAGCCGGCGTCGGTCATGATCGTGCGCACGTCCGCGAAGTCCAGGTTGACGAGCCCGGGGACCGTGATCAGGTCGGTGATCCCCTGGACGCCCTGGCGCAGCACTTCGTCGGCCATCCGGAAGGCGTCGCCCAGCGGCGTCTGCTTCTCCACGACCTGGAGGAGGCGATCGTTCGGGATGATGATCAGCGTGTCGACGTTGTCGCGGAGCTTTCCGATGCCCGCCTGGGCCTGCTCCGCGCGCCGGCCGCCCTCGAACCCGAACGGGCGCGTGACGACGCCGACCGTGAGCGCCTTGAGCTCCTGCGCGATCTCGGCGACCACCGGCGCCGCACCGGTGCCGGTGCCGCCGCCCTCGCCCGCGGTGACGAAGACCATGTCGGCGCCCTTGAGCGCCTCCTTCAGCTCGTCCCGCGTCTCCATCGCCGCTTCGTAGCCCTTCTCCGGGTTGGCCCCGGCGCCGAGCCCGCGCGTCGCGGCGGTGCCGATGTGGATCTTCTGGTCGGCCTCCACCATGAGGAGCGCCTGCGCGTCGGTGTTCACGGCGACGAACTCGCAGCCGCGAAGACCGGCTTCGACCATGCGGTTGACGGCGTTCGACCCGCCGCCGCCGACGCCGACGACCTTGATGACGGCCAGATAATTGCCCGATTGATCTCTCACTCTGATCCTCTCCGTGACACGCCGAGCTTGAAGCTCAGCTTGAGCGTCCGGCTGAGGTTACGTCCGGTCGTCGGGTATGTCAAATGCCTATTTGCAGCGGTATTCCACCAAAAGTCTAACCCTCAAGTTGAGAGTTGAGACTTGTCACCGCCGACCGGCAGCGCAGGCACCGTAACGTCGAGATAGCCCAGTTCGGCGCGTTCCTCGGCGCTGAGCCTGCCCAGCACGCGGGCCGCGACGGCGAGCTTGAGCGGCAGCGCGGTCGGCTCGCCGAGGCGGAGCTCGCTCCCGCTCGCAAGGACGAGCGTCACCTCCTCGTCCTCCATGAGCGCCATGCTCACGCGCGCAGGGAAGGCGTCCGGAACTCGCCGGAGCGCGTCGAGGACGATGCGCAGCTCGGCGTCCGCGACCGTGCTGCCCACGGCAAGGCTCGTGTCGGCCGACGTCCAGACGTTCGTCCTGATGTTGCGGCGCCCGTGGTCAAGCTCGCGAATCACCCGACCGTGCTCGGAAACCAGCCACGCGTCCTGCCCGCGCCGTACGACGGCCAGCGGGCGCTCGGGCACGACGGTCACCCGGAGCGTGTGCGGGAAGGCACGGTCCATACGGACTGCGCGGACCGTGGAGAGCGACTCGAGCTGCCGGCGCAGCTCATCCTGGTCGAGCGCGACGAGGCTCTCGCCGACGTACGGCTTGGCGGCGGCCTCGACCGACCGGCGAACGGACGACGAGACTCCGGAGACCTCCAGGTCCTGGAGGGCAAAGATGGAGGTCTCGCGCGCGCCGAGGTAGAGGAGCCCGATCGCCGCGACGACGCTCGCCGCGATGGAGACAGCCCGGGCCGACGGAACGCGCAGGCGACCGCCCAGCCCGTGTGCGGGCACGAGTGAGAGATGCGGTCGCCGGACCACGGATCCGTGTTCGCCGCGGGGCCGCCCGGTCCTACCCCGGGAGTGTCAGCGTGAGTCGAACGGAGGGATCTCGAGCGCGCCGAGGAGCTGCACCTCGGGATGGAGGTGCACCCCGAACTGCTCGCTCGCCCGGCGGCGGGCCTCGGCGATCAGCGCGACCGCGTCGGCGGAGGTTGCGTCGCCGGCGTTCTCGATGAAGTTCGCGTGCTTCGGCGAGATCTGTGCGCCCCCGATGCGGTAGCCGCGCAGCGAGCACGCCTCCAGCATGCGCCCGGCGGTCAGCTCGTGCTCGGGGTTCTTGAAGACGCTCCCGAAGGTGCGCTTGTTCGTCGGCTGTGCGTTCTTCCGCCTGGCCTGCATCTCGGCCACGGTGGCCTTGATCTCGGCCAGCGGCCGCGGCTCGAGCCGGAATTCGGCCTGGGCGACGACCTGGCCGTGCTCGAGCCCGGACGATCGGTAACGAAGCCCGAGCTCGGCGGGCGTCAGCCAGCGTGCGCCTTCCGCGTCGGCGACGAGAGCGCGCCCGAGCACGCCCGCGACGTCCCCGCCGTAGGCGCCCGCGTTCATCCAGACGGCCCCGCCGACGGTGCCGGGGATGGCGCAGACGAACTCGATGCCGCCCAGCTCGGCGGCCCTGGCCCGGTGCAGGCAGACGGCGAGCGGCGCGCCGCCTCCGCCGGTGAGCATCCCGTCACCGGCTTCAGCCTTGGCGAGGTCGCCCGCGAGCTTGAGGACGAGGCCCGGGAACCCGTCGTCTGCGACGAGCAGGTTCGAGCCGAGGCCCACGACAGCGACGGGCAGACTCTCTCCCGCGGCCCAGGCGAGCCGCTCCACAAGCTCCTCGACGGTCGCCGGCTCCGCGAACCAGCGCGCGGGGCCTCCCGTCCCGAGCGTCGTGTACCGGCTGAGCGGAACGTTCTCCGTCACGTGCCCAGCGCTTCTTCGAGGAGCGGGATGGCGGCGTCGACATCCCCCGCGCCCACCGTCAGGACGACCCCTCCCGGCTGCGCCAGCCCGGCCGCGAGCCGTGCGGCGTCGCCGAGCTCGCGCGCCCAGCCGACCAGCATCCCCGGGCGGGTGTCGAGGGCGCCGTCGACGACGATCTTGCCGCTGACGCCCGGGACCGGCTCTTCGCGTGCGGGGTAGATGTCCATGACCACCGCGGCGTCCGCAGCGGCGAGCGCTGCTCCGAGCTCTCGGCCTACATAGATCGTGCGCGAGTAGAGGTGCGGCTGGAAGAGGACGACGAGGCGGCCGTCGGCGAGGGTGCGCGCGGCGGCGATCGTGGCGGCGAGCTCGGCCGGATGGTGCGCGTAGTCGTCGACGAGAAGCACGCCGCCGGCGCTCCCGTGCGCCTCGAGCCGCCGGCCGGCGCCGCGAAAGCCGGCGAGCGCCTCTGCCGCCGCGTCACGGTCGAAGCCGGCGAGCTCGAGCGCGGCGAGGGCGCAGGCGGCGTTGAGGCGGTTGTGGAGGCCCGGCACCGCGAGCTCGAAGTCCACGGGCTCGACATCGCGTCCCCAGACGACGCGCCCGGCGCCGACCGAGACGGCCCAGGCCTCGAAGCGTTCCTCCAGCTCGGCAGTCGACGAGAACTCCGTGTGGTGATCGAGGTCGACGTTGGTGACCACACCGATCTCGGCGGGCAGCCGGAACATGGTGCCGTCGGACTCGTCGCCCTCGACGACCAGCCATCCCTCCCCCGCGCGCGCATTGCCGTCCAGCTGCGGCACCTCGCCTCCGATCAGAAAAGAGGGGTCGTTTCCGAGGCGGTCGAGGCAGTACGCGATCATCGCCGCGGTCGTCGTCTTTCCGTGTGCGCCGCCGACGACGATGGAGGGCCGGAGCGCGACGAGCTCGGCGAGGAACTCGGCGCGAACACGACCCTTGACCTTGCCGGCGTACGCCGTCGAGACGACGGCCTCCGCGCCGGCGGGCGGCTCGGGAGGCTCCGGCGAGAGCTCGACCGGGATCCCGGCGGCACGGACGTGCGCCAGGTACGGCGTCTCCTTGCGGTCCCAGCCGGAGACCTCGGCTCCCCAGGCGCGCGAGACGATCGCGTACCCCGAGAGGCCGGCACCGCCGATCCCCGCAAACCAGAGGCGGCGGCCGTCAAGCCCGGGCAAGCGACAACAGCTCCTCGGCCACGACCTCCGCCGCGTCCGGCTTGGCCTGGGCGCGCATCGCGTTCCCCATCTCCTCGAGGCGGGCCGGGTCGGCGAGCAGCTCGCCGACCTGTCGGCGGAGGTCGAGCTCCGGCTCGGGCACGACGACCGCTCCGCCCCCGCGCTCGAAGTAACGGGCGTTCTTCGCCTGGTGGTTCGCGGTCGCGTGCGGATACGGCACGAGGAGCGCCGGCTTCCCGGCTGCGGCCACCTCCCACACGGATCCGCCCGCGCGCGCGACGACGAGATCGGCAGCGGCGAGAGCCGCACCGAACTCGTCGGTGTAGGGCAGAAGGCGATACTCGGGGCGCCGCGCCCGCTGCTCGAGGTCCGGGTAGTCGCGCTCGCCCGCGAGGTGGAGCACCGCCGGGCCTTCCGCGGCGAACGCCTCGAGCGCGGCCTCGTTGAGGCGCCGCGAGCCCTGGCTCCCACCGAAGATCAGCACGACCGATCCGTCGGCGGGAAGATCGAACGCCTCTCGTGCTGCCGCACGGTCCGGCACACGCGAGCGGTCGGGGATCGGGCGCCCGACGACCTGATACTTCGGGCCGTGCAGGCCCTCGATCGGAAAGGCGCAAAAAACGCGCCTTGCGAACGGGGCGGCAAGTCGGTTGGCGAGACCGAGGTGCGCATCCGCCTCCGTCAGCGCGGCCGGGATCCTCAGGGTCCCGGCGGCGAGCACCATCGGCCCGCCGACGTAGCCGCCGGCTCCGAGGACGGTGTCGGGACGGCGCCGGCGCAGGATGCGCAGGCACGCGGCGGGGGCGACCGCGGCGCGGAGCACGGCGCCGACCGTGCGGAGCGAAGCCTCGCGCGGGATGCCTTCGACCCGGAAGGCGTCGAACTCGAGACCGGTCTGGGCCGCGAGCCGCTGCTCGACCGAGTCAGGCCGACCTGCGAGCGTGACCGACGCGCCGCGACGGCCGAGCGCCTCGGCTATCGCGAGCGCGGGCAGAACGTGACCGGCTGTTCCTCCGGCCGCGATCAGGAACCTTGGCGCTGGACTCGGCGGCATGGTTGACCGCGATGTTAAGGAGGATGCCGACCGACGCGAGCCCGACGATGAGGCTCGACCCGCCGTAGGACACGAACGGGAGCGGGATCCCGGTCAGCGGCGCGAGACCCATCACCGCGCTGATGTTGACGGCGGCCTGCCCGCAGATGAGCGCCGTGATGCCCGCAGCGAGTAGCTTCCCGAAGGGGTCGCGGCAGGCAAGCGCGACGTTGAAGCCCGCGTAGCCGAAGATGACGAAGGCGGCGAGGACGGCGACCGCGCCGACGAGCCCGAGCTCCTCGCCGATGATGGCGTAGATCATGTCGGTCGACGCCTCGGGGAGGTAGTAGACCTTCTGGACGCTCTCGCCGAGGCCGGTGCCGAACAGGCCGCCCGAGCCGAGCGCGAGCATCGCCTGCACGCTCTGGAAGCCGGCGTTCTCGGGGTCCTGCCACGGGTCGAGGAAGCTGAGGATCCGCTCGCGGCGGTACGGCTCGAGCCAGATGGCCGCGAGCACGAGCGTCATCCCGGCGAAGGACGCGCCCATGAGCGTCGAGAGCCGCGTTCCCGCCACGAGCAGGACGGCGCCGACCATGATCGCGATCGCGATCGCGGTGCCGAGGTCGGGCTCGACGACCACGAGGGCCAGCGCGGTGCCGACGACGACGCCGATCGGGCGGATCAGCTCGGGGATCGACTGCGGCGCCGGAGTGCGCGCGAGATAGGAGGCGAGCCACAGCGCGATCGCCAGCTTGGCGAGCTCCGAGGGCTGGATCGTCGCCGGGCCGAGCTCGATCCAGCGGCGCGCGCCGTTGACGGGCTCGGCGAGGACGAGCACGGCCACGAGAAGCGCGAAGCTCCCGAGCAGGAGCGGCGGGACGACGAAGCGCAGGCGCCGGTAGTCCGTACGGGAGAGAAGCACGAGGGCGACGACGCCGATGACCGCGTAGATCGCCTGGCGCTTGAGGTAGTAGGCCGGGTCGTCCGCGGCGAGCGCGGCGCGCGCGGAGCTCGCGCTGTAGACCATGACGAGGCCGAATGCGACCAGCCCGAGCGTCGTGACGACGAGCAGCTGGTAGTCGAGGCCGCTGCGGGTACGGCGGCTCACAGCGCCTCGACGAGCTCGCGGAAACGCTCGCCGCGCTCCTCGAAGTCCCGGAACTGGTCGTAGCTCGCGCACGCCGGCGAAAGGAGGACGACGTCGCCCGTCTCGGCCTCGGTCCGCGCGTCGGCGACGGCGTTCTCGAGGTCGCGGGAGTGCTGGAACCGGACGCCCTCCGCGGCGAGCGCCTCGGCGATCTCGTCCGCAGCCTCGCCGATCAGATACGCGCGCGCGACTCCGGACTCCCGCGCGCGGCCGGCGAGCCCGGCGAACGACGAGCCCTTGAGGCTCCCGCCCAGGATGACGCGGAGCCCGGGTGGGTACGCGCCGAGCGCACGCTCGGCGGCCTCCGGGTTGGTCGCCTTGGAGTCGTTCACCCAGCGCACGCCGTCGACCTCCCGGATCAGCTCCAGCCGATGCGGTACCCCGGCGAAGGTGCGCAGTCCCTCGGCGATGGCGGCGTCGTCGATGCCGGCCGCCCGCGCGGCGGCGGACGCGGCAGCGGCGTTCTCGCGGTTGTGCGCCCCCGGGATCTGCGGCTCTGCGGGCAGCGCGTCGTCGGCCGCGAACTCGACGCGGCGGCCGGAGCCCGGCACGTCGCCGAATCCGCGCGGAACAACGGCGACATCTTCGGGGCCCTGGTTCTCGAAGATGCGCAGCTTGGCGGCGCGGTACGCGTCGAAGTCGCCGTGACGGTCGAGGTGGTCGGGCGTCAGGTTGAGGAGGACGGCGACCTCCGGCCTGAACGACTCGATGTCCTCGAGCTGGAAGCTGGAGAGCTCGCACACGATCCACGCGTCGTCGGCGAGCGAGCCGTCGAGCCCGGTCAGCGGCCGGCCGACGTTCCCGGCCACGGAAACGGGACGGCCCGCTGCGCGGAAGATCGCGCCGAGGAGCTCGCTCGTGGTCGTCTTCCCGTTCGTCCCGGTCACGCCGAGGATGGCGTTGGCGAGCAGTCGCGAGCCGAGCTCGACCTCGCTCCAGACGGTCAGGCCCCGCGAGCGTGCGGCGGCCGCGAGGGGTGCCTCGCTCGGGACTCCGGGGCTCTTCACCAGCAGGTCCACGCCGTCAAGGAGCGCGGGGTCTTCCGCGCCGAGGACGACTTCGACGCCTGCCTCGCGAAGCCTCCCCACGTCGAGCCCGTCGTTCCGGTCGACGCCGACGACCCGGACACCCCGCCGCGCGAGCGCGAGCGCCGCGGCCTCGCCCGAGCGCGCGAGGCCGAGCACGAGCGCGGTCTCAGGAAGCGAACTCAGAGGCGTAGCGGTAATAGAGGACGAAGCCGCAGGCGCAGAGGATCGCCGTGACGATCCAGAAGCGGACGGTGATCTTCGTCTCCGACCAGGCCTTCATCTCGAAGTGATGGTGGAGCGGCGCCATCAACAGGACGCGGCGGCCGAAGCGCTTGAAGCTGATGACCTGGACGATGACGGAGAGCGCCTCGATGAGGAAGATCCCGCCGATCAGGATGAGCAGGATCTCGGTCTTGGTCATGATCGCGAAGGCGGCGAGCGCACCTCCGAGGCCCATCGAGCCGGTGTCCCCCATGAAGACCTCGGCGGGGAACGCGTTGTACCAGAGGAACCCGATCGAGGCGCCCACGAGGCTCGCGCCGAGGATGGCAAGGTCGAGGTCGACCTGGTCGGCGGCGCCCACCGCGCGGATGGAGGCAAGCGCGGCGACGAGGCTCATCGCGGTGTAGGTGAGGATCGCGATCGTCGTCGTGCCGGCGGCGAGCCCGTCGATCCCGTCGGTCAGGTTCACGCCGTTCGAAGCGCCGGCGATGATGATGAAGAGCAGGACGTACCAGCCCCAGGAGAGCGGCAAGTCGACGTCGAGCAGCGGCAGGTAGACGTCCGTCGTGAGCGGTGTGTCGAGCCCGCGGGCGGCGACGACACCGACGACGACGGTGATCGCGCCGAGCCAGATGAGCTTCCACCGGCCGGAGAGCCCGAGCGACCGCCGGCGCGAGACCTTCGTCCAGTCGTCGACGAACCCGATCGCCGCGCAGCCGAGCGTCACGAAGAAGGCCGTCACCGCGGGGACGGTCCGCTCCGAGAAGATCAGGAAGGGCACGGCCATCGCGATCATGATCAGGAGGCCGCCCATGGCCGGCGTCCCCTGCTTGACGACGTGGCCCTTCGGGCCTTCCTCGCGGATCTGCTGCCCGAACTCGTTCTTGCGCAGGAAGTCGATGAACTTGGGGCCGGAGAGGATGGAGATGACCATCCCCAGGACGCCTGCGAGCAGGACCTCGACCATCCCGGGACCCTAAGCCTCCGCCGGGACGACGGCGACGGCCTCGCCGATCACCTCGAGGCCCATCGCGCGCGAGCCCTTGACGAGGACGAAGTCGCCCGGCCGGAGAACGGTGCGGAGCGCCGCGAGGCCCTGCTCGACCGTCGGCGCCCACCGCGTGACCGGGACGCCTCGGGCGCCCTGCACGTAGTTGCGCGCGAGCGGGCCGACCGCGACGAGCACGTCGACCCCCGCCCGCGCGGCTCCCGCGCCGACGTCGCGGTGGTAGGCGGGCGCGCCCGGCCCCAGCTCGGCCATGTCGCCGAGCACCGCGACCTTGCGTGCGCCGCCGGCGCGCTCCTGGAGGTGCTCGAGCGCGGCGGCCATGGAGAGCGGGTTCGCGTTGTAGCAGTCGTTGATCAGCACCCCTCCGTCCGGCAGCGGGACCTCCTCGCCGCGCAGGCGGGAAAGCTGCACGTGCCGAGCGCCCTTCTGGAGCTTGCCCAGCGGAAGGCCGAGGGCGTGGTACGCGGCGATGGCGGCGAGCGCGTTGGTGGCGTTGTAGCGCGAGCCGAAGCTGAACTCGAGCGTCAGCGACCGCCCGAAGGCCTCCACCCGGATGCGCGCGCTCGCGTCCCTGGCGGCGAAGTAGCTGAGGCTGACGTCTCCCCCGTCGCCGAAGCGCGCGATCTCGATGTCGTCGCGGTTCAGATAGGGCTCGAGGTACGTCTCCCCGGCGGGCACGACGGCGGTGCCGCCCGGCGGAAGGCCTCCGATCAGCTCGGCCTTCGCCTGCGCGACGCGCTCGACCGTCCCCAGGAGCTCGAGGTGCACGGGGCCGACGCTCGTGATGATCCCGATGTCGGGCTGGGCGATCTCGCACAGCTCCGCGATCTGGCCGAGCCCGCGCATGCCCATCTCGACGATCGCGACCTCGGTCGTCTCGTCGAGGCGGCAAAGGGTCAGCGGGAGGCCGATCTCGTTGTTCTGGCTCCCCTCCGCGACGACGGTGCGCGCGTGCGGTCCGCAGAGCGCGCCGAGGATGTCCTTCGTGGAGGTCTTCGCGGTCGATCCGGTGACGGCAACCACCTTCGCGTTCGAGCGCTCGCGCACGGTGCGACCCAGCGCGCCGAGCGCCCCGAAGGCGTCCTCCGGCACGAGCGCGGCCGCGGCGCCGGCCTCGAGCGCGTCCTTGACGAAGTCGACCCCTCCGCCGACGGCGACGAAGAGGTCGCCCGGCTCGATTCGCCGCGAGTCGATGGAGACGCCGGTGACCCGCTCGGCGCCGCGGCTCCGCTCGAGGCGGCCGGGCGCCAGGTTCTCGATCTCGGCAAGGTCGAGTGGGATCATGCCGCCGCGCCGAGCCTGCGGAGCGCGTCCCTCGCGACCTCGCGGTCGTCGAACGGGATCGTCCGGTCGCTGAACTCCTGCCCCTGCTCGTGCCCCTTGCCGGCGATGACGACGACGTCGCCCTCGTCCGCCTGCTCGATCGCCCGTGCGATGGCCGCGGCACGGTCCGGCTCGACATCCTCGTCGCCGCCCATGCCGGTCAGGATCTCGTCGATGATCGCCGTCGGATCCTCGCTCCGCGGATTGTCGGAGGTGACGATCGCGCGGTCGGCGAGACGGCTCACGACCTCGCCCATCAGCGGGCGCTTCGCGCGGTCGCGGTCGCCGCCGCAGCCGAAGACGCAGAGCAGCCGGCCGGTCGCAAGGCTACGAGCCTCGGCGAGCACGTTCGCGAGCGCCTCCGGCGTGTGCGCGTAGTCGACGAGCACCGCGAAGGGCTGCCCCTCGTCCACGGCCTCGAACCGCCCGGGCACGCCCGCCAGGTGCTCGACGCCGCGGACGATCGCGTCGTCTTCGATCCCGAGCAGGCGTCCGGCCGCGATCGCACCGAGCACGTTCTCGACGTTGAACCGTCCGCGGAGTCGCGGCCGCACGGCGAGGCCGGCCGCGCGGAAGCTCGTCGCCGCGGGGGTCAGCTCGAGCTCGTCCGGCCGGACGTCCGCATCGTCGCTCAGGCCGAACGTGAGCAGCTCGGCGCCGAGGTCCCGGAGCTCGGCGGCAAGGCGCCGCCCGTGCTCGTCGCCGACGTTGATGGCTGCGGGAGGCCGGTTCCCGTCGACATCGGGCTCGACGAAGAGCCGTCGCTTGGCTTCGAAGTAGGCGTCCATCGTGCCGTGGAAGTCGAGATGGTCCTGCGTGAGGTTCGTGAAGACGAGCGCGCGGAAGCGCGTGCCGAGCAGGCGCTTCAGCTCCGATGCGTGCGACGAGGCCTCCATGGCGCAGCTCCGGTCGCCGGCGTCGAGCATCTCGCGGTACGTGCGCTGGAGGTCGATCGCCTCCGGGGTCGTGCGGACGACCGCGCGCCGCTCGCCGCCGATGCGCATCTCGACGGTGCCGAGCAGGCCGGGCCGGCGACCGCCGGCCGCGAGGATCGAATAGAGCAGGAACGCGGTCGTCGTCTTGCCGTTCGTGCCCGTGACGCCCGCGACCTCCAGCTCGCGGGTCGGCCGCCCGAAGAAGGCGTCGGCGGCAAGCGCCATGGCCGTCCGCGCGTCGGAGACCACGAGCTGGGGCACCTGGAGGTCGAGCGGGCGCTCGACGACGAGGGCGACCGCACCGGCGGCGACCGCGTCGGCGGCGAGGTCGTGACCGTCTGCCCGCTCGCCGGGCACGCAGACGAACAAGGCCCCGGACGAGACGGCGCGCGTGTCGTAGGCGAGGTCGGTAACGCGAACCGCCGCGGGGTCGATCGTCTCGACCGCGCCGACGGCCCGGCCGAGGCTCTCGAGATCGATGGCAGGCGGTTCAGGCACGGGTTTTGCCGCTCACTTCGCCGCGGCGCGCGTCGTTCTTCCTCGGTTCTGCGTGCATTCTGGCGCGGTCCGCGCGAGAGGCGCGCAGATTCCCTCGATAGCGTTCGTCCTGGGACGCTCCGATGGGGTCCCCCGCGCGCGCATGCGCGTATATCTCCTTCGCGCTACCCGGCGCGGTCGGGCGGGATCTCGAGGTACTCGAGCGCGAACTGGCCGATCTCGGCGAAGGCCGGGGCCGCCACCGTGCCGCCCCAGATCGCCCCTCTCGGCTCGTCGACGGTCACGAGGACGACGATCCGCGGGTTGCTCGCCGGCGCGAAGCCGACGAAGGACGCGACGTAGCGCGACGTGGAGTAGCCGCCGGTCGGATCCGGCTTGGCCGCGGTGCCCGTCTTGCCGGCGACCCGGTACCCGTCGATCTGGGCGGTCACGCCCGATCCCTCCTCGACGACGCCGCGCAGCATGCGCGTCAGCTGGGAGGCGGTCTGCTCGGAGATGACCCGCCGCGTCTTCGGCTTCGCGGGGTCCTGCCCGTCGACGCGCTCGACGAGATGCGGCTGGACCCACATGCCGTCGTTCGCGATCGCGCCGTACGCGGCGACCATCTGGAGCGGCGTCACGGCGATGCCCTGGCCGATCGGAACGTTCCCGATCGTCGAGCCGGACCACTCGTCGGGTGGGAGGACGATCCCGCGCGTCTCGCCCGGGTAGTCGACCCCGGTCTTCGCGCCGAAGCCGAAGCGCTTGATCCACTCGGAGAGCCTCTCCCGCTGGAGCTGGATGGCCAGCGTGATGACGCCGACGTTCGACGAGTGTGAGAGGATCTGCGCGACGCTCATCGTCTGGGTCCCCCGCGCGACGGCCTCGTGGATGACGCGGTCCCCGACCTTGATCTCGCCCGGGAGCCGGAACTTCGTCGTCGGCGAGACCAGACCGGACTCCAGCACGCCGCCGACCGTCACGACCTTGAACGTCGAGCCCGGCTCGTACGTGTCGGTGACAGCGCGGTTACGCAGGCGCTCCTCGTCCCAGCGGGACACGTTCGGGTAGGTGTTCGCATCGAAGCCCGGCTCGACCGCGAGGGCGAGGATCCCTCCGGTCTTCACATCGAGGACCACGGCCGTGGCCGCCGTGGCGGCCCAGTTCGCCCGCGTCCGCCTGAGGATCTTCTCGACCTGGCGTTGCAGCGAATGGTCGAGCGTGAGATAGACGTTCCGCCCGTTCTCGACCTTCTTCGAGTCGACCACCTCGATCCTGCGGCCGAATGGATCACGGATGACCGTCTCGGAACCGTCCTTGCCGGCCAGGACCTTGTCGAGCTGGAGCTCGAGGCCCGACAGGCCGGTGTTCTCGGTGCCCGCGTACCCCACGACCTCGGAGGCGACAGCCTTCTGCGGGTACACGCGGCGCTCCTCGGGATAGAAGCCGATTCCCGGGATCTCCTTGCTCTTGAGCTCCTCCGCCTTGTCCGGATCCGCCTGGCGCGCCAGGTAGACGAAGCCCTTGGAGCGGTCAGAGAGCAGGTCGTAGAGGTCGCCGGGCTCGAGCTCGAGCGCTTGCCCCGCGACGACGGCCGCAGCGCGCGCGTCGACGATCTGCCGCGGGTTCGCGTAGACCGTCGTCGCCCGCTCGCCGAAGGCGAGCAGCCTTCCGGTGCGGTCGTAGATCGTTCCGCGGCGCGCGGGGACGGCGCGCTCCTCGCGGTGCTGGCTCGTCGCGATCTGGTCGAGCGCGTGCGCCTTGACGGCCTGGAGCCAGGCGACCCGCCCGAACGCGGCCAGAAAGAGGAGCGCGAAGACCGCGATCAGGAGGCGGATGCGCCTGTTGGCCTGGCGCATGGGGAGCTATCCCTTCTTGGGCGGCTGCAGGCGGAGATACCTGCGGTCCTCGGCCCTGACGAGCCCCAGCCGGTCGAGCGCAATGCTCTCGATGCGCCCGGCGTCGGCCTTGCGCGAGAAGTCGACCTCGAGCTCGCGGTGGCGCGTGACGAGCTGGTTGTACTCCTCGTCGAGCTGCTCGCCCTTCATGTTCAGGCGCAGGACGCCGACGTTGAGCGCCACGATGCCGGCCAGCAGCGCGGCCATGACGAGGATCCAGACGACGCTGCCGGCGAGGCGGGGCCGCGCAGCCGCCCGCTTTCGGGGGACGGGGCGCGATTGAGGACGCGGCCGCGGCTGAGCCGGCGCTCGGCGAGGGCGTGGCTCTGCCCGTGCAGCCGCCGTCGCCATCAGGTCTTGGCCGCCACGCGGAGGCGCGCGGACGCCGCGCGCGGGTTCTGGGCCGTCTCGCCCGGCGAAGGCCTGATCGCCTTGCGTGTCACCAGGCGCAGCGCCGGCTCCTTGCCGCAGACGCAGACGGGCAGGTCGGGCGGGCAGGTGCAGCCCTTCGCCTGCGCGGCGAAGAAGCGCTTCACGATCCTGTCCTCGAGGGAGTGGAAGCTGATGACCGCGATCCGGCCGCCGGGGCGCAGGAGGCGGAGGGCCGCCGGCAGCGCCTGCTCGAGCGACTCGAGCTCCTCGTTGACGACGATTCGCAGCGCCTGGAAGACGCGCTTCGCCGGATGGCCGTCCCCGAAGCGTCTCGGCGCCGGGATGGCGGAGCGAACGACCTCGACGAGGTCGCCTGTCCGCTCGAAGAGCTGCTCCGTCCGGCGCCGGACGATCGCGCGGGCGATCTGGCGGGCGAAGCGCTCCTCCCCGTACCGGCGGAAGATGTCCGCGAGCTCCCGCTCGTCAGCCTTGTTGACGATGTCGCGCGCCGACCGCGGCGCGGAGGCGTCCATGCGCATGTCGAGCGGGGCGTCGGCAGCGTACGAGAAGCCGCGCTCGGGCCGGTCGATCTGCATGCTCGAGATGCCGAGGTCGAGGTGGATGGCGTCCGCCTCGACGCCGTTGTCGGCGAGCTGGCCGAGGACAACCGCGAAGTCGCCGCGGAGAAACCGCGCGGAGACGTTCGTGCCGCGCTGGAAGCGCTCGAAGTACGGCCGGACGCTCGCGTCCTTGTCGATGGCGATGAACCGGCCTTTCCCCTGGAGGTCGGCCGCCAGGAGCTCGGCGTGCCCGCCGGCCCCGAAGGTGCCGTCGATGACCGTCTCCCCGGGCTGGACCGCGAGGAGCTCGCGCACCTCGTCGGCGAGGACCGGGACGTGATCAGCGTTCTCGTGCTGCAACGCGTTCCGCAACAAGCTCCACCCTCCCTTCGACATCTTCGATCTCGGCCTTCCAGGCTTTGCGATCCCACACCTCGAGGTGGTCTCCGACGCCGACGACGACGACGTCGCGCGCCAGGCTCGCCTTGCCGAGGAGTCCGGCGGGGATCGTCACGCGCCCCTGCTTGTCGACGTCAGCCTCGCTGCCGGATGAGAACAGCGCGCGGCGGAGTTGGCGGTTCTCCCGCGTGAACGGGTCGAGACCGGCGAGACGGGACGCCATCGTCGCCTCCCAGCCCTCGCGCGTGTACACGTCGAGGCACTGGTCGATCCCTCGCGCGACCACGACGCCCGCCGCGAAGGACTGTCGGAACCGCGCGGGAAGAGTGAGGCGGTTCTTGTCGTCGATGGTGTGCTCGTACTCGCCGAGAAGCATGGGGCCACGCCTTCCAGGTCTGCCACTTCGCCCCACTTTAGACCACAATCCCCCACTTGGCAACTCATCCGCGAGAATGCGGCGACCGCGGAAAAACGCACGGAAGGAGACAGCGATGGAGGTAGAGCTGACGAGGGAGAGGCTGGCCGCGCTCCTCCGCAAGGCGGAGCACGCCCACGGTGAGTACGAGCGCGAGCTCGGGCACCGGGACGAGGACTGGCCCGGCTGGTACGCCGACTACATCCTGCGCGCGCTCGAAGGGCCTTCGGCCTAGCGCCTAACTCAGCCCGTGGGCGCCCCGGCGCGTGAGCGCCTCGGACGCTGCTCCCGCCGCGAAGGCGAGGGCTTGCTCGCGGCTCTTTCCCGCCGCGAACGCATACGTCAGTCCCGCGGCGAAGCTGTCCCCCGCGCCGTAGCTGTCCGCCACGGGGCCGGGGATGGGCGCCGGAGCGTACGCGCCCGAAGCGCCGTCGCCTGCCGCCCAGCTCCCCCCGTCCTCCCCCGCTGTCCTGACGACGAGGCGCGGAGGCGGGTCGAGGTTGCCGGGCTCGAAGCGCTCGCTCGGGTCCTTCGCGCTCAGCACGAGTACATCGAGCTCGACGCCGGCTTCGGCGAGGACCGGGAGCACGCGGGCGGTGGCGACGAGCACCCGAGCCCGCCTCGCCTCCCGCGCGGCGGCCGCATCCCCGCTGACGAAGTACACGCCGTCGGTCTCCGCCAGCTCGTCCCACGGCAGCGGATCGGACCCGCGCGGCACGTGCTTCTCCCCGATGATCGTGATCGTCCGCTCCCCGGCCGCGTCGACGAACGTGAAGCCGCGCCGCTGCGGCTCCGGGTGCCGCGACGCCTCGACGCGCACGCCGAGACCGGTCAGCTGGGCCAGCGCGGCGTCGCCGAGCGGATCCCGTCCGAGCGCCGTGAAGAGCGTCGATCTCTCCCCCAGGCGCGCGAGCCTGACCGACGCCACCCCACCCCCGCCCGCGGCTTCGGCCCACCAGTCGGACGCCTGCACGATCTCGCCCTGCTGCGGCAGCCGCTCGACCTTCGCGAACTCGACCCACTCGACGTGACCCACGACGGCGAAGCGCATTGCGCGGCAGTCTCACATCTCGGCGACGTCGCGCGTTTCAACGGATGATGGAAGCCGTGGCCCCGATACCGCCGTTCGAGCGTTTCTACGAGGAGCGTCGGGACGAGATCTTCGGTTACCTCGCGCGCCTGCTGGGCCGCGACGCCGCCGAGGATGCGTTCCAGGAGACCTTCCTCCGCGCCCTGCGCGGATACGCGAAGCTCGAGCACGGCCGGCATCTCCGCGCGTGGGCGTTCACGATCGCGACGAACGTCGCCGTGGACACGCGCCGGAAGGCGATGCCGACCGAAGAGCCCGAGGAGATCGCCGTCACCGACGCGCGACCTCCCTACGCCGAGATCGAGCATCTGGTCGGGGAGCTGCCGCCGACCGAACGCGCGGCGGTCGTCCTCCGCTACGGCTACGACCTTTCCTACGACGACATCGGCGCAGCGCTCGACTCGAGCGCAGAGGCCGCACGCGCGGCCGCCTCGTCGGGCGTGCGCCGTCTGCGAAGGAGGCACACATGACCGGCGTTCCAGAGGAGCTCGATCGCCGCTTCCGCGAGGCGGCCGCCTCGGAGGCCCTGCTCGACGTCGCCTACGACGTCACCGAGTCTCCGATCGGCCCGCTGCTCGTGGCCGCGAGCGACCGCGGGCTCTGCCGCATCTCGTTCGACCCCGAGCCGGAGCACGAGCTCGACGCGCTGGCACGGGCCTTCGGCCCCCGCGTCCTCCGCTCGTCCGCGCCCGTCGACCGCGCGCGCCGCGAGCTCGACGAGTACTTCGAGGGGAAGCGCCAGGACTTCGACCTGGCCGTCGACCTCACGCCTCTGCCGAACTTCCAGCGGATGGTGCTCGAGGAGCTTGTCCGCGTCCCCTACGGACACGTCGACACCTACGGCGGGCTCGCGCAGCGCATCGGCCGGCCGCGGGCGGCGCGCGCCGTGGGCGGGGCCCTGAACCGCAACCCGATCCCGATCGTCGTCCCGTGCCACCGCATCGTCGGCTCGACGGGCAGCCTCGTCGGCTACGCGGGCGGTCTCGAGATCAAGGAGGCGCTCCTCGGGCTCGAGGGCGCGATCCTGCCGGGCTGAGGGCTAGGCAGCTTCGCCGGTCCGGGCCTGCATCCGGCGCAGGAGCTCCC
This sequence comes from Gaiellaceae bacterium, assembly GCA_035698025.1. Lineage (GTDB taxonomy): Bacteria > Actinomycetota > Thermoleophilia > Gaiellales > Gaiellaceae > JAIBJN01. The sequence continues at coordinate 67,789 of DASSCF010000077.1, forward strand.
GTCGCAGCTCCTCGCCGGTCAGGCGGCCGGCGTTGCGCGGGTACGTGATCAGAAGGTGGAGCGCGGGGCCGGTGTCGGTCGGCCCGGGGGCCGGCGCCTCAAGGGGGACCGGAGAAGCGACCGGGGTCGCCGTGTCCCGGAGCTCGACGACCTCGACCTCTCCCGTGCGGCGACCGTGGAGACGGAGGTAGCACTCCCGCTCGTCGAGCGGTCGGAGCCGAGCACGCTTGCCGAAGAGCCGCACCGTGGGCGGAGCCTAACGCCCACGGCGGTCGTCGCCCTCGCTAGGCCCACTCCATCGGCTCGTAGCCGCTCGCGACCGGCGCGGACACGATCAGCACGCGGACGGGGTCGTCACCGACGTTCGTGATCGTCCGGCGCGGCTCGGGATCGACGCGCACGAAGGTCCCGGCCGGCGCGGGGTGCTCGACGCCCTCGATCACGGCCGCCGCGGTGCCCTCGAGCACGATGAAGACCTCCTCCTGCATGCGACCGGTCTCGTCGTGCTCGGGGATCGATCCTCCGGGCTCGATCTCGACGAGGTTCATCCCGAACGACCGGAGCTCGAGCGAGCGCCGCGCGAGCATCCAGCGGCCGCTGCGCTCGAAGTCGGCGTCGTGCTTGATGGTGAAGCCGGTGTCGGTCATGGCCGCGGGTTATATACGCGCGCGGGCTGCCTAGGAGGCGGATCCGAACCCGCCGCCGCCGGGCGTCTCGATCGTCACGGACTCGCCCGCCTCGAGCGAGAGCGTCACCTTGCCCGGCACCGGATCGCCGTCCACCAGATTCCGACCGGGCTGGCCGGGCTCGCCGCCGCGCGTCCCGCCCGGCCCGCGCGACCGCCGCTCGCTGACGATCGAGACGCGGCACGGCTCCAGCGCCGTAATCTCGCGGATGACTCCGTCGCCGCCCCAAAAGCGCCCCTTGCCGCCCGACCCGAGCCGAAGCGCGTACCGCTCCACCCGCAGCGGATAGGCGAGCTCGAGCGCCTCGACCGGCGTGTTCAGCGTGTTCGACATCGCCACGTGGACGGCCGAGGGCCCGTCGCCGTTCGGGCAGCCGCCCTGCCCTCCCGCGATCGTCTCGTAGTACGAGAAGCGCGCGTTCCCGAACGTGAGGTTGTTCATCGTTCCCTGGCCCTGGGCGGGAACCGGCACGGCCTGGCCGAAGGCGCGGAAGAGGACGTCTGCGATCCGGCTCGATGTCTCGACGTTGCCTGCGACCACCGCGGCGGGGGGGCGCGCGTTCACGAGCGAGCCCTCGGGCGCGTGCACGCGGACGGGCGCGAAGGCGCCTCCCGAGGCCGGGACGTCCGGGTCGGTGAGGCAGCGGACGACGAAATACGCTGCCGAGCGGGTCACGGCGAGCGGGCAGTTGAGGTTGCCGTCGTGTTGCCCGTCGGTGCCCGTGAAGTCGACGTCGATCTCGTCGCCGGCGACCGTCACGGCGGCTCTGATCACGAGCTCGCCGTCCTGGGCTTCGAGCACGTCGGAGGCCTCGTATCGCCCGTCGGGGAGCGCCGCGACCGCGGCCCGCACGCGGCGCTCGGAGTACGCGAAGAGCTCGCTCATCGCCGCCTCCACCCGGTCGACACCGCGCCGGTCGACGAGCTCGGCGAGCCGGGTTTCCGCGAGTCGGTGCGCCGCGAGCTGCGCCCGGAGGTCGCCGCGCCGCTCGTCCGGGTTGCGCATGTTCGCGAACAGGATCGTCAGCACTTCGTCCGTGAGCCGCACGGGCGGGATGACGATGCCCTCCTGGTAGATGTCCGTCGAGGAGGCGGGCAGGCTCGCGGGCTCCGCGCCGCCGACGTCCGCGTAGTGCGCGCGCGAGACCGCGTAGCCGATCCCGGTCCGCGAGACGAGCGTGATGTCGGGGAGGTGCGTCCCTCCGGTGAAGGGGTCGTTGACGACGAAGACGTCCCCGGGGCGCGGATCGCGCTCGCGGACGGCTGCGACCGCCTCGGGCATGGCGCCGAGGTGGACCGGGATGTGCTCGGCCTGCGCGATCATGCGACCGTCCTCCGCGAAGAGCGCGGTCGAGCAGTCGCGGCGCTCCTTGATGTTGGCCGAGAACGCGGAGCGGACGAGCACGGCGCCCATCTCCTCGGCAACCGCGCGGAGCGCGCTGCCGAGAACCTGGAGCTCGATATTCACGATCTCGTGAGGATCCATGTGCTATTCCCGTCCCTAGCCCCCTCCCACCCGGGGGGAACCCAGCAGGTGGCGCCGTCGAGCTCGACGACGGAGGGGCCGACGCAAGTCTCCGGCTCGCCGGACGGGAGCACGAGCTCGGGCCCGGGCGTGACCTCCGCGGAGCGCACTGCGACGAGCTCGATCGGGCGGTGGCGGTCGGCGTACCCGTAGCGTTCCTCGTGCGCTCGGTGGAACGCCTCGGCCGGGTTCTGCTCGAGCGAGACAGTGAGCTCGAAGGACTGGCCTCGGTAGCGAAGGTCGACCTCGCCGGTCTGCGGGAGGAGGCCCGCCTCCTCGAGCGGGATGACGTACGACCGCACACGGTCGCGCCGCTCGTCGCTCGCCACGAGCCCGAGGGCGGAGAGGACGCCCGCTGCCGCGGGAACCAGGACCTTGCGGATGCCCAGCTCGTCGGCGAGCTCGCACGCGTGCAGCGGTCCGGCGCCGCCGAAGGCGACGAGGGCGAAGTCCCGGGGGTCGTGTCCGCGCTCGACCGAGACGAGGCGCAGCGCCCTGAGCATCTCCGCGTTGACGACGTCGATCACGGCGTCCGCGTCGAAGTCGCCCAGCGCGAGCTCGGCCGCCGCGCGGTCGAGCTCGAGCCCGGCGGCAAGCTTGGCCGGTAGCCGTCCGAGCACGAGGTTCGCGTCGGTGACCGTCGGCTCGAGGCCGCCGCGGCCGTAGCAGGCAGGCCCGGGGTCGGCGCCCGCACTCTGCGGGCCGACCCGGAGGGCACCGCCGGCGTCGCGCCAGACGATCGAGCCGCCGCCGGCGCCGACGGTCTGGAGATCGACCATCGGCAGGCGGATCGGGAAGCCGCCGACCTCTCGCTCCGCCGTGCGCTCGACGTGGCCCTCCTCGATCAGGCAGACATCGGTCGACGTCCCGCCCATGTCGAACGCGATCGCGTTCTCCACGCCCGCGAGCCGCGCGATGCGTGCTGCGCCGACGACGCCCGCCGCCGGGCCCGAGACGAGCACCAGCGCCGGATGCCGGGCCGCTTCGGCGAGCGTGCACACGCCGCCCGACGAGCGCATCACGAGAGGCTCGGACAGGCCGGCCTCCCGGCAGCGCGCCGCCAGCGAGCCGAGGTAGTCCGCGAGGACGGGTCCGAGATACGCGTCGACGGTCGTCGTCGCCGCGCGCTCGTACTCCCGGAACTCCGGGGCAACCTCGTGTGAGGCGACGACGTGAGCGTTCGGAAGGCGCCGCCGGACCTCCTCCGCGACGAGGCGCTCGTGCGTCGAGTCGCGGAACGAGAAGAGGAGGCATACGGCGACCGCCTCCGCGTCCAGGTCCGGGAGCGACCCGAGGTCGAGCGGCTCAACGACGCCGTCGGCCCCGATGCGCTCGTGGACGCCGACGGAGCGGTCGAGCGGGACGAGTGGGTCGGGATGGTGCTCGCAGAGCCGATACAGGTGTGCCCGCGTCTGGCGCCGGAGGTGCAGGACGTGCTCGAAGCCGGCGGTCCCGACGAAGGCCGTCCTCGCTCCCTTGCGCTCGAGGAGTGCATTCGTGGCGATGGTCGTGCCGTGCGTGAAACGGTCGAGCTCACCGGCGTCGGCGCCGACCGCGGCGGCCGCCTTGACGACCGAATGCTCCTGCGCACGGACGGTCGGGACCTTGGCCGTCCGCAGCTCCCCGCCGGTCAGCAGCACAGCGTCCGTGAACGTGCCGCCGACGTCGATGCCGAGGATCGCCACGGCGCACGTCTACCACGGCGGCCCGACGCCGCGTCGTCAGCGCGCGTGGCGTTGCCGGTACGTCCGGGCCTTCGTCCGATTGCCGCACACGGCCATCGAGCACCAGTGCCGGGAGTGATTTCGGGCGTGGTCGTAGAACGCCCAGTGGCAGTCGTCCGCCCGGCAGGCCTTCAGGCGCGCCCACGTTCCGTCGACCATGGCCGAGGCCGCGATGGCTACGAGTCGCCCGAGCGCGGCGTCGACCCCGCGCGCCGCCGGCTCGAGCCGAACTCGGCCGCCGGAGTCGAAGCGAAGGCTCACCCCAGCCCGGGCCGCGGCGCGATTGAGGGTCAACGCCGCCTCCTTGCGCACGCTGAGCCCGTTGTTCTCGAGCAGGAGCGCGCGAATGGCCTCGCGAAGGCGGCGGGCCGCGACGAGGTCCGCACGGCTGGCGGTTCGCCCCGGAGAGAGGCCGTGGCCGTGCAGCCAGACGCGGAGCGCTTCCGGGCTCGAGAGCCCGTCGGCACCGGTTTCGACGTCGAACGTGTTCACGAAGTCGCGGACGCGCTCCAGCTCGCCGGGCGCGGTCTGGGTGCTCATAACCATCTATGCTAGATCATCGGTTACGCAGCGACCAGAGGAGACGATGGGACGGTGACGCGGGGTGGCGTGTCCTGGAGCGCGGAGCTCCCGCTCGTCGGCGCGGGCGGTGAGCCCGTCGACCTCTGGCGGGCGATCCAGTCGCACGGGCTCGTAGACCTGCCGCCGATGCAGATCGACGAGGAGGCGAGGACGCTCGAGATCACGGTCCCCCTCCCCGGCTCGAAGCCGCGGACGGTCCTGATCGGCGAGGGCATCCCGGGCAATGCCCGGATCTCCGTGACCGGACGCGCACCCGGAAAGCGCCAGTCCGGGGAGCTCGTCACCGCCGTCTCGCACGTGCTCCGACTCGACGAGGACCTCTCCGGCTTCTACGCGCTCGCCGCGGACGACCCCGACCTCTCCTGGGTCACCGCGGGCGCCGGCCGCCTCGTGCGCAGCCCGACCGTGTTCGAGGAGGTCGTGAAGACGATCTGCACGACCAACTGCGCCTGGTCGGCGACCGAACGCATGGTGGGTGCGCTCGTGGAGCACCTCGGCGAGCCTGCCGCCGGCGCAGCGGCCGACGGCCCGTACGGCCGCGCCTTCCCGACGCCCGCTGCCATGGCCGCCGCCGACGAGACCTTCTACCGGGACGTCGTCCGGGCGGGCTACCGCGGCGCGTATCTCCGCACGCTGTCGGCGGACGTCGCATCGGGCGACCTCGACCTCGAGGAGCTCGCCCTTGCGAGCCGCGAGGACCTTCCGGACGACGAGGTCGCGGAGCGCCTGCTCGCGCTTCCCGGGGTCGGGCCCTACGCCGCGGCGCACGTGATGATGCTGCTGGGCCGCTACTCCCGGCTCGTGCTCGACTCCTGGACGCGACCGAAGTACGCGTCACTCAACGGCGGGCGCAAGGCGAAGGACACGACGATCATCAGGCGGTTCCGCCGCTACGGGCCCTACGCAGGGCTCGCCTTCTGGCTCTTCCTCACGCGCGACTGGGTCCTGGACGCGTGAGCCCCGGCTACCGCGACGGGGCGCGAAAAATCGCGCCGATCGGCGTCGCCGCGTTCGCGTTCGCGGTCTCCTTCGGCGTGCTCGCCAAGGCCTCCGGGATCGGCTCGGTCGAGGCGATCGTCATGTCGTTGACGACCTTCGCCGGCTCGGCCCAGTTCGCGGTCGCGTCGATCCTCGGCGCGGCGGGGGGCGTCGTCTCGGCGATCGCGGCGGCGACGCTCCTGAACGCGCGCTACGCGCCGATCAGCGTCTCCGTCGCGCCGGTCCTCACGGGCAGCAGGCTGCGGCGACTGCTCGAGTCGCAGCTCATCGTGGACGAGTCCTGGGCGATGTCCAGGCGCCCGGACGGGCATTTCGACGGCAAGCTGCTCGTCGGCGGCGGGCTCGCCCTGTACGCCTGCTGGAACACCGGAACAGTGGTCGGCGTCCTCGCCGGCGACGCGCTGGGCGACCCCGCTGACCTCGGCCTTGATGCCGCCTTCCCCGCCCTCTTCCTCGCCCTGCTCGTGCCGCAGGTGCGGACGCGGCGCGCGCTCGCGGCGGCGGTGCTCGGCGCGACGATCGCTCTCGCGCTCCTCCCCTTCACGCCGGCCGGCGTCCCGATCGTCGCGGCGGCGGCGGCCTGCCTGATCGGCTGGAGGCGCCCGTGAGCGACGCGTGGATCGCGGTCATCGTCGTCGGCGCGGCCACCATCGTCCTCAAGTCGGTCGGGCCGGTGCTCCTGGGTGGACGGCCGCTGCCGGAGCATCTCACGGGCGTCGTCGCGCTCCTCGCCCCCGCGCTCCTCGCGGCACTCGTGGTCACGCAGGTCGCCGGCGGCGACGAGGAGATCGTCCTCGACGCCCGCCTGGTCGGGCTTGGCGCGGCGATCGTCGCCATCCTGCTCCGGGCACCGCTTCTCGTCGTCGTGATCGCTGCCGCGGCATCCACCGCAGTGGTCCGACTCTTCACCTGAACGTCTCAGAACGCTTACTTGACAGCCCTCCGAGGCGTGTTAAGACTGCAGCGAATCGGCAACCTTGGGGGAGCCGTCGTGCCGATGACGTCTGTCAGCCTTAGCCGCCGTCAAGGCATGCCTCGGCACGGCCTTCCCTCGACACCAGGGAGGTGCCAATGAGCAAGCTCAAGCTCTTCGCCGCGCTCGCGGTGGTCGCGATCGGAATCGTGGCCGCGCCGCTCAGCGCATCCGGGCCGCCCAGCGTCCCCGTCGTGGCGAACTGGGCGGTGACCGACAACCTGACGCCGCTAGGGTTCGCGCCGCGGCCGAACCCGGCAGCGGGTGTCTTCAACTCGGATCTCGCCTTCTGGGGCGACTACGCGTTCCAGGGCTCATACGACGGGTTCCGGATCGTCGACATCAAGTTCCCGTCGCGGCCGAAGGAAGTGCTCTTCCAGCCCTGCAACGGGAACCAGGGTGACATCGTCATCTGGGGTGACAGCAAGGACAAGCCCGACCTGCTCGTGCGCTCGTACAACACGCCGGCACCCGCGGGCGTGACGTGCGACGGGCAGCCGATCCCGGCCGGGTTCGAAGGGATGCACGTCTTCGACCTCTCGAACTTCGGGAACCCGCAGCTCGTGGCGCAGGTGCCCACGACGGGCGGCTCGCACACCGCGACGCTCGTCCCGGACCTGGCGAACAACCGCGTGCTCATCTACAACCAGACGTCCGGCTCGGCGCCGCCGTTCATCTCGATCGTCGCGGTGCCGCTGAACAATCTCGCCGGCGCCAGCGTCATCGGCACCGTCCCGCTCATGGAAGCCGGTGCCTGCCATGACAGCGGCGTCATCCTCGGCAACGTCAACAAGCTCGTGTGCGCGAGCCACGACCACGCCAACGTCTACGACATCGGCGCGAACTCGACACCGGGCGGCAGCCTGACGAGCCCGGTGTTCCTGTTCACGATCTCGGAGCCCGGGGTCTGCAACGAGCCCGGTAACCCGCTCTGCAACGGGAACTGGCACTCCGCCGCGCTGACGTTCGACGGCGAGGTCATCATCCTCGGCTGGGAGCCCGGCGGCGGCTCGGCGCCCGAGTGCGAGGCGACCGACCCGGCGGTCAAGAAGAGCTGGTTCTTCTACGACGCCGACACGGGTGCGAAACTCGGACAGTTCGTCCTGCCGCGGCCGCAGACCGCAGCGGAGAACTGCACAATCCATAACTACAACGTCGTCCCGCTCAGGAACAAGGCCGGCAAGCCGCGCTACGTGCTCGTCGGCGGCAACTACCAGGCCGGCATCAGCGTGGTCGACTTCACGAACCCGGCCGCGGCGAAGGAGATCGCCTACGCCGACCCGCCGCCGCTCGTCCCGACGCAGCTCGGCGGCGACTGGTCGACCTACTGGTACAACGGCCGCATCTACGAGTCGGACATCACGAGGGGCCTGCTCATCTGGCGCCTCAACGACCCTGCGGTCACGTCCTACCTGCGGACGGACCACCTCAATCCGCAGACGGCGGAGTTCTCGATCGGCAAGTAGCAGCAGTCACGTCCCCGACGAAGCGAAACGAGGCCGCCCGCACGGGCGGCCTCGTGCTTTCCGACCCCGCTTGACACCGAGGATGGAAAAGGCGCAAGATCGCCCGGTCAGGCAGGCAGTTGGGGGAGCCAAGGTGAACATCCGGGATGTTCGCACGGGTCGCCGTTTGCGTCCGTGGGCGAGACCCTGCCGCGAATGAGGAGGTTTCCGTAGTGAAACTGAAATTCTCGCTGGCGCTCGTTGCGCTGGCCGTCGGGCTGATCGCCTCGCCGCTGGGTGCGAACCCCAGTGCGGGCGACGTCGTGAAGGACTGGGCGGTGTCCGACAACTTGACGGCGCTCGGCTTCTCGTCGAACCCCGTCCCGCTCGACAACACCGTCCCCGGACAGGGCGTGTTCAACTCCGACCTCGCGTTCCGGGACGACACAGTCGTTCAGGGGACGTACTCCGGGTTCCGGCTGATCGACGTCACCTACCCGTCGCGGCCGAAGGAGATCATCGACTGGACGCAGTGCGCAAGCCCGACCAACACGGTCGGCAACCAGGGTGACGTGATCGTCTGGGGCAACCTGGTCATCCGCTCCTGGAACTCCGCCACGCCCGCACCGGTGTATCCGGCCGGGCACCCGATGGCGGGCACGACGATCCCGACCTCGGATCCGCTCCGCTTCACGACGCCGGGCGCGTTCTGCGGCGACTGGCCCATGTTCCGCGAGCCGGCGCAGGAGCCGCTCGCCGAGCGCGGCCAGGAAGGCGTGCACATCATCGACATCAGCAACCCGAAGGCTCCCGACGTGGTCGCGTTCGTCGACACGCCGTGCGGCTCGCACACGGAGACGCTGGTGCCCGATCTCGCCAACAACCGGCTGCTCGTCTACTCGAACTCGTCCGCAGGGACGGTGTTCGGTGGCGACCCGAACGACCCGACGATCACCTCGTGCGCCGGCATCGACGTCATCCAGGTTCCGCTTGCGAACCCGGCAGCGTCGTCGTACCTGCGTTTCGAGCCCTCGGGCGACCCCGCGATGCCGCCGGACGATCACCATCCGTGCCATGACACGTCCGTGATCCTCGGCGATGCCAATCTCGTGGGCTGCGCCGGCCAGCCGGGTGCAGCGATCTACACGATGGATCCGGCCAAGGGCGGATCAAAGGCCGATCCGAAGTTCCTGTACGACGCCATCACCGGCGGCAACGGGATCGGCCACTCCACCTCGTTCACGTACGACGGCAAGTACGTCGTCGTCGGCCACGAGCAGGGTGGCGGCTCGGGCGCCGAGTGCGACCCGCTGGATCCGCCGAACGAGCGGACGTTCTTCATGCACGACACGGAGACGGGCGCGCAGGTCGCGAAGATCGCGATCCCGAGGCTCCAAACGAACCTCGAGAACTGCGTGACCCACAACTACAACTTCGTGCCGCTGAAGAACAAGAACGGCAAGCCGCGCTACGTGATGGTCAGCGGCAACTACCAGTCCGGCATCTCTGTCATCGACTGGAGCAACATCGGCTTCCCGGAGGAGATCGCCTTCGCGGATCCGCCGCCGCTGGTCGACCCGAACCCGCCCGTCGGCATCGAGCTCGGCGGTGACTGGTCCTCCTACTGGTACAACGGCCGCATCTACGAGTCCGACATCACGAGGGGCCTGCTCATCTGGCGCCTCGACGACTCGGCGGTCGACACGTACCTCCGGACCACGGGCTCCAACAACCCGCAGACGCAGCTATTCACGATCGACAAGTAAGCCTCGCGCTCACGCGAAGCTCGAACGGGAGGCCGCCGCAAGGCGGCCTCCCTCCTGTCTCCTTGACGACCCCACTTGACAAGGTGGTCTGAAGGGAAAGAGACTTGCCCGCACAGGCAGGCCAGGGGGCCGGGGCCGGTAGGGGCACGGAGCACGGACGCCGTCGCGTCTCCGTTTCGACTCCCGCAAACAAGTGGAGGTGGTTGGTGGTGAAGGTCAAGCTTGCGCTTGCGCTGGTTGCGCTTGCGGTCGGGCTCATTGCGTCGCCGCTCGGCGCGACGCCGGGCGTCCCGCACGTAAGCAACTGGGCGGTCACAGACAACCTGACCGCGCTGGGGTACTCCGCGCGCGTCGTCCCGATCGACAACAACTCGCCCGATAACAGGGACGGGGTCTTCAACTCCGACCTGGCGTTCCGGGACGACATGGTCGTCCAGGGCACGTACGGCGGTTTCCGCCTCATCGACGTGACCTATCCGTCGCGTCCGAAGGAGATCGTGAACTGGGAGCAGTGTGCGGCTCCGACCAACACGGTCGGCAACCAGGGCGACGTGATCGTCTGGGGCAACCTGGTCATCCGCTCCTGGAACTCCGCCACGCCGGCTCCGGTCTACCCGGCCGGGCACCCGATGGCAGGCCAGACAATCCCGACGAGCGATCCGCTCCGGTTCACGACGCCGGGCGCGTTCTGCGGCGACTGGCCCATGTTCCGCGAGCCGGCACAGGAGCCGCTCGGCGAGCGCGGCCAGGAAGGCGTGCACATCATCGACATCAGCAACCCGAAGGCCCCCGACGTGGTCGCGTTCGTCGACACGCCGTGCGGCTCGCATACGGAGACGCTGGTGCCCGATCTCGCCAACAACCGGCTGCTGATCTACTCGAACTCGTCGGCGGGCACCGTCTTCGGCGGCGACCCGAACGACCCGACGATCACCTCGTGCGCCGGCATCGACATCGTCGAGGTCCCGCTGGCCAACCCGGCCGCGTCCTCGTACCTGCGCTTCGAGCCCTCGGGCGACCCGGCGATGCCGCCGGACATGCACCACTCGTGCCATGACACGTCCGTCGCGCTCGCCGACATCCAGATGGTCGCCTGCGCCGGCGCCGACGCATCGGGCAACGGCATCAACGTGTTCACCACCGATCCCGCCAAGGGCGGCTCGCTGGTGGATCCGAAGTGGCTCTACCTGAAGGTGACGGGCGGCATCTCGCTCGGTCACTCCGCCACGTTCACGTACGACGGCAAGTACATCGTCGTCGGGCACGAGCCGGGCGGCGGCAGCGGCGCCAACTGCGAGGCCACCGACAACCCGCTCGAGCGGACGTTCTTCTTCGTCGAGGCCGAGACGGCCGCGTCCGCGGGCCAGTTCACGATCCCGCGGCCGCAGACGAACGTCGAAAACTGCACGACGCACAACTTCAACATGGTTCCGTTGAAGAACAAGAACGGGGAGCCGCGCTACGTGATGGTCAGCGGCAACTACCAGTCCGGCATCTCGGTCATCGACTTCAGCGACGTCGCGAACGCGAAGGAGATCGCGTACGCGGATCCGCCGCCGCTCGTCGACCCGAACCCGCCCGTCGGCATCGAGCTCGGCGGTGACTGGTCCACGTACTGGTACAACGGACGACTCTACGAGTCCGACATCACGAGGGGCCTGGTCATCTGGCGCCTCGACGACCCGGCGGTCGACACGTACCTCCGGACCACGGGCGCCAACAACCCGCAGACCACGCTGTTCAGCATCCGTCGATAACGACGCGCTGATCGAGGTTCGTCAGGGAGGCCGCCGCAAGGCGGCCTCCCTCGTCTTGACAAGACGAAGGCAATAGGCGAAAACTTGAGGCCGTCGGCAGGCATCAGGGGAGCCAGCTCGACCATCTCGATGGCAGCAGGCATCGCGCGGCGTGATGGGCTGGAGGGCTCCCCGGCGAACAAAGGGGAGGTACCTGTGGGGAAGTTGAAGCTCGTGCTCGCGCTTCTCGCGCTGAGCATCGGGGTCGTCGCCGCACCGCTCGCGGCGAGCCCGAATGTTCCGCACGTCGACAACTGGGCGATCTCGCCCAACCTGACGGCGGTCGGATTCTCGGCGAATCCCGTTCCGCTCGAGAGCGCCGCTCCCGACGACGGGGTCTACAACTCCGACCTCGCGTTCTGGGGCGACATGGCCGTGCAAGGCACCTACGACGGATTCGTGCTCCACGACATCACGTTCCCGTCGCGCCCGAAGGTGATCCTGAACTACACCGACTGCTATCCGCAGGGGAACAGGCAGGGCGGGAACCAAGGCGACATCACCATCTGGGGCAACATCCTCGTCCGCTCCTCGAACTCGAACGCAGGGGCCGGGCAGACCTGTGACGGCGATCCCGTTCCGGTCGGCTTTGAGGGCCTGATCGTGTTCGACATCTCGAACAAGCTCGACCCGGACGTCGTGGCGATGGTCGACCTGCCGTGCGGGTCGCACACGCAGACGCTGGTGCCGGACGTCGCCAACGGGCGCGTCCTCATCTACAACAGCTCCACCACCGGCGTCCCGTGCGCGGGCCTGGAGATCGTCGAGATCCCGCTCGCGAACCCGGCCGGGGCGCACTTCCTGCGCTTCGAGCCCTCGGGTGACCCGGTCCCGGCGCTGCCGAACGTCGTCACCGTCAACGCCCCGTCCCCCGCGGCCGGGACGTACGTGGCGAGCGGCGCCAACTGGGGCACGATGGCACCCGAGTCCGGGATCGCCGGGAGCTTCGTGGTCGTGAACGGCCCCGACCCGGCCAACCCGGCCGCCACGCCCTCGCAGGGGTGCGGCCCGCTCATCGGGTTCCCGGCCGGCGCCATCGCGGTCGTCGACCGCGGCCCGACCGGCTGCGGGTTCCTCCTGAAGGCGCAGAATGCCCAGGCGGCGGGAGCCGTCGCCGTGGTCGTCGTGAACAACGTCCCGGGGGCGCCGATCACGCTCGGCGGCGAGGACCCGGGCCACACGGTCAACATCCCGGCGATGATGGTCTCGCAGACCGACGGCGCCGTGATCAAGGCCGGCCTGCCCGCGACGGGCAACGTCGCCACGGCGATGATGCCCGAGACGCCGGAGCGCTCGTGCCACGACACCGGCGTGATCCTCGGTGACGCGATGAAGGTCGCGTGCGCGGGTCACGACGGCTACACCGTCTGGACGATCGACCCGGCCGAGGGCGGCTCGCTCGAAGATCCGAAGATCCTCTACTCCAAGATGGTCGAGGGCGTCACGGTCGGTCACTCGGCGGCGTTCACCTGGGACGGCAAGGTCCTCGTCTTCGGGCACGAGCCCGGCGGCGGGACGCAGGCGCGGTGCCAGGCGACGAGCGCGGACGTCGACCGCAGGGTGTTCTTCATCGACGTGGAGACGGGCGAGCAGATCGGCTCGTTCCTGCATCCGAGGCCGCAGTCCGACCTCGAGAACTGCACGTGGCACAACTACAACATCGTGCCGCTGAAGAACAAGGACGGGAAGCCGCGCTACATACTCGTCTCGAGCGCCTACCAGGCGGGGACGAACGTGGTGGACTTCTCCGACCCGACGAACGCCAAGGAGATCGCGTTCGCCGATCCGCCTCCCCTCGTCGACCCGGATCCTCCGGTCGGCATCGAGGGCGGCGGCGACTGGTCGAGCTACTGGTACGACGGGCGGATCTACGAGTCCGACATGACGCGCGGGCTCACGATCTGGCGGCTGAACGACTCCGCAGTCGACACGTATCTGCGGACCGGCCATCTCAACCCGCAGACCCAGGAGTTCACGATCGACAGGTAAGCCTCGCTTCGTTGCGAAGCTCGAACGGGAGGCCGCCGCAAGGCGGCCTCCCTCGTTAAGTCCGCTTGACAGGACGGCGGCGGACGCTTGAGACTCCCCGGCGTCAGGCAGGCAGAGGGGGGCCGGCCGCACAGGGGGCTTCCCCGCGAAACCATGGAGGTGGTACGTGAAGCTCCGCTTGCTGCTGGTACTCAGCGCGCTTGCGATCGGGCTCGTCGCGGCGCCGCTCAGCGCGACTCCGCCGAAGATCCCGCTCGTCCAGAACTGGGCGATCACGCCCAACCTGACGCCGCTCTCGTTCTCCGAGCGCAGCGTCCCCACGACGGGCCCGGAGTCGAACTTCATCAACTCCGACCTGGCGTTCTGGGGCGACATGGTCGTCCAGGGCCACTACAACGGCTTCCGGCTGGTCGACGTGACGTTCCCGTCGCGGCCGAAGGAGATCATCGACTACGAGGAGTGCGCACCCAAGAACCCGACCGGCGCCGTCCCCGGGAACCAGGGCGATATCGCCATCTACGGAAACATCCTTTCGCGCTCGTGGAACTCGAACACGGGCCCGGCCGGGGCCTCCTGTGACGGCGACTTCGTGCCGCCGGGCTTCGAGGGGCTGCACATCTTCGACATCACGAACAAGAAGAACCCCGACCTGATCGCGTCGGTCGACCTGCAGTGCGGATCGCACACGCAGACGATGGTCCCCGACCTCGCGAACAACCGGCTGATCGTCTATGTCGGCAGCTCGAGCGGAACATGCCAGAACTTCGACATCGTCGAGATCCCGCTCGCCAACCCGGCGGGTGCGCGTCTGCTCCGACAGATTCCCACCGACGGGCATCCTTGCCATGACATCGGGGTCATCCTCGGCTCGGCCATGAAGCTCGGGTGCGCCGGGGGTAACAGCCTGGGCATCTACAGCCTCGGCGGCCCCGACGGCGGATCCCTCGACGAGCCCATGAAGATGCACCACATCCTCCCGGGCATCCCGTCCTCCGGGCACTCGGCCGCATTCACGTACGACGGCAAGGTCGTCGTGTTCGGGTGGGAGCCGGGCGGCGGCGTGCAGCCGCGCTGCACCAAGACCGGCACTGTCCTTCCGGGCGGCACCGTCCAGACGGACGACATGAAGTCGTACTTCTTCTTCGACGTCGAGACCGGCGCGCTGCTCGGCAAGTTCATCCTGCCGCGCGACCAGGGCGTCGACGAGGCGTGCACGATCCACAACTACAACATCGTCCCGCTGAAGAACAAGAACGGGAAGCCGCGCTACGTCCTCGTGGCCGGCAACTACATGTCCGGGATCAGCGTCGTCGACTTCACGAACCCGGCGGCGGCGAAGGAGATCGCCTACGCCGACCCGCCCGCGTTCGCGGACGGCTTCGCCGGCGGCGACTGGTCGACGTACTGGTACAACGGCCGGATCTATCAGTCCGACCTCGTCTGGGGCCTGCTCATCTGGCGCCTGGACGACCCGGCCGTCGCGACGTACCTCCGTACGCCGTACTCGAACCCGCAGACCGCGGAGTTCACGATCGACCGCTAGACCGAGCTCGGAGACGTACGCTCAGGAGCGGCCGCCGGGAGGCGGCCGCTCCGTTTTCTGGCACTAAACGACCGGAGTAGGCATACTCCCGACTTGGCAGGCAACGCGGGAGGGGCCGTTGACTACTTGCTTGCACCACTCGAGTCGGGCCGACGCTGCTCCCGCATGCCTGAAATCTCGCGGACTGCCAGGTAGGAGGTGGCGATGAAGCATCTGTTCCGAATACCGGTTCTCCTCGCGCTCGCGATCGGGATCGTCGCGTTTCCGCTCGCTGCAGGAGCCGGTCACACCACGGACCCGCACACGCCGAACCTCGTCCCTCGGGGCCACATCCTCGAGCCGGCGAGCCTGATCAACCCGGCTGTCGGGAACCCGGACATCCACACGGACATCGCGTTCTGGGGCAAGTTCGCCATCCAGGGCAACTGGGATGGTTTCAACATCCGCGACATCAGGAACCCCGACAACCCGAAGCAGGTAGGCCGCGCGTTCTGCGACGGCGGCCAGGGTGACGTGGTCGTCTACAAGAACATCGTCGTGCGCACCTGGGACGCTCCGGCGTCCGGGACGACGACCTGCGGCGGCGCCCCTGTGCCGGCCGGGTTCGAGGGCGTCCACATCTTCGACATCTCGAACATGAAGGCGCCGAAGCTCGTGGGATCGATCGACCTGCCCTGCGGCACGCACACCGCGACGGGGATCCCCGACAAGAAGAACAAGCGCCTGATCGTCTATTCGAACAACTCGAACAACGAGTGCCCGTGGATCGACGTCCTTCAGGTGCCCTTCAAGGACCCTGGCTCCGCATCGTGGATCCGGGCCGAGCCCACGGATCACACGTGCCATGACACCGGCGTCATCCTCGGCAACACGATGAAGGCGGCCTGTGCCGGCGGCGAGGGTGTCCGGGTCTTCAGCCTGGGCGGCTCGAACGGCGGCTCGCTCGTCGATCCGCTCCTCCTCTTCCACATCACCGAGCCCGGCGTGACGATCGGGCACTCGGCTTCGTGGTCGTGGGACGGCGAAGTGATCATCTTCGGGCACGAGCCCGGCGGCGGTGTCGCTCCCGAGTGCGAGGCGACCGATCCTCCGCTCAACCGGACGTACTTCTTCTACGACGGCGACGACGGCACGAAGCTCGGCCAGTGGACGATGACGAGGACGCAGTCTGCGACGGAGAACTGCACGCTGCACAACCTCAACACGGTCCCGCTGAAGAACGGCCGAGACATCCTCGTGCACGGCAGCTACCAGTCGGGAACGAGCGTCGTCGAGTTCACGGACCCGGCGAACCCGGTCGAGCTTGCCTGGTCGGATCCGCCGCCGATCGTCCCGACGGACCTCGGCGGAGCGTGGTCGTCGTACTGGTACAACGACTACATCTACGAGACGAACATCACCGAGGGCCTCAACATCTTCGAGTACACGGGCCCGAAGGTGAAGGGCAACTTCAACCTGCGGTACCTAAACCCGCAGACGCAGGAGTTCACTATCAAGGCCAAGCGGGGCAAGAGCAGGTAGCTCGCTCCGCATCCGGATCGACACGAGGGCGGCCCTCCGGGCCGCCCTCGTCGCTTCCGAACTTGTGCTTGACGTCACGTGGGACGTGGAGGAGAATCCTCGCGCAGTGGGCGATTGGGGAGCCGATGCGTCAGTCGTTCTCGCGCGTCAGGCCGGGTCTCCGGGGGGCCTTCAGCCGTCGCCTGCAACCGGGTTTCGTCTTATTAGGAGGTGACCATGCCAAGAGCTCTACGCGCGCTGGTCCTGGGGGCCTTCGTCTGCGGCTTGCTGACGTTTCCGTTCGCCGCCGGCGCCGGTCACACGACCGATCCGGCCGTCAATCTCGCGCCGCTCGGCCACATCGAGGAGCCGGCGGTTCTCGGCGGCTTCGGCGGCGCCAATCCGGACATCAACACCGACATCGCGTTCTGGGGACGCTTTGCTTACCAGGGCAACTGGGACGGCTTCTCGATCCGGGACATCAAGAACCCGAACAACCCGACGACCGTCTCACGCACGTTCTGTGACGGAAACCAGGGTGACGTCGTCGTCTGGAACAACATTCTCGTCCGGTCCTGGAACACCGCCGCAGGCTCGCCCGGGCCCTTCGGCGCCGGGTTGACCTGCGACGGCCAGGCGGTGCCCGCCGGCTGGGAGGGCGTGCACGTCTTCGACATCGGGGACAAGAAGAATCCCGAGCTGATCGCGTCCGTGAGGCTCCAGTGCGGCTCCCACACGGCAACGCTCGTCCCGGACAAGAAGAACCGCCGCGTGATTGTCTACTCGAACGCGGCCGGCGGCTGCAACTTCATCGACATCATCGAAGTCCCGCTGCGCAGCCCCGAGGATGCCCGCTGGCTCGGCTCCGAGCCTCTCGAGCATCCGTGCCATGACATGGGCGTCATCCTCGGCGACGTAATGAAGGCGGCGTGTGCCGGCGGAGACGGCTTCGACCTCTTCAGCCTCGGCGGATCCGGGGGCGGATCGCTGACTGACCCACTCCACCTGCGGCACGTCGTGGTCCCGACGGTGACGGTCGGCCATTCGGCGGCGTTCAGCTGGGACGGCGAGATCGTGATCTTCGGCCACGAGCCGGGCGGCGGCGTGGCGGCCGCGTGCGAGGCGACCGACCCGCCGCTCGACCGGAGCTTCTTCTTCTACGACACAGACACGGGCGCGCTCCTCGGCACCTGGACCCTCCCACGCGCGCAGGGTCCGACCGAGAACTGCACGCTCCACAACTACAACGTGATCCCGACGAAGAAGCGGAACATCCTCGTGAGCGGCAACTACCAGGCGGGGACGTGGGTCGTCGACTTCACGAACCCGGCCGCCGCGTTCACCGTCGCCTGGAGCGACCCGTCGCCGAAGCCCGTCCCGCCCGGGACGATCTTCTGCTGCGACGTGACGGGCGCGTGGTCGACGTACTGGTACAACCGCGAGCTCTACGAGTCGAACATCGGCGAAGGGTTGAACATCTGGAAGCCGCTGTTCCAGCAGGTCGGTGCGAGGAACCTCAAGCACCTGAACCCGCAGACGCAGGAGTTCTCGTTCAAGTAGAAGGCCTACGCCTGACGTAGGGGGAGAGGGCGGCTCCGGCCGCCCTCTCGTTGTCAGGTTGAGCTCACGAGCCGGTACCCCACACCCCACACGTTGAGGACGTACGCGGCCTCGCCGTCGCGGTTCAGCTTCCGCCGCAGGCGACTCGCATGGGAGTCCAGCGTCCTCGTGCGGCCGAGCGACCTGAAGCCCCACACGTCCCGGAGCAGCTCCTCCTTGCGGAAGACGCGCTCGGGATCTTCGGCGAGGGCGACCAGGAGGTCGAACTCCTTCGCCGAGAGCTGCACGGGCTCGCCGGCGACGCGGACGACGCGGGACGCCAGGTCGATGTCGATGTCGCGCACCGCCAGGCAGCGATGGTTCGGGCGGCCCGCGCGGCGCAGGACCGCCCGCATGCGGGCCACGAGCTCCTCGTAGACGAACGGGCGCACGACGTAGTCGTCGGCGCCGCGGGCGAAGCCGCGGACCCGGTCGACCGGGTCGCCGCGCGTGCTGACCATGATCACCGGGACGTCGCGGTTCCAGGCGCGGCCCGGCTCCCCCGCCCGCAGCCGGCCGCACAGCTCGAACCCGGAGGCGTCGGGGAGGATCGCGTCGAGCAGGACGAGATCGGGCCGCTCCGCCTCGACGAGCTCCAGCGCCGAGGTGGCACGATCGGCGGCGTAAACCTCGAAGCCGTCGTCCGTCAGCTGCTGCGAGAGGAACGCCCGATTGGGCTCCTCGTGCTCGACGACCAGGACGGCTTCCCCCATGCCGGCGAAGCTAGCAACGGGATCGACGCCGAGCCAGATGTCCTTTCGCACGGAAGCGTCACGAGCCGTGCGCAGGGAATCGCACACTCGTCCGCAGCCGCCGGCTCCCCTATGCTTGAGGTGTGCGGCGCATCGGCCTCGCTCTTGCAGCCGGGCTCGTCACGCTCATCGCCGCGGCTCCGGCGAGTGCCGCAGAGGTGTGGGTGAGCGGAGGCACGGCCTTCTTCATGGCCGGGCCCGGCGAGACGAACGACCTGGAGATCAGCGCGGGCTCCGGCGACACGACCTTCGTCGACAACGGCGCCACGATCGACGCGGGCACCGGCTGCACCGCTCTGAGCGCCAATGAGGTCACCTGCACGGAGGGCTCGCCGGCGGCGTGGCTGCGCGACGGCAACGACACGGGCGTGGTCATGGCTGGGACAGCCCGCGTCCTCGGGGGGCCGGGAGACGACGAGCTTTCGCTCTGCGCCGCCTGCCTGGGGTCGCTCTTCGGGAGCGACGGCAACGACCATCTCGTCAGCGGGGACATCCGCGCCACCCTTGACGGCGGTGCGGGAAACGACGTCCTCGACGGTGGGAACGGAAACCAATGGATCGCGGGCCGTACGGGCAATGACCTCATCACTGCGGGCGCCGGCGCCGACATGATCACCCCCGGACCAGGCACTGACGGCGTGGACGGCGGTGGTAACAGAGACACGCTGCGCTACACCTTGACCCGAGGCCGGGTCATCGTCGACCTCAAGAACGGCTACGCGCTCGGCGAGGGTGACGATCAGTTCGACAACGTCGAGGGCATCATCGGGAGCCGCTTCGGCGATGACCTCCGCGGGAACGACATGCGGAATCAGATCCTCGGTGGCGACGGTGCGGATGTGATCCGCGGCCGAGGCACTCCCGACGTCCTCCTCGCGGGAGCCGGCAACGACATCGTCTACTCCTACGACGGGAGCCCCGACGAGGTCGACGGCGGGCCCGGCTTCGACCGCGCGCACATCGACGGCGGCCTCCATCCCGACCAGGTTCGGCGCGTCGAGCGCTTCTTCTAGAGACCGCGCGCCAGGCGCTCGATGCGCCAGCGCGCCTGCGCGTAGTCGATCGTGCCGCGGCGCCACGCGCGCAGGATCTTGCGCCGGCGCCACCAGAAGAGGATCTGCATTCGACCCCCTTCGGGCGCGGTCGCCCGCCTCCTTCCTACTCCGCCAGCTTCGAAGGCGTGAACAGCGTCAGCTGCATCCCGCCGGGCACGCGCAGGCGGACGTTGAGGTCGTTCCACGGCGTCAGAACCGGGTCGGCGAGCGGCTCCGCGCCTGCTGCCACGAGCTTCCGGGCCGTGGCCGCCGAGTCGGCGACCTCGAGCGCGAGCCTGACCGGCCCGGCGACCCTCTCCCCCACCTCGACGCCGTCGATCAGCTCGGCCTGCGCCACGGAGAGAAGCTCGAGCGTCGCCCGGCCGGCGTCGAGGATGACGCCGCGGGCGTCCCCGTCCTCCCAGGCTTCGATCACGGGTAGGCCGAGGGCGTCCCGATAGAACGCGAGCACGCCGTCGTAGTCCTCCACGGTCACGGCTGTCCGCAGTTCCTGGACCGGCCGCGGACGGCTCCCGGCCTCCGGCGCGGTGAAGCGCTCGAACGGCTCCTCGGCGCCGGGCGTCGGCACGTGCTCGAGCAGGTCCGGAAGCGGCCAGGCGGCCATGATCTCGGCGCCGGGCGGAGAGAGCGCGAACCCGTAGCCCGCCGCCGTTTCCGCCGGCACCGCGTAGACGATGCGGGCCACGCCCGCGAGCACGGCGACCGTGCGGCACATAGGACACGGCTCGCAGCTCGTGAACACGGTCGCGCCGCCCAGGTCGATCGTCCCCAGCCGCCGGCAGGCCTCCCGCACCGCGGCGACCTCTGCGTGCGCGGTCGGGTCCGCGTCTCGCCGGGTCGTGTTCACGCCGTGGCCGAGGATTTCCCC
Organism: Gaiellaceae bacterium; assembly: GCA_035698025.1. GTDB lineage: Bacteria > Actinomycetota > Thermoleophilia > Gaiellales > Gaiellaceae > JAIBJN01. The sequence goes on from DASSCF010000077.1 coordinate 88,590, forward strand.
GTTGCGCTCGACGAGCGAGCCGAACGGCTCCTCGCCGGCCTCCACGTTCGCCCGGGCGAGCGCGACCGCGCGCTCGAGAAGCTCGGCGTCGGAGGCCGTCACAGCCGGCCGGAGCGCAGGACGCCCCAGACGAGCCAGAGGCTGAGGATCGTCGAGAACAGGAGCCCGACCGCGGCAACCCAGTAGATGCCCAGCAGCTTGTGCCCCTCCTCGACCATGGCCGCGAGGATCCCTGACGTGACCGCGCCGCCGACGGCGACCATGGCGATGCCGATCCGGTTGAAGGCCGTGTCCATGCGATGGATGAGGCTCTCGAGGCCTTCGTGGCGGAACCCGACCTCGATCTGCCCGTCGCGCACCTCCTGGAGCACGTCGTGCACCTGGTACGGGAGCTCGAACATCATGCTCGCGTAGTTGCGGGCCTCGTTCTGCATGCGCGCGGCCACCCGCTGCGGCGTGAAGCGCTCGATCATCAGCTCGCGCGCGTAGGGCTTCGCGACCTCGAAGACGTTGAAGTCGGGATAGAGCTCGACGCCGACGGAGCCGAGCGTGGCGATCGCGCGGTCGAGGAGTATGAAGCGCGTCGGCAGGGTCAGGTGCATCCGGTAGATGAGCGCGAAGGCCTCGCGGATCACCTGGACCGGGTCGATCTCGGACAGGCTCGCGCCGTAGTAACGGTCGAAGATCGCGCGCAGCTCGACGACGAACTCCTCCTCCCTGTCCTTCGGGTACCTGACTCCGACGGCGGCCAGGCGGCGCGGGATCGCCTCGACGTTCTGGTTGACGACGTCGATGAAGAGGCCGGTCAGCTTCGAGGAGTCGTCGGGCGCGAGCTGGCCGGCCGTCCCGAAGTCGACGAGACCGATCTTGTCGCTCTCCTCGAGGACGAGGATGTTCGCCGGATGCGGGTCGGCGTGGAAGAACCCGTGGCGGAAGATCATCGCCATCCAGGTCTCGGCGATGCGGTAGGACAGCCGGCGCCGCTCCTCCATCGTGTAGCGCGAGACGTCGAGATCGCGCACCTGCACGCCCTCCAGCAGCTCGAGCGTCAGGACGCGCGAGCGCGAGTAGCTCCAGAACACGCGCGGCACGTGGACGTGCGGGTGGCCGGCGAAGTTCTTGTGGAACTGCTCGGCGTTGCGGGCCTCGATGCGGTAATCGAGCTCCTGCCGGATGGAACGCGCGAACTCGTCGACGACCGCCACCGTGTCGATGAACTCGAGCGCGCGCACCCGCTCGCGGGCGAGGCGGGCGAGCTGGTACATGAGCTCGAGGTCGGCCTCGATCTGCCGCGGGGCGTTCGGCCGCTGGACCTTGACGACGACGCGGCGCCCGTTCGGTAGCACGGCGCGGTGCACCTGGCCGATCGACTCGGCGGCGATCGGCGTCTCGTCGAACTCGACGAACAGCTGCTCGAGCGTGAGCCCGAGCTCCGACTCGACCACCTCGCGCGCCTGGTCGAACGGGAACGGGCTGACCGAGTCCTGGAGCGCCTTGAGCTCGAAGACGACGTCGGGCGGGACGATGTCCGGGCGCGTCGAGAGGAGCTGCCCGAACTTGACGAAGGTCGGCCCGAGCTCGTCGAGCATCTCGCGCAGGCGCTGGCCGCGCGGGGAGCCGCCGCCGTCGGCCTCGACCTCGCGGCCGCGGCGCGAGCGGACCGCGCCGGGCCCGCGCGTCTCGAACAGGTAGCCGAAGCCGTGCTTTGCCGCGACCTGGGCGATCTCCGAGATCCGCCCCAGCTGACGCACGGCGGGCCTCGAGCTCACGCTACTTCTCCTTCTCGACCAGTCGCAGGCGGTGCTCGAGCTGGGCGAGCCTGAGCTCCAGCTCCTCGTATTCGCGGCGGGTGACGAGGCCGACCTCGCGGAAGAGCCCGGAGAGCGTCGACCCGGCGCGCTCGCCGACGCGGAGCGCCTCGCCGCGCCAGCGGCCCACGACCTCGTCGACGACCTCCTTCGCGTCCTCGCGGCTGACCTTGCCGCGCCCGACCAGC
>DASSCF010000078.1:0-11590 GCA_035698025.1 Gaiellaceae bacterium
CAGGAGCTCGCCTTCACCCTCGCCGACGGGTTCGCCTACGTCGAGGCGGCGATGGCCCGCGGGCTCGACGTCGACGACTTCGCCCCCAGGCTCTCGTTCTTCTTCAACGCGCACATCGACTTCTTCGAGGAGATCGCGAAGTACCGCGCCGCCCGGCGGATCTGGGCGCGCGAGCTGCGCGAGCGCTACGGCGCGAAGAACCCGCGGTCCTGGCTCATGCGCTTCCACACCCAGACGGCCGGCGTCTCCCTCACGGCGCAGCAGCCGGAAGTGAACATCGTCCGCACCGCGATCGAGGCGCTCGCCGCCGTCCTCGGCGGCACGCAGTCGCTCCACACGAACTCCTTCGACGAGGCGCTCGCGCTGCCGACCGAGCACGCGGCGAAGCTCGCCCTCCGGACGCAGCAGGTGATCGCGCACGAGACCGGCGTGACCGACACGATCGACCCGCTCGGCGGCTCGTACTTCGTCGAGGACCTGACGAACCGTCTCGAGGCGGAGGCCTACGACTACTTCGGGCGCATCCGCGAGTTCGGCGGCGTCATCGCCGCGATCCGGGAGAACTTCTTCCAGCGCGAGATCGCCGAGGCGTCGTTCCGGTTCCAGAACGAGGTGGAGGCGGGGCAGCGGGTCATCGTCGGCGTGAACCGCTTCCAGGAGGAAGATTCCCGTCCGATCGAGATCCTCCGCGTCGACCAGGCGCTCGAGGACAAGCAAGTCGACCGCGTCCGGTCGCTCAAGGGACGCCGCGACTCTGCCGCCGTCGAGGAGGCGGTTGCCCGCCTGAAGACAGACGCGGCCGTCGACGACCGGAACCTGATGCCGACGATCGTCGATGCCTCGCGCGTGTACGTGACCATGGGCGAGATGTGCGACGCGCTGCGCGAGGTGTGGGGCACCTGGCGCGAGACTCCCGTCTTCTGACGGTCAAGACTTCCGTCTCCTGACGGTCCTTTAACACGCACGCGCGCGAGGCCGACACTCCTGTGGGAGTCCCGTCGAACGGCTAGTAGCCTCCGACCGGCCGGTCCAGTACATTCGCCTGACGAGCGGCGGTTGGCCGCAGCCGTCGTTCAAGCGGCGAGGGTACGTCGTGAGCCTTCCCTCTGCACGGCCCTCGCATTTGGGTGAGCGGGCAATCCCGGAGACCAAGCGGGGTGGCCCGCTTTCCCATTCCCGATCCCGTCCGCCGGCCGCTTACCCCTTCCGGGGGATAGACGCGCGAGCGCTTCCCGGCGAACCTTGCTGGGCGCTCCTCCAGGGCGCGCGCGGCCGCCCCCGATTGGTCGGGGGGTGGCCGCGCTCCGTTTCTGAGGACGTTCTAGGCTGCGGTGCTCTGCGCCGTCTGAAGCGGCAGCAGCCCGTGCACCTGCGCCCACCGGCTCGCCTCGGTTCGATTCGAGACGTTGAGCTTCCGGTAGATGTTCGACAGGTGGAACTTGACCGTCTGCTCGGTCACCCACAGCATGCGGGCGAGCTGAGCGTTGGAGTGCCCCTCGGCGACGAGCGTGAGGATCTCGAGCTCGCGCCGGGTGAGGCCCCAGGCCTCCTCGACGGTCTCGCGGGTGCGCTGGCGCTTGCCGTTGTGCCCGCGGGCGAGGTAGATGGAATGGTCGAACGCCTGCCGGATCGCCGAAGCGAGGTCGTCGGCATGGGCGGTCTTGAGCACATAGGCCTCCGCACCCGCGGCGAGTGCCGCGTCGACGTACTGGGGATCCCCGTACGCCGTGAGGACGATGACCTTGAGCTCGGGATTGCGCTGCTTCGCGAGGGCGAGACACTCGAGGCCGTCCATCTCACCGGCGCTCATCTCGATTCCCGTGACGAAGAGGTTCGGACCATGCTCCTCGATCAGGGCCAGGGCGTGGTCGGGCGAGGTCGCCTTCCCTTTGACCTCGACACCGATCCGGTGGATGACTTGCTCCACCGCCTCCAGCCAGAGGGGGTGCTGGTCCAGCAGTACCGCCGTACGATGCTCAGAGGGACTCATCGAAAGGGCCGCCTTTCGATCGGACTACACGAAGGATCTAGACCATAACTCATCTTTGGTCGTGTGCAAAGCCCGGTGGAGAAACTTGTTGAAACTGGCTCCACCTGCCGGAGTCCACATGTGTGGATGATCACGAGGCCCTGAGGCCCCTCCGAACGGCTAGGCGTTTGTAAGCAAAATTGGAGGAGCGAGCAGGTATGCGGCGGCCCGGCGCTTGCGCTCGATGTCCTCGAAGACCCGCTCGATCACCTCGGCGCTGAGCCCCGTCGCCGACGCGGCCGCCTCGACCGGCAGGCCCTCGTTGACGGCGTAGAGGCAGAGGTCCAGCTTGTCGAACGGGACCGAGAAGTAGAACTCCTCCTGGCTCTGCTCGAGCGCGTACGTGTCGGTCGTGGGCGGGCGCTCGCGGATGACCGCGGGCACGCCCAGGTGCTCGGCGAGCTGGTAGACCTGGGTCTTGTAGAGGTGGGCGATCGGCTTCACGTCGGCGGACCCGTCGCCGTTCTTGACGAAGAAGCCCTGGTCGTACTCGAGCCGATTCGGCGTCCCGATGACCGCGAAGTCGAGCCGGTCGGCGTGGTGGTACTCGAGCATCTTGCGAACGCGCTGCTTGAAGTTCGTGGCGGCGACGATCTCGCGGTAGGCGGTCGCCGTCAGACGGGCCTCGCGCCGCTCGCCCTCGGGCGACTCGGCCACGACGGTGAAGAGGCTGTAGCGCGCGTCGCCGAGGAGGCTCGGCAGGACGATCTTCGCCTTCCAGCCTTCGGCGTACTCGGGCATGACCGAGCGGATGGCCGCGTCGCGGCGCTCGTAGCAGCCGGCCGCGTCGAGGAGCTTCGTGATGTCCTCGAGGACCGTCTCGACGCCCGCCGCGTCGGCGGCGACCTGCGAGAGGTCGAGCGTGTCCGGCGCGGACTCGCCCTCGGGCATGAGCACGCCGAGCACCCGCTCGGGGCCGAAGGCGTGCGCGCAGAGGTGGGCGACGAGGCTCGAGTCGACCCCGCCCGAGAGCCCGATCACGGCGCCGCGCCGGCGGAGGTCCTTGTAGACGACCTCCCGGAGGCGCTCGGAGATCTGCTCGACCGTCCGCTCCGCGTCGAGACGGAGCGTCTCGGCGCTCAGCTCAACCTGCGCCATTCGCGCTCGCCGTCTTCTCGCCGACGAAGCGGGTGATGTTCGCGATCGAGTCGAGGTTCTCGGGGAGGACCTCCTCGTCCGCGATCGTGAGCTCGTAGCGCTCCTCGATGAAGCCGATCAGCTCGAGGACGCCGGTCGAGTCGATGACGCCGACCTCGATGAGGGAGTCCTCCCGGTCGAGGGCGACTCCGTCCGCGCTCAGGGGGAAGTTGTCCCTCAGGAACTGGCGGACTTCCTGTTCGATGGCGTCGGGGCTGGGCATGACGGACAAAGAGAAGTCGCCCGAACCTGCGAGGCGACGGTCTGAGAGTAGCAGGCAATGCTTCGCGCGTAAGACCAGGATTTCCTGAACGGATTCTGCCCTTGCCGCCTGCCCGGACGGCCCGTATCGTCAAGGTCATGTGCGGCATCGCCGGGATCTACGCGCGCCCTGGCTCGGAGGCTCGGCGGGAGTTGCTCCTGACCATGGCCGGCGAGCTTCGCCACCGCGGTCCCGACGGCACGGGCCTGTACGTCGACGGGGCGTTCGGGATGACGAACAACCGCCTGGCCATCGTCGACCTCGCCGGCGGCGACCAGCCGCTCTCGAACGAGGACGGCCGCTACTGGGTGATGCAGAACGGCGAGCTCTACAACTACGTCGAGCTGATCCAGGAGCTCGAAGGCCTCGGGCACCGCTTCGCGACCAGGAGCGACACCGAGGTGATCGCCCACGCCTACGAGGAGTGGGGACCCGCCTGTCTCGAGCGGATGAACGGCGACTTCGCGTTCGCGGTCTGGGACCGGCGCGAGCAACAGCTCTTCCTCGCCCGCGACCGCTTCGGCATCCGCCCGCTCTTCGTCGCCGAGCTCGGGGGCGATCTCGTCTTCGCGTCCGAGGCGAAGGCGATCCTCCGCCATCCCGACGCGCGCCGCGAGCTCGATCCGTCCGGGCTCGTGGAGACGTTCACGACCTGGTGCGTCTCGCCCGACGGCTCGGCCTTCGCCGGCATCCGCGAGCTCGCCCCGGCCCACTACATCGTCGCGGGCCCCGAGGGCATCCGGGAGGAGCGGCGCTGGTGGGACCTCCGCTTCTCCGACGCGGGCGACGTCTCGCCGGCCGAGCGCGCGGCGCTCGCCGAGGAGCTCGACGCGCTCCTCGCCGACGCGACGCGGCTTCGCCTGCGCGCGGACGTGCCGGTCGCGGCGTACCTGAGCGGCGGGCTCGACTCCTCCGCGATCGTCGCGTTCGCCCTGGAGCAGATGGACGAGACGCTCTACTCGTTCGGGATCGGGTTCGAGGACGAGCGCTTCGACGAGAGCGCCTACCAGGACCGCCTCGTCGGCGACCAGGGCCTCGACCTGACGCGCGAGACGGTCGGCGCCCGGGACATCGCCGAGCTGCTCCCGCGCACGGTCGAGATGTCCGAGAAGCCGACGCTCCGCACCGCCCCGGCGCCGCTCCTCCGGCTCTCGCGGGCCGTGCGCGAGGCCGGGCTCAAGGTGGTCACGACCGGGGAGGGCGCGGACGAGCTCTTCGCCGGCTACGACATCTTCCGCGAGAACAAGGTGCGGCATTTCTGGGCGCGCGAGCCCGAGTCGACGCTGCGCCCTCTCCTGCTCACCCGCCTCAACGCCTTCATCGGCAAGGACCTCAAGCGCTCGGGCGCGTTCCTCGTCGGCTTCTACCGCAAGGGCCTCACCGAGACCGACGACCCGCTCTACAGCCACCGCCTGCGCTTTGCGAACACGTCGCGCCTGCTCGCGCTCTTGGACGCAGACGTCCTCGCGCGGGCGGCGGGGAGAGGCGACCCAGCCGAGCGCCTCGAGGCGCGGCTTCCCTCGTGGTTCGGCGAGATGACGCCGCTCGGCCGGGCGCAGTACCTCGAGATCTCCACCTTCCTCGAGAGCTATCTGCTCCACTCGCAGGGCGACCGGATGCTGATGGGCCACTCGATCGAGGGCCGCTTCCCGTTCCTCGACTACCGCGTCGCGGAGTTCGCCGCCGCGCTCCCGGACGCCCTCAGGCTCCGCGGATTGAACGAGAAATACCTGCTCCGCAAGTCGGTCGAGCACCGCCTGCCCGCCGAGATCGCCGCGCGCAAGAAGCGCCCGTACCGCGCGCCGATCGTGGGCGCCTTTGTCGGCGCCGACGCGCCCGACTACGTCCGCGAGCTGCTCGCGCCGGAGCGCCTGGCCGCGGCCGGCGTCTTCGCGCCGGAGGCGGTCGAGAAGATCGTCCGCAAGTGCGAGGCCGGCGCGCCGCGCGACGCCGTCTCCGAGACGGACGAGATGGCCCTCGTCGGCGTCCTCTCGACCATGATCCTCCACGACCGTTTCGTGGCGAGCCCGCAGCTCGCCGAGCCGCTCGTCCCCGACCGCGTGGTCGTCGGCGACGAGCTGCGGGTCTCTCACAAGCCCACGATCGCCGCCTGACGATGACGCCTGTAGTCCGCCTCCTGCACGAGACCCTGCTCGCCTCCGCCGAGCGCGTGCCCGAGCGCGAGGCCGTCGTCGCCGGCGCCGAGCGGATCGCCTACGCCGAGCTCGTCGACCGCTCGCTGCGGCTCGCCCGCGCGCTCCAGGACGTCGGCGTCGGTCGGGGCGACCGCGTCGCGATCTACATGGACAACTCGGCAGGCTGCACGACCGCGATCTACGCCGCGATGCTCGCGGGCGGGGTCTTCGTCGTCGTCAACCCACAGACGAAGGAGGACAAGCTCCTCTACGTGCTCGACGACTGCGAGGCGGCCGTCGTCGTCACCGAGGGCAGCCTGACGCGGACCGCGCTCGCTGCGGCCGGACAGGCGCCGAGCGTCAAGGCGGTCATCGCCTCCTCGCCGCCCGAGGGCGTGGAGGGAGCGCTCGACTTCGCCGAGGTCGTCGCCGCGGCGGAGCCCGAGGCGCGCGCGGCCGGGACGATCCCGGTCGACCTCGCCGCGCTCATCTACACGTCGGGGAGCACGGGCTTCCCGAAGGGCGTGATGATGACCCACCAGAGCATGGTCTTCGCCGCGGGCTCGATCGCGCAGTACCTGCGGCTGGGCCCCGACGAGCGCATCCTCGGCCTCCTGCCGCTCGCGTTCGACTACGGCCTCTACCAGCTCCTCATGAACGTCCTCAAGGCCGGGACGCTCGTGCTCGAGCGCTCGTTCGCGTTCCCGGCGCAGATCGTCAAGCGCGTGCAAGAGGAGGAGGCCACCGTGTTCCCGGGTGTCCCGACGGTGTACGCGACGCTCCTCTCCATGCGCCGGAACATGGACTTCGACCTGCCGAGCGTCCGTCGCGTGACCAACACGGCTGCGGCGCTCCCGGCCACGTTCCACGCCGAGATGGCGCGGATCTTCCCCAACGCGCTCATCTTCGCCATGTACGGCCTGACCGAATGCAAGCGCGTCAGCTATCTCGAGCCCGAGCTGCTGGCCGACAAGCCGACGTCGGTCGGCCAGGCGATTCCCGGCACGGAGACGATGGTGCTCCGCGAGGACAGGACGCCGGTCGAGCCGGGGGAGACGGGCGTCCTGTACGTGCGCGGGCCGCACGTCATGGTCGGCTACTGGCGGAAGCCCGAGCAGACCGCGGAGATGATCGTCGAGGGCCCGCTCCCTGGCGAGCGCATGCTCTGCGCCCAGGATCACTTCACGGTCGACGAGGACGGCTTCCTCTACTTCGTGGGGCGGAGCGACGACATCATCAAGACCCGCGGCGAGAAGGTCAGCCCGATCGAGGTCGAGAACGCGATCTTCGACATCGACGGCGTCAAGGAGGCGGCGGTCATCGGCGTCCCCGACGAGGTGCTCGGCGAGGCGATCAAGGCCTTCGTCGTGCTCGACGAGGGGGCGGAGCTGACCGCGCAGGAGATCATCGCCGCCTGCCGCACGCGGCTCGAGAACTTCATGGTTCCCGCGGAGGTCGTCTTCATGGACGCCCTCCCGACGACGGCGACCGGCAAGGTCCGCCGCAAGAGCCTCAAAGAGCCGGTCGACGCGGCCTAGCACAGACGCTGTCTCCCGGCGAGGGTTTCGGGCGCTCGCGCGAGGGAACCGTCCTGGGACACGATGTAACCAGGAAGGGGTCACCGTAGATGGCAAGCATTCGCAAGCTTTCCGAGCAGATGATCGACATGGCGGAGCGGTTGGACAACGTCGCCGACGCCGCCAAGGGCAAGGGCACCCGGAGACGCACCCTCACGTCGAGATGGCTGCTCCTCCCGGCTGCCGGCGCGGGCCTCTACGCCCTCGCGACGAGCGGTTCCTTCACGCGCCAGGCCAAGGACGTGGTGGATCAGGCCAAGTCCCGCGCCTCCGACTTGCCGGACGACCTGCGAAGCCGCATTCACGAAGCGTCCCAGCGGTCGACCGCGGGCAATGGAAGCCAGGGCGGGCGGAAGAGCAGTTCTGCTCGCAGGACGAGCAAGGCCCGCAAGACCACGAGCTCCGCTCGTTGACCTAGCAATCGGCACGGCCGCGGCTCAGCCGCGGCCGTTGCCACGCTCATGACGCAGACGTGCGGCGGCTAGCCGGGCGCCGGAGCGGCTCCCGCCCCGGTTTCCTCGTACGGGTACTCGTCGCAGATGTTCGAGTCGTCGAACGAGTAATTCCGCGCGGTCGGCTGGAACTCGCACGTGGAGACGGCGAAACTGCAGAGCCCGACCATCCCGGTCGCCAGCCGCTCCTCGCGCTCTGCCGGGTTGCCCGAGCGGAACCTGCTGTCGAGCACCTCGACGTCCTCGGATGCGCCGATGTTGATCCCCCGGCGGCAGGCGATCACACGGCAGCGGATGCACTTGTAGCCGGTCGGGGTGATGCCGGCCACGCCGCCCAGCGAGATGCCGATGCCGGCCTCCGCGCCGGTGCAGGTCGCCCGCTGATCGTCCCAGTCGCCGATCTCGAGGTCCACGAACGCGATGTTGCGCGCCCCCTGGGCCTGGATCCCGTCCTGGTGCGAGCCCTCGGCCCGCGGCCCGCAGTCGATGTTCCCGGTGATGTCGAGGTCGTGGGCATCGAGCTTCACGCTCATGGCGTCGTTGATCCCGCCCTTGGTGCGCCCGTCGCCCTGGATGTCGAGGATCAGGTCGATGGCGTCGGTGCCGTCGCCGGCACAGCCCTCGCGCAGGTCGATCACGGGGCCCGACGTCTCGATGAAGGTCGTGAACTTCGCGGTCACCTTGAGCGGGAGCGTGCCGCCGGCCTCGCGCGCGATCCTCTCGAGCGGCTGGGTGCAGCGCCACTGGTCGTCGGTGATGATCAGCTCCGAGCCCGGCGCGCAGCCGCTCGTGTCCGCGTGATCGCAGGGGCCCGTCGGGCCGCCGAGGCCGCCGCGCGTCTCCTCATTCGTGGTATCCGTCTGCTCCCGCTCGAGCGCGCTGTCGGACTTGCCGGGACCGTCGTCGCGCAGGTCGACCCACGTCCCGGCCGCGAAGCCGGCAGCGAGGGCGAGGAGGATGGCGAGTGCTCCGAGTGCCTTCTTCATTGAGGGAGGGCGCGTCCGGGAGCGCTCGCGCAAACGCTACCGAAAGCGCGTCAGCGGCGAACGACCATCAGGCTCTTGGTGAGCCCGAAGAGCTTCTCGCGGTGGATCTCCCCGTCCGGGAAGAGCCTGCGCAGGTCGCCGGCGGTGAGGAGGTTCGCCTCCTCCCAGTCGCCCTTCTTCCGCCAGCCGAGTGTGAAGCGCTTGTTCAGGGCGCGCTGGAGCCGCTCGGGGAAGAACTGGAAGAACGGGAACTGGTAGTGCGGCTCGATCGGGAAGTACCGGTTCGGCGTCTGCACGTAGTACCGCTTGGCGACCCGCCGGATCTCGTCCGCGAAGGCCTGCTGGAGCTCCTTCGGGATGTGCTCGATGACCGAGCTCGAGAAGGCGAGCGGGAACTCGCCGTCGGCGAACGGGAGCTTCGTCGCGTCCGCGACCTGCACCTCCACGTTGTCCTGCTCGAGCCATTCGCTCTCGAGCGGCTCGAGGTCGATGGCGACGATCTCGTTCGTGGTGTTGAAGCGCTCGAGCGCCCCGCCGGCGCCCGCGCCGACGTCGAGGATGCGCTCGCCCGGGTCCACGCGGCAGAGCTCGAGAAAGCGCTCGTAGCGCTGCTCGCGCCAGCGGCGAACGGTGTCGCTCGTCATGGCCCAGCGTCGGGTCCGTGCGTAGATGAAGCCGCCCATCCGCCTCTTCTTAGCATGGAAACCCGCCGCGGTCGCGGGCGCGCGGCCAAGACTGGACGAACGGGGGAGCCTCAGCCCGGAGGAGGATCCTCGTACGGCCAGTGGTCGCAGTAGTTGCGGAGGATCGTGTAGCCGACTGCCTCCTCCGCTCCGTCGGGCCTCAGCCCGAAGCTACGGCGGCGAGCCGAAGTCGCAGAGGCCCAGCTCCCCGGTCGCAACCACCCCGGCGCGGTCGGCGGGGTTCCCGCTCCGCCACATCGAGTCGACGACGAGCGCGCCGACGCTGATCGCGAATGCGGAGAGCGTCGCAATAATCGCCACCGCGATGGTTAGAGCCGCAGTCTTCGCCATCCCACGTCCCGGAGTCGGCGCCAGCCGACAGCGCCGTTCGGCTCAAGTCACGTGGAGTGGACGTGCTAGCCGGAGTACGGGTACTTGTCGCAGCGGTTGCCGAGGATCTGGCGGCCTCTGGACTCGCCGGGCGTGATCACGCACGGCCCGCCGCTGTGGTTGCAGAGGCCCGTCTGGCCGTTGGCCAGGATGCCTTGTCGCTCTGCGGGATTCCCCGACCGCCAGAACGAGTCGATGACCGTCGTCCCCACGGAGCGCGCGATGAGCATGCCGTGGTTGCAGGAGACGCTCTTGCAGCGGATGCAGGCCATGTTGCGCACCGGCCAGCCGTTCACGCTCCCCGGGACGAAAGTCCCGGCTGCGCCCTGGCAGGTCGCCCGGCGCGCCGCCCAATCGCCCCACGTGAAGTCGATGAACTCGATGCGGTTGCCGCCCTGGATCTGAGCGCCGTCCTGGTGGGAGTCGTCGCCTGTGTCGGGCCTCCCGTCGGGACCGAGGCCCTCCGGCCCGCAGTTCGCGTAGCCCGTGATCTGGATGTCGTGGGGGTTCTCCCGCACCTTGATCGCGTCCGAGGTGCCGCCCTGCGAGCGTCCGTCGCCCTCGATCTCGAGGATGAGGTCGATCGTGTTGCTGTTGCCGTCGCCCCGGCATCCGCGCCTGATCTCGACCACGCCGGGGTTGATCGCCCGGTACGTGGTGAAGTTGATCTTCACGAGGAGCGGCAGCCTGCCGGGGTTCCCGTTCATCCCGTTGTTGCGCGCGATCGTGCTGAGCGGTCGCGTGCACGAGAACCCCGCGTTCGTGCGCACGATGCGCGAGCGGGGCTGGCAGCCGGTGCCCTTGCGGATCACCCGCAGAGCCGGCGCCGAGAGCCCGCCGGAGGGCCCGACGGCGCGAACGGCGATCGTGTAGCGGCGACCGCACAGGATCCCGTCCACCGTGGCGCTGCGCGCGGTCGTCGTCGCGACCACGCTGCCGTTGCGCGCGACCCTGTAGCGGACGGCGCCGCGCACGGCGCTCCAGCCGATGGTGATCGAGGTCGCCGTCGTCGCGTTCACGCGGACGATCGGCTTGGCGGGCTGCGCCGAGGCCTGGCCGGCGAGCACGAGCCCGAGCGCGGCGACGGAGAGGACGGCGAGAAGCCGTATCCGGGGGGAGGTCGTCACGGCGCGCGAGCCTAGCAGCGGCCTCAGAGAGCGGCGGTCGCCGGATCCTGCCGAATCCTGGCGAGCCGTCGACCCCCAGCCGCTTGTGAGCAGGGAAAATCTGGGGCTGTAAGGATTTCCTGAATTCGGCTACTCGAGGTAGCCGAGCCCTCGGAGGCGGCGCTCGACCTCGGCGGCGCCCTCGTCCTGGAGCTCCTCGCGCTCGCGGTCGAACTCCTCCGGGGGCGTGTCGTCGTACTCGGCCGGGCGCTCGTCGAGGAGCTCGGGGCGCAGGGCCTCGAAGAGGATGCGGCCCTCGAGGTCGCTGGGGATCGGCTCGCCGAGGAGGTAGAGCAGGGTGGGCGCGACGTCGACGAGCTCGCCCGAGAGCGCCGCGCCGCCGGCGACCGCCGGTCCGGCGAGGACCGCGATGCCCTCGTGGCGGTGGCTGCCCACGTAGGAGTGCTCGCTGTCCTCGATCTCGATCCGGTCCCAGAGCGAGTCGGAGCGCGACTTCAGGTTTCCCTTGCCGAGCCAGGCGTAGCGGTCGAACTCCACCAGGAGGTCGGGGACCTTGTCGAGCTCCGGGCCCTGGAAGAGGTCCTCGCGGCGGTGGACGTCGGCGACGAGCTGCTCGCCGCCGGGACCGCGCAGGCCGGCGATCCTCGAGGCGATCTCGTCGCGCACGCGCTCGTACTCCTCGCCGGGCTCCACGACGCCCTGGGCTTCGCGGCCGCGGACGTTGATGACGATGTTCCCGAAGGTCCCGTACGAGAACGCCTGCGTCCCCGACCAGTCGAGCACCGAGTAGTCGCTGCGCTCCTGCGCGCGCT
>DASSCF010000079.1:0-10434 GCA_035698025.1 Gaiellaceae bacterium
GCCCAGGTGGACGTGCGACTCGGCGTGCTCGGGCTCGCCGGACCGGCCGGCCGTGCCGACGCCGTCGCCCTCGACGACCTCCTGGCCGCGCGCGACAGCGACGGAGCCGAGGTGGACGAGGGTGACCGAGTAGCCGTCGGCCGTCTGGATCGTCGCCGAGCGGCCACCGCCGGGCACGGTGCCGGCGAACGAGACCACGCCGGACGCCGGCGCCCGGACGAGCGAGCCTGTCGGCGCGGCGACGTCGAGGCCGCGATGCTGCTCGGCCGCATAGGGATCGTCCCCGAGGACGAAGGGTCGTAGTACCGGCCCGCCGACGGGCCAGGTCCAGGCGAGTGCGGGCGGCGCGCCGGCCTGGAACGCGATCAGGACCGGAAGCAGGGCGACCACGCGTTTCATTCCCGCCTCCTGTTGTCCGTTATGTCAACGGCGAGAAGGCTAGCAGGTCGGATCGGACGTTGTCAATCCCGGCGACAGTCGAGCTACAACGAGCCGCGGTAGAGCCGGTTGCGCGGCACGCCCGTGAGTCGGGCGACGACGTCTGCCGCCCCGCGCCGCGAGGCGCCCGAGGCGAGCAGCGCTTCGACCGCCTCGAAGGCGGCGGCCTCGTCGACGTCCGCCGACTCCGGTGCGGCGCCGATCACGACCGTGATCTCGCCCTTGGGAGCCTCCGAAAAACGCTGGGCCACCTCGGGCGCCGTGCCGCGCACGACCTCCTCGAAGCGCTTCGTCAGCTCGCGGCACACCGCGACCCGCCGCTCGGGATCGGCCTGCGCGAGGCTCGCGAGGCTCGCGGGCAAGCGCCGAGGCGACTCGAAGGCCACGGCCGGCCAGGTCCAGGCCCGCGACTCCTCCCAGAGCCGTTCGAGGGCTGCCCGCGTGCGCGGGAGATAGCCGAGGAAGACGTACCGCTCTCCGAGGAGCCCGCTGGCGACCAGAGCCGTCTCCACCGCGCTCGGCCCGGGCAGGACGGTCACGCCGAGCCCGCGCTCGATCGCCGCCGCGACGAGCCCCGCGCCGGGGTCGTTGACGCCCGGAAGACCGGCGTCGCTCGCCAGGGCGATCCGCTCGCCCGCCTCGAGCCGCGGCAGCACTTCCGCCGTCCGGCGCGCCTCGTTGTGGCGGTGGAACGAGAGCAGACGTGCCGAGATCCCGTGGCGGTCGAGCAGGATCTTCGTGCGGCGCGTGTCCTCGCAGAGGACGAGATCCGCCTCCGCGAGCTCCCTGAGCGCCCGCAGCGTCACGTCCTCGAGGTTCCCGATCGGCGTCGGGATGACGAGGAGGGGCATGGCTCCCCGCGCGCCCGGTCAGGGCGAGACGGGCACCTCGCCGGCGTCCAGCGCCTCGAAGGCGACCAGGCCGGCGCCGACGAGCCCGGCGGCGCTCCCGAGCTCGGCCAGGACGATCCCCACGTCGTCATTCCCGGGCGGAAGCGCGCGCTCCGAGACGACCTTGCGAGCCGGCACGAGGAGCAGCTCGCCCGCCTCCGCGAAGCCTCCGCCGATGACGACGATCTCCGGGTTGAAGATGTTCACGTAGGAGGCGATGCCGACTCCCAGGTGGAACCCGACATGGTCGAGCACGTCCCTGGCGTCGCCTTCCCCCTGGGCTGCGAGCTCGACGGCGAGCCTGGCGTCGACGACGCGCCCGTCCGCAGCGGCTCGGCCGAGATCGCCGTCCGGATGCTCGGCGGCCGCCGCCGCGGCGAGCTCGTTCGCCGCCAGGCCGGACGCAAGCGCCTCCAGGTGACCGCGGCCCGGGCAGGCTCCCTGGCACGGCGGCCCGTCCACGTCGATGGTGATGTGCCCGAGCTCGCCCGCCGCGCCCACCGCCCCGCGGTAGAGCCGACCGTCGAGGATCAGGCCGCCACCGACCCCCGTCCCGAGCGTGAGCATGATCATCTGCTGCGCGCCCCGGCCTGCGCCGAGCCGGTGCTCGGCCACCGCGGCCGCGTTGCCGTCGTTCTCGATCATCACCGGGACGCCGAAGCGGGCCTCGAGGCGGTCGCGCAGGTCGACGCCCGCGAGCGGGATGTTCACGGAGGTGACCGCCCGCCCGGTGCGCTGGTCAATCGTCGAAGGGACCCCCACTCCCAGAGCGGAAAACCCCTCGCCCGCCACCGCGCCGATGACGCGCTCGAGCTGGTCGAGGATCGCCTCCTCGCCCGAGAGATCGGTGGGCTCGACCGTGCGGTTGAGGACGGCCCCCTCGCGGTCCACGAGGCCGGCCGCCAGCTTCGTCCCGCCAAGATCGACCGCGATGACGTGCGGAGCGCTCATTCGGCGTCTGGCTACGATACTCGGTCGCTGTGGCGTCGAAGGACAAGCCGTACCGCGTGTATCGAGGCGGGCGGGCCAAGGGGCCCGTTCCGAAGGACGGTCTGCGCGGAAAGGCCGACCGCAAGGGCACGGACGGCGAGGATCCGTATGCCCGCCCGTCGAAGGCGAAACGGCCCCGCCGCAAGCGCCGCTGGGTGCGGATCGCGGTCATCGTCCTGCTCATCGTCCTCCTCGTCAGCCTGGTCTGGGCCGTGCTCGGCTACCTGGCTTTCAGGAGCGGCGTCAAGGAGGCGAACGACCGCCTCGACTCGCGTGCCTACCGCGTGCTCGCCCCGCAGGACGGCCTGATCCTCTCGAACCCGTCCACGATCCTCGTCCTCGGCACCGACGAGGGACCGAACCGCACGGGGCCGTTCCGCTCCGACGCGATGATGCTCGTCCGCACCGACCCGGACGAGCACCGCATGGCCCTCCTCTCGATCCCGCGCGATCTCCGTGTGGACATCCCCGGGCAAGGCACCGAGAAGGTGAACGCCGCCTACGCGTTCGGCGGCCCGACGCTCGCGATCCGCACGGTTCAATCCCTGACGGGCATCCCGATCAACCACGTCATGGTCGTCGACTTCTCCAAGTTCAAGGAGGTGATCGACGCGCTCGGCGGCGTGACGATCAACGTCCCCAAGCCGATCCTCTCGAACAAGTTCGAGTGCCCCTACCCGACCCAGGCGCGCTGCGACCGCTGGCCCGGCTGGCGCTTCGCCAAGGGCCAGCAGCACATGGACGGGCGGCGGGCACTGATCTACTCGCGCGTGCGCCAGAACCAGCTCGACCCGTCCGAAAGCGACATCACCCGGGGCGAGCGACAGCAGACCCTGCTCCAGGCGATGATGGACGAGATCACGAGCTTCGGGACGTTCATCCGCATGCCGTTCATCGGCGACGACCTCGTGGCGCCGCTCGCGACCGACCTGTCGGCCAACCAGCTCCTCCAGCTCGGCTGGGTCGTGAAGCGGATGCCCGCGAGCGGTCAGCTTCGCTGCCGGCTCGGTGGGCAGATCGCGGACATCGACGGCCAGTCCTTCATCATCGGAAGCGAGGAGAACGCTTCCGTGATCGCGATGGTGACGGGCGACTCGGCGCCGCAGCCTCCTCCGCCCGGATCCGGTCCCTTCGGGCCGGGCTGTCGGGTGGGGAGAAGCGGCTGAGCCCTCCGACTAGGACTCGGCTGCTTTCGCCTTCGGCTCCGGCTTGTCCGACGACTTCTTCTCGCCGGAGTCGCCCGATCCGTCCGAGCTCTCCTTCGGGGCGGAGCGCTTGTTCCCGCGGCCGTAGTCGGTCGAGTAGAACCCCGAGCCCTTGAAGTGGATGGCAGCCGGATACAGCACCTTCACGACTGGCCCCTCGCCGCAGATCTGGCATGTTTCGGCAGGCGGATCGGACATCCGCTGGAACAGCTCGAACGTGTGCCCCTTGGGGCATCTGTACTCGTAAATCGGCATCGGAGAAAGGCCGCCCTTTGCAGGGGGAGATGCTAGCAGGGGGGCCGGGGGCTCCCGGCACTCGGGACCCTGGAGTGCCAGCGTCTTCTGGGCGCCGTAGGGCCCTCTCGTGGGCCGGCGACGGCTTCTGGCTCGGGGTCGGCGCGGTCGCCGCGGCCCTCGGCGCCTTCCTGCTCCTGCGCCTCCATGCGCTGCCCCCGAACGAGGACGAGGTGCTCGCGTTCTTCATCAGCCACGGAAGCCTCGGCGACGTGCTCGAGACCGTGCTCGGCGAGCGGGGAGGCGCACCGCTCCACTACCTCCTTGCCTACCTCGTCGGCAAGGTCGACCCCGGCCTCACGAGCCTCAGGCTCATCTCGGTCGCCTTCGCGGTCGCGAGCGTCCCCGTCGCGGCGGCGGTGCTGGCGCGGCTCACGGACCGCCGCACGGCGCTCCTCGCCTCGGTCGTGGCCGCGGGGAGCTGGACGATGCTCTACCACGGCATCTACGCGCGCATGTACAGCCTCTTCCTCTTCACGAGCGCGCTCTCGGTGCTCCTCCTCCTGCGGGCGCTGGAGCGAAACACCCGCGGGCGCTGGGCCGCTTGGGCAGCGGCGACCCTCGCACTCCTCGCCACGCAGCCCTACGGCGTCCTCGTCCTCGCCGCCCAGGTCGCCTACGTGGCGGCGCTTCGCATCCGGCGCCCGCTCCCGCTCCGGTCGCCGCTCATCGCGCTCGCCGCCGTCGTCGTGCTCGCGGGGCCGCTCTGGAGAACCTATTTCGTGCTCGCCTCGCGCTTCGAGGTCGGGCTCGGCTCCGGGAGCGGGTCGGAGCTCGGCTCGCCGGTCGACGTCGTCGACTACCTCTGGGACGTCCTGGGCGACTTCACGGCAGGCTGGTTCTGGGTCGCGATCCCGGTCGCGGTCGTGTGCACGGTCGGCTTCGTCCTCATTGCGCGCGCTCGGCCGGAATCGGCCATCCTGACCGCCGCGATCGCGGCCGTTCCCGTCCTCGCGCTGATCGCCGCGCGGTCGGGCGCCGGCGCATCGCTGGAGACACGGCACCTCATCTTCGTCCTGCCCTTCACGGCCATGCTGTTCGTGGTCGGCCTGCGGTGGCTTGCGGCCGGCGCCGGGCGCGCCGGGCCGCCGATCGTCGCGGTCGTGCTCGTGGGTCTCGTCGTCGCCGAGGTCGCGTGGGGGCTCGACCGGACGCGCTGGCTCTACACCGGCGAGCCCGAAAGCCGGACGGAGGCGCGCGAGAACGCGGCCGAATGGCTCGCGGCGACCGGACGCCCCGACGACGTCCTGCTCGGCTTCGAGCCGACATACCTCGACGCGTGGGACGAGGGCGCGCCCTTCGGCGACATCTTCATCCCGCGCGCGGACCCGAAGCTCGAGCTCGAGGCGCTCGAGGACGCGGGCGAGCCGCTCGGGCGGGGCGTCTGGGTGCTCGACGCCTCGGACGAGCTCGACCAGGATCGCGTGCGCCTGAACATCCCGCTGCGCTCGCCGGGGCCGGAGTTCGAGGCGCGCGCCTTCGGCCCGTTCCTCGTCGTCCGGACGCTCGAGCCCGTCGGCGATCCCGAGTCCTTCCTGGAGGCGACGCTGCGGGTGCAGCAGCTGAGCGCCGACCTGGCGATCGGCGACGCCGGGCGCAACTACATCACGGCGGAGGAGGCGCTGAAGCGGCTGCGCTCGGGCGACTAGGCGCGCTCGCGCCTCTCGCGCTCGACGAGCTCCTCGTAGCACGGAGCCTCCTCGAACGCCGCCAGGCCGGCCGGTGTCTCCCGCCTCGGAGGCCGCGTGCGGACTTTCATCCGGCCCGCCGCCGCGAGGCCGGCCAGGCTGCCGACCAGGCCGCCGAGCAGGAACGGCCGGAGCCGCTTGCCTCGCTCGCCTTCCACCGGGCCGATTGTAGGGTCCGGGCCGTGATCTGCACGCTCGGAGACCTGCTCCTGGACGTGATCGTGCGCCTGGAGGGGCCGATCGCGGAAGATACGGACACCTATGGCCGTACGCGAGTCGGAGCCGGAGGGCAGGCCGCGAACGTCGCCGCGTGGGTGGTGGCGCTCGGCGGCCGCGCGCGCTTTCTCGGCAAGCGGGCGCGCGACCCCGCCGGCCGCCTGCTGGCCGAGGAGCTCGCGGGCCGCGGCGTGGAGCTCGCCGGGCCGGAAGTCGAGGCCGGCACCGGCACCGTGGTCTCGATCGCGACGCCTGACGGGGCGCGGACGATGCTGAGCGACCGCGGGGTCTCGACGACGTTCGCCCCCGAGGAGCTGGACGCGGCCTGGTTGGACGGCTGCGAGTGGCTACACGTCCCCGGCTACAGCCTCGTGCGCTCGCCGCTGCGGGAGACGGCGCTCGCCGCCGCCGGAAGCGGTACGCGAATCAGCGTCGACCTCAGCTCCACCGCTGCCGTCGAGGAAATGGGCGTCGGGCCGTTTCGGGAGACGCTGGAGGCGGTCGGGCCGGAGGTCGTGTTCGCCAACGAGGCGGAGGCCGACCTTCTCGGGACGTTCACCGCGCCGACCGTCGTCGTGAAGCGCGGCGCGGACGGCAGCGTCGTGCGAACAGCGGAAGGTGAGGCGAAGCTGCCGTCGCTCGACGTCGAGGTGCTGGACACGACCGGCGCGGGCGATGCCTTCGCCGCCGGGTTCCTGCTCTCGGGCCCCGACCTCGCGATCGAGGCCGCGGCGCGCTGCGTCGCGAAGCTGGGAGCGATGCCCTAGTGGCCGACCTGATCCGCATCCACCCGGAGGTCCGCGCCGCGCTCGAGGCGCGCCGGCCGGTGGTGGCGCTCGAGACGACGCTCGTCTCGCACGGGTTCCCGAGCGGCGAGGGCGGAGCGGTCGCCGCGGAGGCCGAGCGGCGCGTTCGCGCCGCCTGGGCGGTTCCGGCCACGATCGGGGTCATCGACGGCGTCATCCAGGTGGGCCTCGAGGAGGAGCAGCTCGCGCGCTTCGCCGACACGCCGGACGCGCGCAAGGTCGGCCCGCGCGACCTGGCGGCGTGCGCGGCGCAGGGGGTGCTCGGGGCGACCACCGCGGGTGCCACCCTGGCGATCTGCCGGGCGGTCGGCATCGGCTTCCTCGGCACCGGCGGGCTGGGCGGCGTGCACCGCGGCTGGACGAAGCGGCTCGACATCTCCGCCGACCTGGGCGAGCTGGCGCGCACGGAGGCGCTCGTCGTCGCCTCCGGTGCGAAGTCGCTCCTGGACGTCGAAGCGACCGCGGAGCTGCTCGAGACGATCGGTGTGCCCGTGCTCGGGTGGAGGACGGACGAGATGCCCCTCTTCTACTCACGCGACGGCGGGCCGCCGGTCTCCGCGCGCGTGCTGACGGTCGAGGAGGTCGCGCAGATCGCCCAGTTCCACTGGCGGCTGGGACGGCACTCGGCGCTCTTGCTCGCGCGCCCGACCGACGAGAGCCTGGACGTCGAGCCGCAGATCCAGGAGGCGGTGGCCGAAGCCGAGAAGCAGGGAGTGCGCGGCTCGGACGTGACCCCGTTCGTCCTCGCCTACCTCCACGAGGCGTCGAGCGGCGCGACCGTGGAGGTCAACAAGAAGCTCATCGCCGAGAACGCCGCGCTCGCCGCCGAGGTGGCGGTCGCGTACTCCCGGCTGCAGTGAGCTACTCGTCGATGCGCTCGATGGCGACGATGTCGTCGGCCGCGAACGCCTCCTCGCCCGCCTGACCCCAGCCGACGACGTCGCCGCTCGGCAGGACCGCAACGGGCTCGATCACCCGGCCGTCCCGCAGCAGGAGCCGCGTCTGGTGGGCGCCCCAGGCGTCCTGGGGCCATGAGGCGACCTCGGCTCTGAGCCAGTCCGGCAGGCGGGTCGGCTCGTCCACCTCGGCCTCGGCGGGCTAGCCGTTGAGGAGGGCGATGAGGTCGTCCACCTCGAGCATCTCGTACGACTGCGTGTGGACGCTCCCGCGCGCGCCGAGCGCGATCGACACCTTTGCGATGGCCGAGGCGTCGTCGGCTTCGATGATGTTGACGAAGTCGTGCGGGCCGAGCAGGAACCACTGGTGGATCACCTTGGCGCCCAGCTCCTCGACGTCCTTGTTGACCTCGCGCAGGCGGTCCGGGTTCGCGCGGAGCGTCTGCAGGCCCTGCTCGCTCAGCGTCGACAGCATCAGGTACTTGGGCATCTCTCCTCCTAGGCGGCTTCGCGGCCCGAGGATACAGCGGCCCGCGCCCGTTGCTCGAAGTAGAGGACGGACAGGCCGAGGAAGAAGAACGGCGCGAGGACGACCTGGACGAGCGCCAGAGCGACGATCTTCCCGTTGTCGGCGAAGCCGACGAGGAGATTGGCGAGCAGGATCCCGAAGACGAAGTTGACGATCAGGAGCGCGGCGACCACGCCGGTCGCATGGAGGTAGTCGACCTTCGCCAGCGCCAGCGTGCGCTCGAGCGCGTACGTGACGGTGTGGAACGGCCCGCCGCTGGCGCGGGTCTGCTCGACCATCGCGGCGGGCACGGCGAACGCGGTCAGCCCGAGCCAGAAGGCGATGAGGATGAAGAGCACGGACAGGAACCCGGCGAGCGCGAAGGGGAGGCCGACCACGGCCGCCAGCAAGAGAACGACGGGGAAGCGCACGAGCACCTGCGCCCACGCCTCGCGGAACGTGTCGCCGGCAACCAGCCGAACGGCAACGCCGCTCGCCGTCGGGAACATGATCGCCGTGACCGCGTAGTACACGGACACATGCACGACCGCGCCCGCCAGCAGGGCTCCCGCGTAGATCAGGCCGAGGCCGAAGGCGGCGCCGACCCGCGCGCCGTAGATGCTCACGGTCTCCGCGAGGAGCTCCCCGAGCTTGAGCGGACGATCGGGCGGCGACACGGCGAAACTCTAGGGTGCAATCGTGGACATCCGCCGCGAGAACTACGAGGCGTTCACGTCGCAGGCCCTCGTCGCGGCACTGAACGCCGAGCTGCTCGAGCGCTACGACGGGTTCGACGGCTCCGGCGGCGAGCACGCGGCCGGCGACTTCGAGCCGCCTGACGGCTCCTTCGTGGTCGGCTGGGAGGGCGAGGAGCCGGTCGCCTGCGGAGGCGTGATCCGCTACGACGAGACGACCGCGGAGATCCGGCGGATGTACGTCGCCCCGGCGGCCCGCGGGCGCGGGCTCTCCCGGCTCATGCTCGCCGCGCTCGAGGACGAGGCGCGCGAGCTCGGCTACTCCTTCGTCCGCCTGGAGACGGGCAACCGCCAGCCGGAGGCGGTCAAGCTCTACGCCTCGTCGGGCTTCGAGCCCATCCCCCGGTTCGGGCCGTTCGTCGACGATCCGCGCAGCCTCTGCTTCGAGAAGCGGCTGTGATCTAGGCTTCCGGCGTGGGCTACACAGTCTTCCAGGCGGGGGAGCTCGCGTTCGAGCCGCGGGCCGAGGACGACCCGCGCATGGTCGCGCGACTCGCCGACGCCATGGAGCACTCGCGCGCGAACGTCTGGCGCTACCCGCCCGGCGCGCAGGGGAAGCGGCACCGAGACCTGGGCCAGGAGGAGGTCTTCGTCGTCCTCGACGGGACGCTGACCGTCGACCTCGGCGACCCGCCGGAGCGGCACGAGGTCGCGCGCGGCGGCGTCGTGGTCGTCGAGCGCGGGACGATCCTCCAGCTCCGCAACGCCCGCGACGAGGAGCTCGTGCTCTTCATCTACGGCGCCCCACCGGAGACCGGCAAGTCCGAGTTCTTCGACCCGGTTCCCTAGCGGCTAGGCGGGCGCTGGCTCGGCGGCCGGCGCCTTGGCGAAGACCAGCTCGCCGTCCGCGACGTCCACGCGGACCGTGTCGCCCTCCGCGAAGTCGCCCTCGAGTAGCCGCAGCGCGAGCGGGTTCTCGACCAGGCGCTGGAGCGCGCGCTTGAGCGGGCGGGCGCCGTAGGTCGGGTCCCACCCGGCCTCGGCCACATGCTCCTTGGCCGCGTCGGTGAGCTCCAGGCCGAGACCGCGCTCGGCGAGGCGGTCACGGAGCCGCGCGAGCTGGAGCTCGACGATCTCGCCGAGCTGCTCGCGGGTCAGCGCCTGGAACTCGACGATCTCGTCGATCCGGTTCAGGAACTCCGGCCGGAAGAACTCCCGCATCGCCTCGGCGGTGCGCAGGTTGGACGTCATGATCACGACCGTGTTGCGGAAGTCGACCGTGCGGCCGTGGCCGTCGGTGAGGCGGCCGTCGTCGAGGATCTGAAGCAGGACGTCGAAGACCTCGGCGTGCGCCTTCTCGATCTCGTCGAGGAGGAGCACCGAGTACGGACGACGGCGCACGGCCTCCGTCAGCTGCCCGCCCTCGTCGTAGCCGACGTAGCCGGGCGGGGCGCCGATCAGGCGCGCGACCGTGTGCCGCTCCTGGTACTCGGACATGTCGAGCCTCACCATGGCCCGCTCGTCGTCGAACATGAACTCGGCGAGCGCGCGGGCGAGCTCGGTCTTCCCCACGCCGGTCGGGCCGAGGAAGACGAACGAGCCGATCGGGCGGTTGGGGTCCTGCAGCCCGGTGCGGGCGCGGCGCAGCGCGTTGGCCACGGCCTCGACGGCCTCGTCCTGGCCGATGACGCGCCGGTGGAGCCGCTCCTCCATGTGGATGAGCTTCTCCGTCTCGCCCTCGAGCAGCCGGTCGACGGGGATCCCCGTCCAGCGCGCGACGACCGCGGCGACGTCGTCCTCGTCGACCT
>DASSCF010000080.1:0-21370 GCA_035698025.1 Gaiellaceae bacterium
GGCCTGAACGGGATCTCGAACGCCGCGTTCTTCGCGGGCGATGCCGCCCGCGACCTCGAGGAGCTTCGCGATCGCGCCGGCCCTCCGGACGTGATCGTCGTCGACCCGCCGCGGGCCGGACTGGTCGGCAAGGCGGTGCGCCGGATCGGCGAGCTCGAGGCGCCCCGCCTGGTGTACGTCTCCTGCAACCCGACCACCCTCGCCGGGAATGCGAAGGAGCTGGTGCAGGACTTCGGCTATCGCCTGGAGCGCGTGCGTCCCGTGGACATGTTCCCGCACACGCCGCACGTGGAGACGGTCGCGCTCTTCACTCGCTAGGCGGGTCCTGCACCGTCGCCATCCGCTCGAAGATCTCCGTCGCCTCCTGGGCGCTCGGGATCGTGAGGACGTTCGCCTCCGCGAACTCGTTCGCGTCCGGGAAGCCCGTCGCCCGGATGGCCTTCGCCGCCGACTCGCGGTCGTAGTCCGTCCGGCGCAGCTCCAGCCTCGGCCCGAGGAGCGCCCAGTAGGCGCCGGGCTCCGACTCGTACGGCATGCCGACGCTGCCGGCGTTCACGAGCCGCTTTTCGGCGGCCAGGCGGTCGAACTGCACGTGCGTGTGGCCGCAGACGACCACCTCCTCGACGACGCCCGCGACCGCCTCGGCGACGCGGAGGTCGGATGAGATCGCCGTGAGGATCTCCTCGTCGCTCCGCGGCGAGCCGTGGCAGAAGAGAGTCGGCCCGAGGCCGTCGACGTCCACGGCCTGGGTGTCCGGCAGACCGCCGAGCCAGGCGCGCTGACCGCGAGCGAGCTGCTCGGCCGACCAGCGCGCCCGGTCGGCGTTCAACCCGCCTTCCGTGACTTCCTCGTTCATGAGCCGGTCGCAGTTCCCGCGCACGAAGAGGACGCGCTCTCCGAGCGTGAGCAGGAGCTCGAGCGTCTCGCGCGGCATCGGCCCGAGCACGACGTCCCCGCCGACGACCACGACGTCCGGCTCCGCCTCCTCGACCTCTGCCAGCACGGCCTGGAGAGCGGGCAGGTTCCCGTGCACGTCGTAGAGCGCCGCGACCCTCATTCGAGCTCCTCGGGCTCGGGCACCCGCGGCCGGCGCGTCCGCATCCGCTTCCAGATCAGGTCGCCGTTGGCGAGCAGGAACGCAGCGGAGAGGAGCGGCAGCGCCGGCAGTCCCGAGATCTCGAACGCGACGGCGAGCGCCAGCGTGGTGCCGAAGGAGAGCGTCATGAGCACCCACGTCGGCAGCGGCCGCAGCCCGAAGACCACGGTGGCGCCGAGGAAGAGCGCGAAGAAGAGCACGTCCGGCAGCCCGAGCTGGGCGGAGTTGTGCTCGCCGGGGAGCGGGAAGGCGATCGAGAGCGCGTCGAAGACCTGCGGCTGCTCCTCCACGATCACCTTCGTGGGGCCGCGGAAGACCGAGTAGATGTCGACCGGGACGATCAGGAGCGCGACGAGGAGCACCCAGCTCACCTCCTCGAAGAAGGTGAGGACCCAGAACCCGGCCAGCGTCACGCCGGCGAACTTGGCGAAGTTCGCGGCCACGTCGAGGCCCGCGAGCTCGAAGGTTGCCGTGAGCAGGAAGAGCACCAGGATCGCGATCGGCACCACCGCGGGCTGGGCCCGCTGCCAGAACGGCAGGGCGAGCCACGTCAGCGAGAAGAACGCGGGCATGAGCACGAGCCCGATGAACGCGACGTCGCCCCAGACGCTCAGGTCGAAGAGCGACTCCGAGACCGCGTAGTAAACGGAAAGGCCGGTGAGGACCGCTAGTACGGCGGCAACTCGGCCCACCAGGGGCCGAGGGCTTTGAACGCGTCCCAGAAATCGCGCTTCGTACGGGTCTCGTCCAGCGAGGCGTCGAGATCCGGGGTCAGCAGGGCGTCGATCGTCGGCGTGAACCGCTGGATCTCGCCCAGGCGGTCTTCCACCTCCGTCGCCAGCGGGAACCTGACGGCGTTCAGGCATGAGAGCGCATCTTGCCCCATGATCACGACGATCTTCGCCTGGACGACGTGCAGCTCGCGCGCCAGCCAGCTGGAGGTGTCCTCCTCGGACGCGCCCTCGAACTTGACGCAGTTCGTGCCGTAGATCGCCATCGGGTCGACCCGCAGTCGCTGGATCGACTTGAGGACGGCCTGCCCCGCGCGGCCGAAGAACGCCACGCCCTCGTGCACCTCCGCGACCTGCGGCGTGTGCTTCAGGAGCATGATGTCCGCGAGCGGGTGGCCCGAGCCCAGCACGGGAACGCGTTCGGAGCCTGCAGCCTGGGCGATCTCGTGCCCGAGATCGTTGATCTCGGCGATCGCCTTCTTCAGGTAGCGCTCGGAGATGTCGTCGGCGGACACGGGCACGGGGTTGCGACCGGTATTCGGGGTCCCCTCGCCGACCTCCTACCGGACCCCTGCCTTCGCCCTCCGCTCCCGGGCCTGCGCCACCCACTTCAGGCCCTGGAGGTAGAGCAAGGACTTCGGGCGGCGAAGGATCTCCGCGTTGCGCAGGCTGATGAGGAACTCCTCGGGCGTCTCGAAGGCGCGCAGGCGGACGAGGCCCGTGCCGACGCCCTGCAGCACGTGGGCGTCGGATCCCGCGCCCATCGTCAGGTTGTACTTGCGCGCGAAGCGCAGCGCCTCGTCGTTCATGGCCTCGAACAGCAGGCGCGCGTTGAAGACCTCGAAGACATCGATCTCGGCCAGGTGCCGATGGAGCGTCGTCGCGTCCGGGATCGTGTGCAGGCGGTCGAAGGGGTGGGGGAGGTAGACGACGCCGCCCTGCTCGCGGATGGCGCCGATGGTCTCGCCCATCGACATGCCGCGCGGGATCTCCTCCTCGAGGAAGAGCCCGATCACCTCGCCGGAGTCGGTCTTCACCTCCTCGCCCGGGATCACGATCAGGTCGCGGTCGCGCGCGAGCTCGACGGCCTCCTGCGCGCCGGAGAACACGTTGTGATCAGTGATCGCGATCGCGCCGAGGCCGATCCTCTCCGCGTGGTCGAGAAGCGCGGGCACGGGCACGGAGCAGTCGTGCGAGTGATCGGTGTGCATGTGCAGGTCGGCGAGGACGAACGGGCGGTCGGCGAGCGGGTCGGTGGCCTGGGCGGGCGCTGCCCGCCGCTTGCCCATGACCTTGGAGTACGTCCGCTCGAGCGCGTCCGCGAGCTTGACGAAGCTCTGGCCCTCGACGCGCTTCCGCGCGTCCGCGCCGCTCCGGGCGCGCCACGCTTCGTCTTCGCCGAGGCGGGCGAGCGCGGCGCCGACCAGCTCGGGCTGGTCGCCCGACCCGGGCGGGTCGACGAGCGGCACGCCGGCCGCGGCCGCCTCCAGTGGCAGGCGCTCGTTCCCCCTCGCGGCGGGCACGAGGCCCGCGGCGCCCGCGAGCGCCTCGGCGCGCGCACGCACGTCGAGCGCCGTTCGGACGCTCACGCGGCCGCGCAGCGCGCGAGGCACGTACGGGCGCCCGGACAGGGAGGTCGTCCGCAGCACGAGCAGCTCCCAGCCCGGCAGCTCCGCGAGCGCGCGATACGCGGCCCGCAGGCGAGGAAGCTCCTCGGGCCGCCATTCGAGGACGAACCGCGAACGGGGCTTTCCCGCCTCGACCCGCTCCAGGTCGACCCCGCGGGGCAGAACGACGTAGTCGCCCGGGAAGCGCGCCGCGGCCGCAGCGGCGGCCTCGTCGCTCACCGCGGTCAGCGCGTCCACGCGCCCCAGCAGCCGCTCGCGCTGCTTCTTGCCGGGCGGGTAGCTGACCCGCTCGGGCGAGTGGAACGTCGCCACGGCGAGGCCGCGCGCGTCTCGGAGGGCGAGATACGAGAGGCTCGGCAGCCCCGGTTCGTGTCCGTGGACGACGTCGAAGCGGTCGCGCGAGAGCGCGAGCTCGAGGTTCGCGCGCACGCCGATCGGGACGCCGAGTCGGCTCTTGCGCGAGATCGGCACGGCCGGGCCGAGCGCGACCACGTCCTCGAGCGGCGTGCCCTTGCGCCCGAGCTGTTTGAGAGCCCGGCGGCCCGCGGCGAGGTCGGTCGCGCGCCCGGAGGGGGCGAGGACGACGACCTGGTGCCCGCGGCGGCGCAGCTCCTCGGCGGCTCCGGCGACGTGGTCGTTGACCGGGTGCGGCTGCGACCAGGCAAACGGCGTGACCATGCAGATGCGAAGCGTCACCCGGTCGATTCTACGTCCGCACTTGAAGGCTTCCGCGACCCCCGGTAGCGTCGCACGCTCAACCCCGTGGAGAGGAGGAACAATGTGTTCTCCGGGCACTGCTCAGATCGTTCGCGAACAACTCGAGGCGCAGGGGGAGCCGAAGGTGAGCCGGCGGTCCGTGCTGGCGGGCGCCGCGGGCGCCGCGCTGGCCGCGAGCTTCCCCGCGAGCGCGCTCGCGAACGGCGGTGGGCGCAGGAAGCGCTTCTGCGACCTCACGCACACCTTCAGGGAGGGCTTCCCGGTGTTCGTCACCGGGGAGGAGCCCGAACGCGAGACGATTGCGAACTATGCGACCGACGGGTTCTACGCTCAGAAGTGGACCTTCGGCGAGCACTCGGGAACCCACATGGACGTCCCGGGGCACTTCATCCCGGGCGGCCGCCTGTCCCCGCAGATCACCGTCCCCGAGCTCATCATCCCGATCGTCGTCGTCGACATCCGCAAGAAGGCCCGCAACGACCCGAATGCGATGGTCGAGGTCGACGACATCAAGCGGTTCGAGCGCAAGCACGGAAAGATCCCCCGAGGGGCCCTTGTCGCGGCCGACTCGGGCTGGGCCAGCAAGGTCAACGATCCGCTCGCGTTCAAGGGCGGCGTGGCCTTCCCGAACTACAACTTCCCGGGCTGGGGCCTCGAGGCCGCGCTCTACGTCGCCGAGAAGCGCGACGTGACCGCGATCGGCATCGACACGCTCAGCCTCGACCCGGGCAACTCGAGCACGTTCCCAGTGCACGTTCAGTACCTGGGCACCGACCGCTACGGGATCGAGAACCTGACGGGGCTCGACTGCATCCCGTCGAGCGGCGCGACCGCCTACGTCGGCCTGATCCCGTGGGAGGAGGGCTCCGGCGGCCCCTGCCGCGTGGTCGCCAGCTGGTAGGCGAACCCGGCAAGTAACACTCTGTTGCCTGAGAGTGAGGGGCCGGCGTGAGCCGGCCCCTCATCGTTCCAGGCGCTAGGCCTTTGCGGCGGTCTTGGCGCTCTTGCGGGCGTACTTCTTGATGAACGCCTCGGTGAGGTCGTACGCCTCGTCGTCGACGATCTGCTTCGGAGGCGACTTCATCAGGTACGCGCTCGGGCCCTCGAGGGCGCCGGAGACGCCGTTGTTGAGGGCGAGCTTCGCCATGCGGACGGCGTCGATGACGATGCCGGCCGAGTTGGGGGAGTCCCAGACCTCGAGCTTCAGCTCGATGTTCAGCGGGACATCGCCGAAGGACGTGCCCTCCATGCGGATGTACGCCCACTTGCGGTCGGTCAGCCACGGCACGTAGTCCGAGGGGCCGACGTGCACGTTCTTCGCGCCCATGTCGTAGTCGAGCATGGACGTGACCGCGTTCGTCTTCGAGATCTTCTTCGACTCGAGGCGCTCGCGCTCGAGCATGTTGAGGAAGTCCGAGTTCCCGCCGACGTTGAGCTGCATCGTCCGGTCGAGGTGGACGCCGCGCTCGCGGAAGAGCGAGGTGAGGACGCGGTGCGTGATCGTCGCGCCGACCTGCGACTTGATGTCGTCGCCGATGATCGGCAGCCCGTGCTGCTCGAACTGCTTCCCGAAGTAGCCACCCTTGGCGATGAACACGGGCATGCAGTTCACCATCGCGCACCCGGCCTTGAGAACCTGCTCCGTGTACCACTTGGTCGCCTCCTCGGAGCCGACCGGGAGGTAGTTGACGACCACGTCGGTGTTCGTCTCCTTCAGGATCTCGACGACGTCGTCGGTGTCGCCGGGCGCCTTCTCGACCACCTCGGAGATGTACTTGCCCAGGCCGTCGTGGGTCATGCCGCGGGAGACGGTCACGCCGGTCTTGGGCACGTCGGCGAACTTGTAGGTGTCGTTCGGGTGCGCCCAGATCGCGTCGGCGAGATCCTTGCCGACCTTGTCGGTCGTGACGTCGAAGGCCGCGGTGAACTCGACGTCGCGCACGTGATAGCCGCCGAGGTCGACGTGCATGAGACCCGGAACGAAGGCGTCCGGATCGGCGTCCTTGTAGTACTCGACTCCCTGGAGCAGGGAGTTGGCGCAGTTGCCGACGCCGATGACGGCGACGCGGACCTTGTCCTCGGACCGCACCCGTCCGTTCGTCTTCCCGTTCGTGCTGGCCATATCGTCCTTTCCTGTCAGTGCAGCGGTGAGTGTCGTAACGATCAGCTGGTTGGTCGTGCTAGCAGAACGCTGGGCCTCGTCCTTGAGCGCGGCCTTCAGCGGCGGCGGCACGCGGAGGAGCACCGCGCCGCTCGCGCCGGGGGCGGAGCCGCCGCGCCGCCCGCTGGGCTCGAACTCGACGCCGAAGCGCTCGGCGAGGATCGAGACGGCGACGTCGTTCATCGTTCCCTGCCGCCGCGAGACCTCGCGCGCGAGGGCGCGCTTGAGCGCGGAGGGCATTCGGACGAGAAGGCTTGTTCTGCTAGCAGCCATAAAGCTGCTAGCAGAGTATCAGGTAGCCCGGAGCTGCTGCCGAACTGATAGCACTCGCTGCACGACGGTGATCCAGGCCGCCGCGGCGAGGAGCGTGACGGTGATCGGCAGGACGAGCTCGTGGAACGGGGCGAGACCCAGGCCGATCGAGAGCACGATGACCCGCTCGGCACGGCTTCCGATCCCGACGTCGCCCTTGAGGCCGAGCGCCTCTGCGCGCGCACGGGTGTAGCTGACCAGGAACGAGCCCCCGATGGCCGCGAAGGCCGCGGCGACGCCCCACTCGTAACCGTCCCGCATCATGACGAGCCCCACGGCGCCGAGCATGAAGCCCTCGCCCACCCGGTCGACGGTCGAGTCCAGGAACGCGCCGAACGGCGTCCCTTTGCCGCTGCGTCTGGCGAGCGCGCCGTCGAGGATGTCGAGCACGCTCCCGACCACGAACATCAGGCCGCCGACGAAGTAGAACCAGTGCGTGACGTATTCGAAGTAGACGACCACGGCGCCGGCGATGCAGAGGCTGACGCCGGCCACCGTCAGGGCGTCCGGCGTGACGCTCGTCCGCTCGAGGCCGGCGATCGACCGGCTCGCGATGCGGCGGGCTTCGTCCTGATAGGTCCGTTTCGCGCCCTCGGCTTGAGGCGGACTGCTCAACGACGCGAGGCTACCACCGGCGGGGGCCGCAGCGGTAGAGCGCGGGGGTCGCCGACGGGCGTCCTTCCTGGGCCCACGACACGATCGTCGCGGCCATCAGAGCGACCCCGACCCCGGCCACGATGTCGAGCCAGAAGTGGTTGCCCGTCGCCATGACCGAGAACCAGACCCACGTGGGCCAGAGCGTCCAGAGGATCGCGGCCCAGCGGCTCTTCACGAGCGTCGCCATGGCGAAGCCGATGATCAGCGCGTCGGCCGCGTGCACGCTCGGCATCGCCGCGTACGGGTTCGACGCCAGCTCGACGAGCCCGCTGCCATGGTTGACCGCCGAGGACTGCGCCAGCGTGTCGACGAACCCCTCCTCGGGGAACATCCGCGGCGGCGCCGTCGGCATGAGCACGTAGCCGACGAGCGCGAGCAGATTCGTGGCGAAGACCCAGTTGCGGACGGTGATGAAGGCGTCGTTCCGCAGGAAGTAGATCCAGAGGAGCGCCAGCCCGAGCACCGGGAACTGGGACAGCCAGTACGTGAGGTTGACCGCCTCCTGCGCGTAGTCGCCGGCGTGCATGACCGCGCGCTGGATGTCCACCTCGACGAGGGCGTTGACCGCCTTCTCGGCGTCGATGACGGTGACCCCGTTCTGGATCGCCTCGAGGGTGCCGCGATCCGCGGCTCCACGGGCGATCTGGTACACCAGCCCGAAACCAAGCCATAACGAGAGCTGGAAGAAGAAGTCTTTCCAGCCGTTGGGCAGATATCGGCTGACAGCGGTCACACGGCCAGTCTAGCGAGGGTGTCGGTTCGGTTTTCCCCCGTTTATGGACTGGTGAACGGCTTGAAACGGCCGCTAGCCGCCGATGTACGACATCTCGACCTTGGGCAGGTCGGCTGTCTCGGCGGTTCGGAGCTCCGAGTAGCGGTCGTCGCGGACTGCCCAGATCCCTGCGATGGCCGTCGACAGCTCCTCGTCGGAGGCTCCTCCGCGCACCAGCGCGCGCAGGTCGTGGCCGCGCGTGGCGAAGAGGCACGTGTGGAGCTTCCCCTCGGCAGAAAGGCGGGCGCGGGTGCAGGTTCCGCAGAACGGCTGCGAGACCGAGGCGATGACGCCGATCTCGCCGCTCCCGTCGCGGTAGCGCCAGCGGTTGGCGACCTCGCCGCTGTAGGCGGGCTCGACGGGCTCGAGCGGGTGCTCGGCGTCGATCGCCGTGACGATCTCGCCCGCGGGCACGACGTCGTCGAGCCGCCAGCCGTTCGTGTGGCCGACGTCCATGTACTCGATGAAGCGCAGCACCACGCCCGTGCCGCGGAAGTACTCGGCCATCGGGAGGATCCCGCCCTCGTTGACGCCGCGCTTGACGACGACGTTCACCTTCACCGGCTCGAGCCCGGCTGCGAGCGCTGCGTCGATCCCCGCGAGCACCCGCTCGACGGGGAAGTCGACGTCGTTCATGGCGCGGAAGGTCTCGTCGTCCAGCGAGTCGAGGCTGACCGTGATCCGGTTCAGCCCGGCGTCCTTGAGCGCCTGCGCCTTGTGGGCGAGCAGGGCGCCGTTCGTCGTCAGCGTCAGGTCGACGCCGGGGATCGCCGCGAGCATGGCGAGCAGCGTCTCCAGGTCGCGGCGCAGGAGCGGCTCCCCGCCGGTGATGCGGATCTTCTCGACCCCGAGGCCCGCGAACGTGCGGGCAAGGCGCTCGATCTCCTCGAAGGTCAGGAGCTCGGCGCGGCGGAGGAACGGGTAGTCGCGGCCGAAGACCTCCTTCGGCATGCAGTACACGCAGCGGAAGTTGCAGCGGTCGGTGACCGAGATGCGGAGATCCCGGATCGGCCGTCCCAGCCTGTCGACGAGCTGCTCCACCGGTCAAGCGTAGCTCCTGGCGGGTTTCCGGCCCGCACCAGTCGGGCATCCCGAAGGCTCAAGTCGCAACGAAAGGGGTCACTCGTGGACGAAGGTATGCGAGACAAGGTCGAAGGCAAGATCAAGGAGACAGAGGGCAAGCTCACCGACGACGAGCTGCGCGAGAAGCAGGGCCAGGCGCAGCAGAAGGTGGGCGAGGGCAAGGAGCAGCTCGACGAAGCAAAGGAAGAGGCGCGCGAGCGCATCTAACGCCTGCCCGGGTTCCGGGGCGCGCCATCAGCCGAGCTGATGAAAGCGCCCCGGAACTTGACTTGAGCTGATCGACCTGCAACGGGCATCCTGAGAGCATGGCCGCCAGGTATCCCGCCAAGGTCTGGCTCGCCCTGGTCACGATCTACGTCGTCTGGGGCTCGACCTTCATCGCCCTGGCCATTGCGGTGCGGGACCTGCCGCCGTTCCTGTCCATGGCGATCCGCCACCTGATCGCCGGCGCGGCGCTCCTCGCCTGGGCCCTGCCGCGCGGCGACCGCGACGAGGACCGCATCGGCAAGCCGCAGATCGTCGCCGGCTTCATCTTCGGCGGGGCGCTCTTCGTCCTCGGCCACGGGAGCCTCGCGTGGGCGCAGCAGACGGTCCCGGCCGGCGTGGCCGCGCTCCTGGTCGGGAGCATCCCGATCTGGATGGCGCTCCTCGACCGCGTCTTCTTCGGCAAGCGCCTGCGACCTTCGGCATACGTGGGCTTCGTGCTCGGCTTCGTCGGGCTCGCGTTCCTCTTCGACCCGTTCGGGCACGGCTCGGTCGACCGCCTCGGCGCGCTCGTGATCGTGTTCGGCGCGCTCGCCTGGTCGGCGGGCTCGCTCTACTCGCGCGGCGCGCCGCTTCCGAAGCGCCCGCTCGTCTCGGCCGGCCTCGGCGCCATCTGCGGCGGGATCCTGCTCACGATCGTCTCCGCCGTGGGCGGGGAGCTCGGCGAAGCGACCTGGACGTGGGACGCGCTTCTCGCGGTCTTCTACCTCGTCGTGATCGGGAGCCTGGTCGGCTTCACCGCCTACGTCTGGCTCCTGCGCGCCGCGCCGACGTCGCTCGTGGCCACCTACGCGTACATGAACCCGATCGTCGCGGTCGTCCTCGGCTGGGCCTTGCTCGGCGAGGAGGTGACGCTGCAGATGTTCGTCGCGGGCGCCGCGATCGTCGTCTCGGTCGCGCTCATCCTGCGCGCGAGCGGAGCCGCGCTCGAACCGGGCAGGGGCATTCGGCGACGTCGCCCAGCGCCGGCGCCGGCCGCGGTCACCGAGTCCGGCAGCTAGTCGACGCCGCCACGCCCGACCGGCGGATCCGGTAGAACCGCCTGCCGTGGACCAGAGCCGGATGCCCCTCGTCGACGCCGCGGCCGCCTACCTGGCCGATCCGAGCATCACGCCGTTCACGACGCCGGGGCACAAGCGCTCGCCGCACCTCGCCGACGACCTGCTCCGCCTCGACCTGCCGCTCTCCTCGGGCGCCGACGACCTGCACATGCGCTCCGACGTCCTCGGCCAGGCCGAGCGCCTCGCTGCCGAGCTGTGGGCCGCCGACCTGTGCCGGTTCTGCGGAAACGGCTCCACGGAGGGGAATCAGGCCCTTGCGCTCGCGCTCGGCCGCCCGGGGGACAAGGCGATCGTCTCGCGCAGCACGCACAAGTCCGTCCTCGCGGGGCTCGTGCTCTCCGGCCTCCAGCCGGTGTGGGTCAGGCCCGACGTCGACCCGCGCACGGGGCTTCCGCTTGCGCTTCCGCTCGAGCGGGTCGCGGACGCGCTGGCGGCGGAGCCCGACGTGCGCGGCGTCTTCCTCGTGGAGCCGAACTTCGTCGGCGTCCTCTCCGACTTGCCGCGCATCGCCGAGCTCTCGCACGCCGCCGGCATCCCGCTCGTGATCGACCAGGCATGGGGCGCCCACCTGGGCTTCCACCCGGACCTCCCGCCGCACTCGATCGCGCTCGGCGCGGACGCGTTCGTCACCTCCGCGCACAAGACCCTCGCCGCCTTCACGCAGAGCGCCTACCTCCTCGCGCGCGGGGAGCGGCTCGACCTCGCGCGTCTGAACGAGTCGTTCGAGCTCCTGCACACAACGAGCGTCTCCGCGGCGCTGCTCGCGAGCCTCGACCGCGCCCGGCAGATCATGGCCACGCGCGGGGAGGAGCTCCTGACGGAGACACTGAGGCTCGCCGCGCTCGTCCGCGAGCGCCTGGCCGGGATCGAGGGCCTCGCCATCGTTAAGAGCGACGACCCGACGAAGCTCGCCCTCGCGCTCCCGGGCACCGGGGCCGACGGCCTCGAGGTCGAGGCCGACCTGTTCGCGCAGGGGATCCGCTTCGAGCTCGCCAACCGCGACACGCTCGTCCCGCTTCTGACCATCGGGGACACCGAGGCCGGCGTCACCAAGCTCTGCGACGCGCTCGTCGCCTCCGTCGCCGAACGCCGCGGCGAGCCGCGGGCACCGGGGGCCGCCAGCGCCGTGTGGGACGTCGCCCCCGCGACGGCCATCACGCCGCGCGAGGCGTTCTTCGCCGCGCGCGAGACCGTCGCGGCCGAGGACGCCGGCGGCCGCGTCGCCGCCGAGATGGTGGCGCCTTACCCGCCCGGGATCCCGGCGATCGCGCCCGGCGAGGTCGTCTCTCAGGAGCTCGTCGACGCCCTCCGCGAGGCTGCCGTCGCGGGAACGCGGCTCTCCTACTGCGCCGACCCGACCCTCGCGAGCCTCCAGGTCGTAGTCCAAGCCTGAGGGCGCCGGTCCACCGCGGACACGCCCAGGGTCAGACTCCGGCATGACCCGACGTGGCCGCAACGGCCGGCGCAGGCACGCCGCGCCGACGTGCCTGCGCCCAGAAGGGCTTGCGGTCAGGGGAAGCGCGGCGGACTGTCGACGAGGGCGTCGTAGCAGCCTTCGGACGCACCGTCGCGCTGCTCAGACTCGAAGCTGGCCGCGAAAGCGTCCGCCGCTGCCAGTGGATCGTCGGACGACACGTCGAACTCGCGCGCCACTTGGCGCGGAGTGAGGTTCTCGCACGAGTTGTAGCCGGTCTGGTAGCCGGCCTCGAACGCTGCTTGCTCCACAGCCACAGTTCCGGTTTCCTTCACAGCCCCCTCGTCGGGATCTGCGTCTCCCCCGCATCCGCTATGGGCGAGCGCGAGAAGGACGAAGATCGAAGCGAGCCGCGCTCTTGGACGCATGGTTTCTCCCTCTCTCGATGGACGGGTGGAGCGTCCCTTACGGCCCGTCGCCGCGAAAGCGGAAAACCTCAGGTGTTTGCCCGCGTCGAGTCCTGTTTTTGCTGGGGCAGCCGGCTCGCCAGCTCGGCCCGGGAGCGGAGGCCCAGCTTGCCGTAGATGCGGGTGAGCGCAGTGGCGACCGTATGCTCGGTCACGAAGAGCGCCGTGGCGACCTCGCGATTCGTGCGTCCTTCGGCGACGAGCTCGACGATCCGACTCTCACTCTCCGTGAGCTCACCCCGCGACGGAGCCCGCCCGCCGATCCGCGCTGACTCGGCCCGCGCCTTCTCGGCCCAGAGCGGGGCCCCGAGCTGTTCGAAGGCCATGAGCGCCTGTTCGAGGGTCGCCCGCGCAGCGCGACGCTGCTTTGCGCGGCGCTGTGTCATGCCCAGCGCGAGCAGTGTGCGGGCGTGCTGGAACGGATCGTCGGTGCGGGCATGGTGCTCGAGCGCGTCGTCGAACGCGGCCCAGGCGCTGGTGACGTCGCCGCGGGCGGCGGCGACCATCGCCCGCGTCCGGGCGCAGAGGGCGAGTGCCCAGGCGCGATCGAGTGCTCGCGCGCGCTTCTCGGTGGTTACGGCGATCGCCTCGGCCTCGTCCAGTTCGCCCACGGCAACGAGCGCGTCGAGCAGGTCGGGCAGCTCCCACATCTGGCCCGGCTCGCCGTAACCCATCGCCTCGCGCGCTACTCGCGCGACCCGCAGATGGGCAAGCGCCCCGGCCGGGTCTCCCTCGGAGAGCTCGATGAAGCCGAGTACCCAGCGATATCCCGCTACAGCGGCGCCGAGGCCTGTGGCCTCAGCGTCCGCTACCGCGTTGCGCGCCTGCTCGCGGGCCTCGTCGACGAGCCCCGTGTGGGCTGCGATCAACGTCCGCGGCCACTCGACCACCGCCGCCAGTCCGTCTCGGCCGCTCTCCTCGTCGAGGGCCCGCGCCTCGTCCGCCAGCTCGGCCGCCCGAGGCCAGTTACCCGCCCGCCACTCGATCAGAGCGAGGTAATAGACCGGCTCGGGCTCAACAAGCGCCTGCGAGACGAAGCTCGAAGCTCTTCCGAACCGAAGCCCGGGTCGTTCGCCTTCTTGCCGGCCATCCTCGCGGCGAACCGCGTCCCGGAGTTCCTCAGCCAGTTGTCGCGCGCCGACCAGGTCGTGCGACCACAAGAGCTGGTCGCAGAGGAGCAACGTCGGGCTCCACATTGCGGGAGGAAGGGAGAGCGACTCCTGAAGCGCGACCGCGCGGGCCATCGCTTCACGGTCGATGCCTCGGCCGAGCCTGAAGTGGATCAGCCCGAAGACCGCAAGTGCCTTGCACCGAAGCACCTCGTCTCCCGCCTGCTCTGCCGCGTGCACGGCGGCGACGGCGTGCGGCTCGGCGCTCAGCGCCCCGGTCGAGAACCGCAGTGTGTCGGCCAGCTCGAGCTCGATCGCAGCCTCGAGCGCATGGTCGCCTCCGGTGTCCAGGAGCGCCTGTTCGAGCAGCGCGGTCCCGTCTCGCGGACCTCGGACGTGAGTGGACGCCGTCCCTAGCCGATGGAGGATCGACGCCCGCTCGGGCCCCGGCTCGGCGCGGTGAAGCGCGTCCTCGAGCAAGGTGATCGCACGCTCGGTGTCCCCCGCCGCAAAAAGATGCTCGGCCGCGTCCACGCTCCTCCGCCGCACAGCGAGTCCATCGTCCGGCGGAGTCAGCCGGAGTGCCTGCTCAGCGAGCTCTGCAGCACCCGCGGGCGTGCCGCGGGCGCGCGCCCGCTGTGCCGCGGCCTCGAGCTCAGCGGCGACGATCGGGTCCGGGCCGACCACCGCAAGCGCGAGGTGTCGCGCGCGAGCCTCCGCGCCGGGCACGATCTCAGCAAGGCGCGCATGGAGCCTGCGCCGCTCGTCCGGCGGTGTCCGTGCCAGGACCGCGGAGGCAATCAGCGAATGGGTGAATCGCAGGCGCTCACCCTCCGACTCGAGGACGCCTGCTTCCAGCGCCTCTGCCATACCCGTCGTGCCTCGGCGCCCGGTCGCCGCCTCCACGAGGGCGGCGCTCGGCTCCGCGTGCGCGGCTACAACGAGCGTTACCGCCCGCGCGTCCGAGCCGAGGCCGTCGATGCGCTCCTGCACGAGAGCCTCCAATGCGGGTGGGAGCGGCAGCTGCGTGCCGGGCTCGACACGACCTCCACGGCGCTGGAGCGCACGGGCAAGCTCGAGCGCGAAGAACGCGTTTCCGTTCGACGTCTCCCAGATCCGAAGAAGCACCGGCCTGGGAAACCTCATCCCGAGGCGATCCTGAAGCAGGCGATGGAGCGCACCGACGCTCAGCGGACCAAGCTCGACCTCTAGCAGGCGTTCGGCCGGAACGTCCGCCCGCAACCACGCCGGCACCTCTTCTCGCACCGTCGCGATCGTCGCGACGTGCTCGCTCTCGAGGCGCCGCAGGGCATACCGAAGCAGAGCGAGCGAGGGCGGATCCAACCACTGAAGGTCGTCGATCGCAAGGAGGACGGTGGCCTCCTCGGCCAGGCTTCGGAGCAGTCGCACGAAGGCAAACGCAAGCGCGCCCTCCTCGACGATCTCTCCAGCGTCCGCGAGCGCGAGCGCGGTGTCGAGTGCCCGGCGCTGGCGAGCTGGAAGCTCGTGCAGGGCCGCGTCAGGGATGTCGACGAGGAGGTCAGCCAGGCCGGAGAAGGAGAAGCGCGCCTCCGCCTCCGAAGGTCGAGATGAGAGGACACAGAAGCCTCGCGCCCGCGCCTCCTCCACCGCCGCCAGCCAGACCGCGGTCTTTCCGATCCCCGCCTCGCCGATCAGGACGGCGGCGGCCGGCAAGCGGTCGGGCGCATCCAGAAGGGCGACGAGCGAGGCGAGCTGCTCGTCCCTGCCGCAGAGGTGCCGCGTAGCAACTGCCACGTCCCTCGGTCGATTCTAAACCGGCCGCGGTCCACCTTCTAGCGGCCGCGGACGAGGTCGTGGGGCGTGCCGGCGCACGTAGCGGGCCCGGGAGCGGCTGGCAATTCCAGGATACGCGGCCGGCAAAGACCTGAGGTTTCTCGCTTTCGCCGCTGCTCGCTGCGCGGGATCCTCAACTCGTTCCCGAGAGAGGAGAAACCGTGAAACGACGCCTGTATCTCCCGGCCGTCGCGGCTGTGATCGTCCTCGTCACGCTGGCCGCCGTTGTTGCGGTGGCGGTGGCCTCACCGCCGTCGGGCGTGACGCCAACCCTGCTCGCACGCGGAACGTACGACCCGTTCAACGTCAGCTCGGACAAGCAGGGCGGGGTCGATTTCAGGGCGAAGGCCAAGACGCGGGTTGACGTCGTCGTGCGAAAGCACGATTACCTTCCCGGATCCACGACGGGATGGCACCGCCATCCTGGGCCGGCCTTCATCACCGTGACGGCGGGGCAGCTCACGTACTACCACTACAACGATCGCCGCTGCAAGCCGCACATCGTGTCGGCGGGGCAAGGGTTCGTCGACGACGGACGCGGCCACATCGTGCGGAACGAGACCGGCGAGCCCGCGCAAGACATGACGGTGATCATCGCGCCGGTGGGCGGCGCGTTCCGCGCCGAGCTTGACGCCCCCGGGCCTCACTGCGACTTCTGACACGGAGAAGAACTGGCGCCAAGGGAGGAGCCGGCCCGCACCGGCTCCTCCCGGTATGAGATCTCTGGAGGCCCGTCAGTGCTGAACTATCTCGTCGAGACGTACGTTCCTGGCGCCCACGCGCAGGACGCGCGCGCAGCGGGGCAGCGCGCCCGTTCCGCTGCACGGGATGTGACCCGCAGCGGTGACCCCGTTCGTCATGTGCGCACGACCTTCGTCCCCGGAGACGAGACGTGCTTTCACGTCTTCGAAGCTGCCTCGTACGCCGCGGTCGTCGAAGTCTGTCGGCTCGCGGAAATCGAGTCGCCACGGATCGTGCCGGTGGTCGAGTAAGTCCGCCTTTGGCTCCGATCCTTGGCGACGAGCCCCGGGGTCACACCCCGGGGCACGGCCAGCCGCGCCGGCTCGGCAGATCCGTAACCTCCGCCACGATGCAGATCGCGCTCTCACGCGCGGAGTCGGGCAAGACGACGATCACCGCGCACCTCGAGACGCTCCCGGACGCCGACGCGCGCGACGCGAGGCGCTCGACCGTCTCGTCGCCGCGGCCTCCTGACCCCGAGCAAACCCGCTGGAAGTCTGCCCTTCGCGGGCGCGCCGTCAATCTGCTATAACTCGGCTTAGATTTTCTGAGCCTGACGTAAAAAACCAGCAAAACGGAGGGATTCACCACATGGCAAAGACCATCGGCATCGATCTCGGCACGACGAACTCCTGTGTCGCCGTGCTCGAGGGTGGCGAGCCGACCGTCATCCCGAACGCCGAGGGCGGGCGGACGACGCCGTCCGTCGTCGCGTTCGCGAAGGACGGCCAGCGGCTCGTCGGCGCGCCCGCCAAGCGCCAGTCCGTCACGAACCCCGAGAACACGATCTCCTCGATCAAGCGGTTCATGGGCCGCAAGCACTCCGAGGTCTCCGAGGAGCAGAAGATCGTCCCGTACGAGGTCGTCTCCGGCCCGAACGGCGACGTGCGCGTGAAGGCGGGCGACAAGGAGCTCGCGCCGCCGGAGATCAGCGCGATGATCCTCCAGAAGCTGAAGGCCGACGCCGAGGCCTATCTCGGCGAGACGGTCACCGACGCGGTCGTCACCGTCCCGGCCTACTTCAACAACGCGCAGCGCGAGGCGACCAAGGACGCCGGCAAGATCGCCGGCCTCAACGTTCTCCGCATCATCAACGAGCCGACCGCGGCCTCGCTCGCGTACGGGCTCGACAAGGAGGCCGACCAGACGATCCTCGTCTTCGACCTCGGCGGTGGGACGTTCGACGTCTCGGTCCTCGAGCTCGGCGAGGGCGTCTTCGAGGTCAAGGCCACGAACGGCGACAACCACCTTGGCGGCGACAACTTCGACAAGGCCGTCGTCGACTGGATGGTTGCCGAGTTCAAGCGCGACCAGGGCATCGACCTGAGCGCCGACAAGATGGCGCTCCAGCGCCTCTACGAGGCCGCCGAGAAGGCGAAGATCGAGCTCTCCTCGACGACCTCGACGCAGATCAACCTGCCGTTCATCACGGCGACGCAGGAGGGCCCGAAGCACCTCGACCTCCAGCTCACGCGCGCGAAGCTGAACGAGCTCTCCCACGACCTGCTCGAGCGGACGGTGGGCCCGACCAAGCAGGCGCTCGCCGACGCCGGGCTGACCGCGGACAAGATCGACCACGTCGTCCTCGTCGGCGGGATGACGCGCATGCCCGCCGTGCAGGAGAAGGTGAAGGAGCTCGTCGGCAAGGACCCGCACAAGGGCGTCAACCCGGACGAGGTCGTCGCCGTCGGCGCGGCCATCCAGGCCGGCGTCCTCAAGGGCGAGGTCAAGGACGTGCTGCTCCTCGACGTCACGCCGCTCTCGCTGGGCATCGAGACGAAGGGGCAGATCTTCACGCCGCTGATCGAGCGCAACACGACGATCCCGACGAAGAAGTCGGAGACGTTCACGACGGCGGAGGACAACCAGCCGTCGGTCGAGATCCACGTTCTTCAGGGCGAGTCCGAGATGGCCTCGTTCAACAAGACGCTCGGCAAGTTCCAGCTCGTCGGCATCCCGGCTGCGCCGCGGGGCATGCCGCAGATCGAGGTCGCCTTCGACATCGACGCGAACGGCATCCTCAACGTCTCGGCCAAGGACCTCGGGAGCGGAAACCAGCAGCAGATCCGCATCGAGGGAGGCTCCGGCCTCTCCGACGATGAGGTCGAGCGCATGGTGGCCGACGCCGAGGAGCACGCCGGCGAGGCGCACCGCATGCGCGAGCTGGCCGAGGCCCGCAACCAGGCCGAGACTCTCGTCTACTCGACCGAGAAGAGCCTCGGCGAGCACCGCGAGTCGCTCGACGAGGAGACCGTCAAGACGATCGAGGAGCGGATCGAGGCCCTCAACGCCGTGGTCGGCAGCGAGGACGTCTCCGAGATCCGTACGAAGAGCGAGGAGCTCATGCAGGCCTCGCACCAGCTCGCCCAGGCCGTGTACCAGAAGGTCCAGGCCGAGCAGGCGGCCTCCCAGCCCGCCGGTGACGGCAACGGCGCTTCCGACGAGGACGAGGTCGTCGAGGAGGCCGACTACGAGGTCATCGACGAGGAGGCGAAGCAGTCCTGATGGCCTCCGAGGAGCAGACCCGCCC
The DNA here is from genome assembly GCA_035698025.1 of Gaiellaceae bacterium. Classification (GTDB taxonomy): domain Bacteria; phylum Actinomycetota; class Thermoleophilia; order Gaiellales; family Gaiellaceae; genus JAIBJN01. The sequence goes on from DASSCF010000080.1 coordinate 18,559, forward strand.
CGATAAGGCCGAGCAGGCCGTCGCCGAGCTCGAGGAGCGCATCGCGCTCCTCGAGCGGGAGCGCGACGAGTACCTCGCCGACCTGAAGCGCGTGGCGGCCGAGTTCGACAACTTCCGCAAGCGGATCGCCCGCGACCAGGAGGCCCAGTCCGCACGGGCCCACGAGAAGCTCGTCAAGGAGCTCCTGCCCGTCCTCGACGACCTCGAGCGCGCGCTCGTCGCCGCCGAGGAGCACGAGGAGGCGAAGCTCGAGGAGGGCGTGCGGCTCGTGCACCGCGAGCTGCGCTCGGCCCTCGGCAAGGAGGGCCTCGTCGAGATCGAGACCGACGGTGTCTTCGACCCGCACGTCCACGAGGCCCTGCTCACGCAGCCGTCCGAGCAGGCCGACGGGGCGATCCTCGAGGTGATCCAGAAGGGCTACCGGCTGGGCGACCGCGTCCTGCGACCGGCCCGCGTGGTCATCTCGCAGGAGGCGCCCGAGGCGTGAAGGACCTCTACGAGACCCTGGGCGTCTCGAAGACGGCCTCCGCGGACGAGATCAAGAAGGCCTACCGCAAGCTCGCCCGCGAGTACCACCCGGACCGCAACCCGGGCGACTCCTCCGCGGAGGAGCGTTTCAAGGAGGTCCAGGGCGCCTACGACGTCCTCTCCGACCCCGAGAAGCGCAAGCAGTACGACCAGCTGGGCTCGCGCATGTTCCAGGGCGCGCCCGGCGGCGGCTTCCAGTGGTCGGGGAACGTGGGCGACCTCGGGGATCTCGGCGATCTCTTCGGCGGGCTCTTCGGCCGAGGGAGCGGGGCGACGCGCGAACGCGCGCGCGGCCGCCGCGGCGCCGACGTCGGCGCGACGGTCAACCTCTCCTTCGAGGATTCGCTCCGGGGCCTGACGGTCAAGATCCCGGTCGAGCTGGAGACCGCGTGCTCGAAGTGCTCGGGCTCCGGCGCCGAGCCCGGGACGACTCCGACGATCTGCCCGGTCTGCCGCGGCCGCGGCGTCACCTCCGAGGACGAGGGCTTCTTCGCGTTCTCGCGCCCGTGCGAGCGCTGCGGCGGCAACGGCACCGTGATCGAGAAGCCGTGCAGGAAGTGCCACGGCTCCGGCCGCGAGCGGCGGACGAAGCGCTACACGGTGAAGGTTCCGGCCGGCGTGCGCGACGGCACGCAGCTCCGCCTGAAGGGCAAGGGCGAGGCCGGCGTCGGAGGCGGCCCCGCCGGCGACCTGATCGTCACGACGCGCGTGTCGCCGTCGAGGCTCTTCGAGCGCCGCGGCGCCGATCTCGTCATCGAGGTCCCGGTCACGTACTCGGAGGCCGCTCTCGGCGCGCTGGTCGAGGTGCCGACGCCCGACGGGCGCATCTCGCTCAAGGTTCCGGCCGGCTCGCAGGACGGCAAGCTGCTGCGCGTCCGCGGGAAGGGCGCGCCGAAGCTCAACGGCGGCGGCAGGAAGGGCGACCTGCTCGCCCGCGTGCGCCTCTCGGTGCCGACGAAGCTCACGAAGGCCGAGCGCGAGGCGATCGAGCAGCTCCAGAAGGTGTCCAGCCGCGACGTGCGCGAGGAGCTGCGGACGTGATCGGGACGCTGCACGAGAAGCTCGAAGCCGAAGGTCCTCGCATCGCCCCGGAGCCCGAGACCGCCGAGGAGCTCCTCTCCGGGCCGAAGCGTCGGTCGCGGTTGATCGGTCTCATTGCAGCGGCCGGAGCCGTGGCCGCAACGCTGTTGCTGCTGGACGAGTTCGGCATCCTCGAGTTCCCGGAGCAGCTCGTCCTCATCGCGTTCACAGCCACGTTTCTCCTCGAGATCGTGTTCACGCTCTTCGCGCATCGCAACGACGAGGTGGACGATGACGACTGACGAGAGCCGCCATCCCCGCTACATGATCTCGATCGCCGCCGAGCTGGTCGGCATGCACCCGCAGACGCTGCGCGTCTACGAGACCAAGGGCCTCGTGCGGCCGCGCCGCACGCCCGGCAACACCCGGCTCTACTCCGAGGCCGACCTCGAGCGCCTGCGCCTGATCCAGCGGCTCACCGGCGAGCTGGGCCTCAACCTCGCCGGCGTCGAGACCGTGCTCCGCCTCGAGGACGAGCTCGGCCGCCTGCGGGCGCGCCTCGAACGCCTCGAGCGCGAGGCCCGGGAGGAGATCCAGCGCGTCCACCGCCAGTACCGGCGCGAGGTCGTGCTCTACCGGAATCCGGACGAAACGCTCCCCGAACCAGCGAAGAGGACATGGACTTCTCGAGACTGACAACCAAGTCGCAAGAGGCGGTCGGCGCCGCACAGGAGCTGGCCCGACGCAGCGGCAACCCCGAGATCTATCCCGAGCACCTGCTGCTCGCCCTGCTCGACCAGGAGCTCCCGCGCACGCTCGTCGAGCGCGCCGGCTCGGCCGTCGCCGATGTGCGCGCCCGCGCCGAGGCCGCGCTCTCCGCGAAGCCGTCGGTTCAGGGCACGGCCCAGCAACCGCGTGCGTCGACCGACTTCGCGACGCTCCTCGACGGGGCCGAAGAGGAGATGCGCCGGCTCGAGGACGAGTTCCTCTCCACCGAGCACCTGCTGCTGGCGCTCGACGTCGTCCCGCGCGACGCGCTGCTCACCGCCCTCACCCAGGTGCGCGGCTCCCAGCGCGTCACCTCGCACGACCCCGAGGGCTCCTACCAGGCGCTGGAGAAGTTCGGCCGCGACCTCACCGAGCTTGCCGAGGCGGGGAAGCTCGACCCGGTCATCGGGCGCGACGAGGAGATCCGCCGGGTCATCCAGGTCCTCTCGCGGCGCACGAAGAACAACCCTGTGCTGATCGGCGACCCCGGCGTCGG
>DASSCF010000081.1:0-27741 GCA_035698025.1 Gaiellaceae bacterium
AATGCCCTCAAGGGCGTGCTCTCGGCGCGAGAGGCGGCTCGGGCGCTCGCTCAGGGCTTCGCGCGCGCCGGCGTCGCTGCGGACGAGCTGCCGCTCGCGGACGGCGGTGACGGAACCGCCGACGTTCTCCATGCGGCGCTCGGCGGCGAGTGGCTCGAGGCCGAGGTCTCCGACCCGCTCGGGCGGCCGGTCTCTGCCCGCTTGCTGCTCCTCCCGGACGGGCGTGCCGTCGTCGAGGCTGCCGACGCGATCGGCATCGCGCGGCTGGCTCGCGGCGAGCTCGATCCGCTGGCCGCCTCGAGCCGCGGCCTCGGCGAGCTCATCCTCGCGGCAGCCCCCCACGCGCGCGAGCTCCTGGTCGCGCTCGGCGGGACCGCGACCGTGGACGGAGGCGCCGGGTTCCTCGAGGTCGTCCGCGAGCTACCCGTGCCGACGCGCGTCGCGTGCGACGTCGCCAACCCGCTCCTCGGCGAGCGCGGCGCGGCGCGCGCTTTCGGGCCGCAGAAGGGCGCGACGCCCGCGCAGGTCGAGGTCCTGGATGCGCGGCTGGCCGCGATGAGCGAGCTTCGTTCGGCCGCCGACCTTCCGGGTGCCGGTGCCGCCGGAGGGCTGGGGGCGGCCCTCGCCGTGCTCGGCGCGGAGCTCGTACCGGGTGCCGAGCTCGTTCTCGAGACGGTCGCCTTCCGCGAGCGGATCCGCGGCGCCGCCGTGGTCGTCACCGGCGAAGGCGTTGTTGACCGGACGTCCGCCGAGGGCAAGGCGCCGGGTGTGGCCGTCAGGATCTGCCGCGAGGAAGGCGTGCGCTGCGTGGTGTTCGGCGGTCGAGTTCTGGAGGATCTTCCCGACGCTGAGATGCGCGCGCTCTCCGGCGACCCGGCACGCGCGGCCGACGACCTCGTCGCGCTGGGCGAGGCCGTCGGGAGCACGCTCGGTCTCTAGCCCGTGCCTGGCGGAACCCGGTTTTCGATCCCGACCTGCTCGTCGCGGGCTTCGCTCGCCCGCTCCTCCGCTTGGTCTAGCTCGGAATCGCCCGGATCGGGCTGGCGATCGTCGCCGACGAAGGGGTCCGGCGCAGTGCCTTTGTCGCGGCGGCCCAGCAGCTTGTCAAAGAATCCCATGGCCACCTCCTCGCGGGCAGCATAGGACAGGGTCGGCGATCAGGCGGTCGTGCGACCCAGGAACTCGAGGACGATCTCGTTGAACTCGTCGGGCCGCTCGAGGGCGGGGAGGTGGGCGGCTTCGAGCTCGGCGCTCTCGGCGCCCGGGATCCCGGCGGCCAGGCGTGCCGAGATCGTCCGAAAGTCCGGCTGGTCGAGCATCCCGACAACGACGAGCGTGGGGACGGACACCTCCGCGAGCCTGGTTGCCGCGGGCGGGTCGGCCCAGGTGACCGGACCCGGCTCCGGCGAGCCCGTGTAGGCCCGGACGAGCGTCTCGAACGAGGAACGCTGCATCTCAGCCACGCGTGCGCGCACGTCCGGCGCGACGGGGGCCGCCTCGCGCTCCGGCCCGTCGAGCCACGTGCGGAGGTTCAGCTCGACCGCCTCGTCGAGCCTCCCGGTGTCCAACAGCGTCTCCTCCGCGTCGTCGAACTCATCGAAGAAGGCCGAGCCTTCCCAGCCGCTCAGCGCCGAGTTGACGAGCACGAGCGCGGCCGTGCGCTCGGGGTGCAGCAGCGCGAAGTCGAGGGAGACGCGCCCGCCGAACGAGTTTCCGACCACCGCCGCGCGCTCGATCCCCAGGTGGTCGAGGAGTGCGCGCAGGTCGTCCACGTACGAGAACGGCACCCCGGGAATCGCCGACTCGCCGAAGCTGCGCATGTCGAGGCGGACGACGCGGTGCCGGGCCGAGAACGCGTCCATCTGGCCGTCCCAGAGCCGCCGGTCGCCGACGCCCGCGTGCACGAGCACGACCGGCGGGCCCTCGCCGGCGGTGTCGTATCCGATCGTCGTGCCGTTGAGCTCGGCGGAGGCCAGTCTCAGTCGCCCTGGCGCGCACGGCGCGCGAGCGTCTCGAGCAGCGCCCACGCGACCTGCGGGTGCTCCTCGACGAAGGGCCGGAACTCCCAGGGCGTGAGCCCGTAGCAGAGGAGGTCGGTCGCGGCCGTGATCGACGCCGAGCGGACGCCGTCGTCGATGAGGGCCACCTCGCCGAAGTGGTCGCCAGGGCCGAGGGTCGCGCGGTGCTCGCCGCCGACGCTGACGTCGGCGTTGCCCTCCGCGATGATGAAGAACCCGGCGCCGGTGGCGCCTTCCGTCGTCACCTCGGCACCCTCGGGAAACCGCCGCTCGTGCATCTGACGCGCGAGCTGGTCGAGATCCTTCTCGTCGAGATTGTCGAACAAGGGAACCTGCCGCAGGGCTTCCAAGGGTGCGCTCATGGCCGTCGATCATAGACGGCAAGGCAGGTCCGGGGCGAGACGCGGCGAAGTGAGAACGCCGTGCGCACTCAGGCTGCCCTTTACGAAGAGATCGACCTCGAGCTGTCGTGGTCGGAGGCGGAGCTTCCGGAGCGGGAGCGGACGAAGCACGTCCACCGGCTGCATCCGTATCTCGGAAAGTTCGTCCCGCAGCTCGTCGAGGTCTTCCTCGGCCGCTACGGCCGTCGCGGCGGTCTCGTGTGGGATCCGTTCTCCGGCTCTGGGACGACCCTCGTCGAGGCGAACGCGTTCGGCGCGCCCGCGGCAGGCTGCGACGTCTCGGCGTTCAACTGCCTGCTCGCGCGCGTGAAGACCGCCGAGTACGACCGCGAGCTGCTCCTCGCCGACGTCGTCACGCTCTCGGAGCCCGCCGAGGCGCCCGAGCGCGACGCACCGTCCGAGTACCTCGCGAGCTGGTTCGCGCCGCGCGCCCTCGCCGAGCTCCTCGCGTTTCGCGCGCGCATCGACCGCGCGTCGTATCCCGACCTCTGGCGGGTGGTTCTCTCGCGCGCGGCCCGTTCGGCCCGGCTTGCCCGTCACTTCGACCTCGACTTCCCCGCCGAGCCGGTTCGGGGCGAGTACGTCTGCCACAAGCACGGGCGCGTCTGCCGCCCGGTGGAGGAGGCCGAGAAGTTCCTGCGCCGCTACGTGCGCGATGCGGTCACGCGCGTCCTCGACTACGCGGACGTGCGGCAGTCGATCGAGTGCACCATCCTGCACGGCGACGGGCGCACGCTCGAGCCGCCCGGCGTCGTCGACCTCGTCGTCACCTCGCCTCCCTATCCGGGGCTGATCGACTACCACGAGCAGCACGTCTACGCCTTCGAGCTCCTCGGTCTCGAGCGGCGGGACGACGAGGAGATCGGCCGCGGCGTCGCCGGGTACTGCGAGGGCGTCGCAGCCGTGCTCCGCCAGGCCCGCGAGGCCCTGCGCCCGGGTGCGAAGGTCGTGATAGTCGTGAACGACCGTCGCGGCCTCTACGACGGGATCCTGCCCGAGGCCGGCCTGCGGCTCGAGGACCGTCTCGTCCGACACGTGAACCGCCGCACAGGGCGGCGGAAGGGCGAGTACTACGAGGAAGTGCTCGTGGCGTCGCGCGCTCGGCCCCGCGTCAGGCCTCGGGCCTGACCGCCTCGGCCCGGCGGCCGAGCTCCTCGATCTTTCCCTCGGCGGCGTCCAGCTTGCCGACGCAGTGCCGGTAGAGCGCCTCGCCGCGCTCCCAGAGCCTGACGGCGTCGTCGAGGCCGGCGCGACCGCTCTCGAGCTCGGCGACGATCTTCTCCAGCTCGGCTCGCGCCTCCTCGAATGACAGGCTCTCGACGGTCACTGCTGGATGTCCTCGACGCGTGCGCCGAACGCGCCCTCGGCGACCTCGACCTCGACGCGCGTTCCCGCCGTCAGCGAGCTTGCCGAACGGACGATGCCGTTGTCCGTCCGGACGATGGCGTACCCTCGTGAGAGTGTTGCTTTGGGAGACAACGCGCGCAGGCTGCCGGCCAACCCTTCGAGGGCCGCCCGCTTGCGCTCGACAAGGAGGCCGGGTGCGCGGGTCAGCCTGGCGGCGTCCGCGGCGAGGCTCTGGCGTGCGCGCTCGACGATGCGCCGCGCGTCGCGCCCGAGCGCCGTGCGGCGGCGTTCCAGGTCGGCGCGAAGCTCCCGCTCGTCGGGGACGACCAGCCGCGCCGCAGCCGTCGGCGTCGAGGCGCGCGCGTCCGCGGCCAGGTCGCACAGCGGCGTGTCCTGCTCATGGCCGACGGCCGAGACGATCGGGACGTCGCACGCCGCGAACGCGCGCACGACGCGCTCGTCGCTGAAGGGAAGAAGATCCTCGAAGCTGCCGCCGCCGCGGGCGACGACGATGACATCCACGTCAGGGGCACCAGCCAGCTCGGCGAGAGCTGAGGTGATCGCCCCCGGGGCGTGCGGGCCCTGCACGTAGGTCTCGGCGATCAGGATCCGCGCGGCGGGGAAGCGCGCGCTCACGGCCGTGACGAAGTCGCGCTTCGCCGCGGCGTCGTTACCCGTCAGGAGCCCGATGCGCCGCGGGAGCAGCGGGAGCGGCCGCTTGCCCTCGGCGGCGAAGAGCCCCTCGGCGGCGAGCGTCTTCTTCAGACGCTCGATGCGGGCCAGCGCGGCGCCGAGTCCGATCGGCTCCAGCGAGAGCGCGCGGAGGCGAAACGTGCCGCGCGCCTCGAAGAGCTCGGCGCGGCCGAAGACGTGGACGCGATCGCCGTCGGTGAGCTCGAGGCGAAGGCCGTCGAAGGTCGTCCGCGGCATCGAGACGGGTAGGCAGGAGCCGTCCTCGAGGTCCTTGAGCGTGAAGAAGACGCTCTGCCAGCCGGCCTGGCGGCGCAGCTCCGTCACCTCGCCCTCGACCCAGACGGTCGGCAGGCGGGTGAGCCAGGAGGCGATGCCGCGGTTGAACGCCGACACCGCAAAGACCTTCCGGTCGCCGTAGGCGATCGACTCGACCTTCACGGGTCCGACTGTAGCTCACGGTCCGTGCGCGGCCGTGTCGGGACAGGGACGAGTCAGCGGCGACTAGAGCAGGATCTCCGCGGCGACCTCGGGCGCGCAGCCGCGCCTGCCCACGAGGTCGACCGCAAGATGGAGGTCGGCGCCGCTCTGTGCCAGGCGTTCCGCCAGAGGCAGGGGGTAGCCGGCGTCCATGAGTATGTGGAGCCGCCAACTCTCCACCTTGCCGCGTTCGTCCTGGTCCCGTTCGTCGAGAAGCATCAATTGATCCACGCCGCGTCCGTTCTCTCTCGTGTGGACGATTCCTGCCGGAAACAGTTTGCTACGAGCGGAACTATCGGCCGCGTCTAATCGCGCTCGCCGGTCCGCGACGAGCGCTCGACGAGCTCGAGTTTCGAGCCGAGGCGCTGGTCGACCTCGTCCTCGAAGGCGGCGATCCGGCTCTCGGCGGCGGCCAGCGCCCCGTCGAGCCTTTCCTGCACGTGGCGGAGCCGCTCGCTCGCGACCTCGCCCTGCGCCTCCGCGCCCCGGGCGACGTCGCGCAGCCTGCGCTCCATGCGATCCGCGGTCGTGCGGGCCAGCTCGATGATGCGGTCGGAGACCTCGTTCTCGGCCTGGCGCACGAACTGCTCGATCGATTTCTCGAGCTCGCGCGAGAGTCGCTCGGCGGACTTTTCCCGCGACTCGCGGATGAGCGCGTCGAACCGGCGCTCCGCGTCGTCGGAGAGCCGCGAGGCGGCGCGCTCGAGCGCCTTTTCGAGCTGGGCAAGCTGCCGGCGCTCCGCGTCGGTCAGGCCCGCGGCGAGCCGTGAGCGGGCCTCGACCTCCTCGCGGTCGATCTGCTCCCTGAGCCCGCGCTCGCGGACGCGCAGCCGCTCGCTCACCTCGTGCAGCGACCGGCGGCGCTCGGCCGCGTGCGTCTCGACCTCCGCGCGCCCTTCCTCGACGAACTGCGTGATGAGACGCTCGAACTCCGAGCGGAGCTGGGCGAGCGCCCGCTTCTGCTCCTCGCTCGCGGCCGCGAGCCTCTCCGCGTCGGCGCTGAGACGGGCGTCGTACTCGACGAGCGCCTCCTTCTGGCGCTGGCCCAGTTGGCCCAGCTGGACCTCCAGCTCGCGCTGGCCGCGGTCGAGGTCGGCCGCCCAGGCCATCAGCCGGCTCTCCAGACGCTCCTGCGCGCTCCCGACGGCCTCCGCGAGCTCGACCCGGGCCCGCTCGGCCTGCCGCTCGATCGAGTCGCGCCGCTCCTCCGCGAGCTGTCGCTCCTGCTCGCCGAGCGCGTAGCTCGTGTTCGCGCGTTCGCGCGCGAGCATGCGCTCGATCTCGGCCTTGCGCTGCTCCGCGTGCTGCACGAGGTACTCATCGATGCGGTCGCGGGCCTGCTCGCCGAGCCGCTCCGTATCGGCGATCTGCCGAAGCCCACGGGCGAGCGCGAAGAGCCCTGCCTGCGCGAGGGCGGCGATGAGGATGCCGCAGGTGGCGACGATGAGGATCTCCTCGTCGTCGTTGCCCTCGGCGATCGCGATCCCCGCGAGCACCGCCGCGGCGAGCGCCGCGACGGCCAGTCCGACCGCCGAGCCGAGCAGCAGCCGCTCCGGCACGCGCCAGAAGACGACGGCCAGGAGGGACGCCGCGACGATGGCGAATGCGGCCGCAAAGGCGATCTCGAGGGCGATCGTCATCCCTGGATCCTAGGTCAGGCCCGTCGAGCTGCTCGAATTGGCGTGCGTGCGGCGCCACTGGAAGAAGTGGTCCCGGGCGACCTTGGCGACGCGTCCGGCGAGGATGTCCGAGCTCGAACCGACCCCATTGGCGTTCCAGGTCATGACCGCGACCGAGAACGAGCCGTTCTGCCAGTACACGACGCCTGCGTCGTGGCGCGCTGTCCCGATCCAGCCCGCCTTGTGCGGGACCGTGGCCTTGGGGGAAAGGTAGCGGTCGAGCTTCCCGTGGTCGGCGACCTGCGACAGGATCCAGAGGAGATACCGGGCGTCCGAGCGCCCGAAAGAGCCGCGCACGCGCGGGAGCGGGCCGATGCCGCGGGCTGCCATGCCGACGAAGCGATGGAGCTTGGCCAGGTCCCAGGCCGTCGTGTACTTGCCGCCCCCGAAGGCCGGCTGCTCGTTCACCCGGAGCGGGATCGGGCGCGCCGACGCGGTCGCCATCTGGTAGCCGCCGTACATGAGCGAGTCCCGTACGTTGACCGAGTCCATGAGCGCGTTCACGCGGTACGCGCCGCTGCTCGTCGAGCCGCCCAGCCAGACGAGGAGCGAGTTCGCCGCCTCGTTCGACGAGTAGACGAGCATGCTCCGGAGCAGGCTGTCCAGCGACGAGCCGGCGGCCGGGCGGTAACCGAGCGTCCGTAGAACCTCGATCGCGATCGGCAGCTTGAGCGTCGAAGCGGCGGGAAAGCGCGCCCGCGCGTTCCACGCGGCGCCGCGCCCGGTCTGCAGGTCCTGCACGTAGACCGCTGCTGTTCCCGGGAAGTCCTGAGCCAGCCTCCGCAGCTTGCGGGCCAGCACGGCGTCCTCGGTCGTCGGCCGGAGCACGCCCGGCTCGCCCAGCCGCGGGAGCCCGCGCACGTTGGGCACCGTCCTGCTCGATCGGTCGCCGCCGGCGTTCACGGCCACGACCTTCACGCTGATCATCCGCGGAGGCAGGTTCACTGCGAACGTAAAGCGCGCCGGGCCGGTGACGTGCTTCCAGGCGATGATGCGCCCGCCCACGACCACGTTGACGCGCGTGGTGCCGGCGAACACCTGACCGGTGATCCTTCCGAAGGAGATCTCGCGGGGAGCCGGTGACGAGATCACCGGTCGCCGCGGCGCGGCAACGGTGACCGCGATGGGGACCGGTGGTGCGTCAACGAGGAGCGCGATCGGTATCACGTCGTCCTCATGATGACGAGTGCCGCCGCGAGCGCGACGGTTGCGAGCGCAAGGGCGCGCAGCGCGCCTTCGTTTCCGCGCAGGAGGAGCTCGCTCGTGACGGGCTCCGAGCTGCCGTCGCGGCGGTCGATCCGCCCTTCCACGTGGCTCACGCGGCGCCGTACGTCGCGCACCGGCGTCGAGAGCAGGCGCTGCGCCCGGCTGAGGAAGAACGCGAAGACCGCAGCCGCCGCGACGACCGCGTCGAGCTGCTCCGCGGCGGCGAAGTACGCCGTGACGAGCGGGAAGGAGCCCCAGGCGAGCGCGAACCAGAAGTCGTTGTGGAAGCGCCCGCCGGCCAGCTCGAGGTTGTATGCGACCACGATGAACCCGCCCGCGACGATGAACGCGACGAGCCACGGCGTCATCGTGACCGCGCCGAACACGCCCAGCGCGACCGCGCCCGCGATCGAGACCACCGCGAGGCCGACGAGCACGCCGCGCGGGATCCTCGTGTTCAGCGGGCGCCCGTTGAGCTCGTCGAGCGCGTGCGCGCCGATCCCGACCGCGAGGAAGAAGGCCGTGAGGGTGAGAGCGAAGCGATCCCAGGCGAATGCGGGCGTCAGCGCGGCGCCGACCGCGACGTAGCTCAGGTGCCAGGCCGTGTACGGCGGGTGGAGGAGCGTCACGTAGTCGCGCCAGCCGCCGGGCGCAAGCGCGTAGAACGCGGGACGGCCGGCCTCAGTCGCCACGCCTGCCCCATATGACGATCCCGCCGCCGAGGCTGAGCAGGCGCGCCTGGACGTCCACGATGCCTGCGCCTTCCCAGATGCCTCTCAGGCGCTCGGGCGGCGTTGCCGCCCAGAAGTCGCGGATGCTCGGGCCGAGGAAGCTCCCGACCTCGCCCCAGGCGTGCGACGCCAGGCGTCCGAGCACCGGCAGCCCGGCACGGACATACGCCTCCCACGCAAGCCGTGGAAGCGCTGCGGGCGGCTCGAAGAACTCGAGCATGGCGACCGCGCCGCCGGGCCGAACGACGCGCGCGAGCTCGCGCATCGTCGCGGCCGGGTCGTCGACGTAGCGCAGGAGGTAGGTGAAGGTCAGGCCGTCGAACGTCGCGTCCTCGAAGGGCAGTGCCTCGGCACGGGCCTCCCGCAGCTCGATCGCGGAGGAGAGGCCGGCCGCCTCGACGCGCCGCCTGCCCGCCGACAGCATCTCCGCGCTCTGGTCGACACCCACGACACGACACCCGTAGCGGCGCGCCAGCTCGATCGCGACGGCGGCTGTCCCGGACGCCACGTCGAGGACGACGTGCAGGGGGCGCGCCTCGACGCGTGAGACGAGGAACGAGCGCCAACGCGGGTCCTGGCCGAAGCTCAGGAGCCGCGCGTAGCGGTCGTACGTCTCCGCCAGGGGCGCGAAGAGCTCCTGCGCCGCGCGGTTCCGCTCGGAGGATCCGGCAACCACAGGGCTATTGTTGCTCCAGGTGACCCTCGAGGAGGAGCTCAGCGCCGCCGGCGAGGTCGCCGGAGGGCAGGCACGCGACGGCGAGGAGCTCGTCGCGATCATCCCCACGGAGCCCGGAAGCGGCGCCCGCGTGTACCTCTGCGCCTACGAGCGGGGCGGGGAACGGAGCTGGCTGGCGCTCGACTCCGGCCTGAGCCCGATCGCCGACCGCATCCTCGTCCGCGACGCCGTGTCCATCGCCGCGATGTGCGAGCTCGCCGAGGAGAGCGCGGGCGGGGGCGACCTGGGCGAGCTGCGTGCCCGCCTCGTCGAACTGCGCCTGACGGAGAACCCGGAGGGGATCGACGAGGCCGAGGTCGCGGCCGCCGAGCTCCAGGGAACGATCCAGGCTCCTCCCCGCGTAGCGAGCGTGACCTATCTCGACGCGCTCGGGCAGGCGGCTGGTCGCCTCGAGCAGTCGCTTGGCCAGGTGGGCGGCTCCCCCTTCGCGGAGGCGATGAAGTCGGGCATCGTCGCGGCCGACGAGCTCGCGAGCGAGGTGGAGCGGACCTACCGGGGGCCGCTCGGCTAGAGCGCGCCGCCGGCGGCTTCCGGGGCGGAGGGGTCCTCGCCGCCGTCGCCGATGGAGGTGCGCGACAGGTAGTCCTCCGCGAGCAGCAGGTTCGACTCGGCCGCGCGCGTCACGATCGAGAGCAGGTCGGACATGCTCGCCACCTCCTCGCGCTGCTCTTTCAGGAACCAGTCGAGGAACTGGGCGCCGACGAGCTCGTTCTCCTCGCGGGCGAGCGCGGCGAGGCGGCTGATCTGCGCCGTCACCTGCTTCTCCTGCTCGAGCGCCAGCTTCACGGGCGCGACCGAGTCCGGGAACGTCGTCTGCGGCTTCCCGACAGGCGGTACGGTCACCGGCAGGTCGGCGTCCAGGAGGTACTGGATGATCATGTGCGCGTGGTTCCGCTCCTCGACCGCCTGCCGGTAGAAGTGTGCGGCGAGCTGGGGGAGGGTCTCCTGGTCGTAGTAGACAGCGATCGCGACGTACTGCTGCGACGCCGCGTACTCGTTCGCGATGTGGCCGTTCAGCTCCTCGGCGAAGCTCACGTGCGTACATTACGTGGAGGGAACGACGAAAGGACGCACCGATGGAAGGTGGGATGGGCTTCCCGTTCGGAGGGGATCCGGACGACCTGATGAGAGGCTTGCGCGAGTTCGCGGAGCGCCAGACCGAGGCGATGCAGGAGTCGCAGCGCGAGCAGTTCGCGACGCTGACGCTGAACACCGCCGTGGAGCTCACCGGTGCCGCGCTCAGGCAGATGAAGGTCGAAGGCTCGCCCGACGAGCAGGCGATCGCGCTCCGCGACAGCATGCGCGTGCTGTTCCCGGAGGCCGTCGCGCTGGTCTCGGCGGCACGCCAGGGCTTCATGCGGGAGAGCTGAGTGCCGCTCCCCGATCCAGGCACGCTGGCGGTCTTCGTCGCCGCGGCCGTCGCCCTGCTCGTGATACCGGGGCCGGCCGTGCTCTACATCGTCGCGCAGTCGATCGAGCACGGCCGCACCGCCGGACTCGTGTCGATGCTCGGCATCCAGGTAGGCGGTCTGGTGCACGTCGCGGCAGCGGCGCTCGGCCTCTCGGCGCTGCTCGTGCAGTCGTCGGTCGCGTTCAACGTCGTCAAGTATGTGGGCGCCGCGTACCTCGTCTTCCTCGGCCTCAGGAAGCTGCTCACCCGCGAGCGCTTCGAGACGACCGGCGAGCGGCCGCCGAGGCAGCTGAACCGCCTCTTCCGGCAGGGGATCGTCGTCAACATCCTCAACCCCAAGACGGCGCTCTTCTTCTTCGCGTTCCTGCCGCAGTTCGTCGCGGTCGAGAAGGGCTCCGTCGGCCTGCAGATCCTGGTGCTCGGGCTGCTCTTCATCCTCATCGCGATGGTCAGCGACGGCCTCTACGCGCTTGCTGCCGGGACGGCCTCGGACTGGCTTCGTGGGAGCCGCGTTTTCCTGCGCGCGGAGCGCTGGGTGTCCGGAACGGTCCTGGTGCTCCTGGGCGTGACCGCCGCGCTGTCGGGCCACCGGCGGAGCTGACGCTCTATCTCTAGGGGCACCCCGCCCTCCTCCCGCTTTCGAGCGTAACGGCGAACAACGCGCGCGTGGCGCGCGCGTCGTGCCGAGAGTGGAAAACCCGGGGCGGGGCGGAGCTCAGCCGATCTGGACGCGCCTGGCGAGCCGGTAGAAGGTCTCGCGGAAGCCGCGGCGCGGCCAGAAGCGCGACGACTGGAGGTTGGCCATCCGCCAGTCGGTGTGCACGGCGTGGTAGCCGGCTTCGCGCGCCCACGCGAGCGCGGTCTCCGTGAGCGCGAGGCCGGCGCCGAGGCCGCGCGCTTCCGGCAGCGTCGCTGCCACCGCCAGGTACACGGAGCCCGCGGGCGTGGCGAGATCCGGCTCCTCCGGGTAGAGCGCCAGGTGCCCGACGACGCGGCCGTCGATCTCGGCGACGAAGTAGACGGCGTCGTACTCGACCAGCGTCTCCTCCCAGTCGACCAGGAACGCCTGCACGTCGGGCACGACGAGGCCGGTGAACGTCGGCGACCGTGTGTGGTGCTCCCAGATCAGGGTGAGGAGCGGCATGGCCGCCCGCAGGTCGTCAACGCCTCCTTGCCGCACCGCTAGCCCGCCGGCGAGTGCCCCTGCCTCGGCGCCGCTCTCACGGATCGCGTGCACCTGCATGTGCGCGAACGCCAGCCGGAACCACGGGTCGGCGAGCTCCGGCACGGCGGGAACGAGGGCCAGATGGAGCCCCGCGCCCTGGGCGACCCACTCTCCCGCGATCCCGGCGTAGAGGTCCCGCGCGATCTCGGGCTCGCGTACGGCGTGTGCGCCGTGGGAGACCCAGACATGCCGCCCGAAGTACTCGTCCTCGCGGAGGGAGCCGATCAGGAACCCGGCGACCTCGCGACCCTCGAGGGCGATGACGCCGGACGCCCCCTCGGCCGTCCGGGCGCGCTCGACCTCCGCCCGTGCGTCCGGAAGCTCGGGCAGGAGCGGCTCCACCTCGCGGTGGCGGGCGTGCCTCGCCGCGAGCAGCTCGGCCGCGCCCTCGACGTGCTCCTCCCCGAGAGGCGCGATCTCCACGCCCACGGGGCGGCTAGCTCTCCTGCGAGGCTTCGCTCGTCGCCCGGTCCTTGAGCTCCTCGACCACGGTCGGGTCGGCGAGCGTCGTCGTGTCGCCCAGCTCGCGGTTCTCCGAGACGTCCTTCAGGAGGCGGCGCATGATCTTGCCCGAGCGCGTCTTCGGAAGCTCGGGCGTGAAGACGATGTTCGCCGGCCGCGCGATCTTCCCGATCTTGGTCGCCACGTGGTCGCGAAGCTCGCTCATCATCTCCGGCGAGCCCCCTTCGCCGCCCTTGAGGCTGACGAACGCCACGATTGCCTGACCGGTCGTCTCGTCCTTGCGGCCGCACACGGCCGCCTCGGCAACCTTGGGATGGTCGACGAGCGCGCTCTCGACCTCGATCGTCGAGATGCGATGGCCGGAGACGTTCATGACGTCGTCCACACGGCCCATGAGCCAGAAGTCGCCGTCCTGGTCGATGCGCGCACCGTCGCCCGCGAAGTACATCCCGTCGAAGCGGCTCCAGTACGTCTCCACGAACCGGTCGGGGTCCTTGTAGATGCCGCGGAGCATGGACGGCCACGGTCGGCGAAGAACGAGATAGCCGCCTCCACCCGGGCCGACTTCCTCGCCCTTGTCGTTGACGACCGCGGCGTCGACGCCCGGGAAGGGCTTCGTCGCGGAGCCCGGCTTCGTCGTCGTGACCCCGGGGAGGGGCGTGATCATGATCATCCCCGTCTCCGTCTGCCACCACGTGTCGACGATCGGGCAGCGGTCGCCGCCGATGTGCTCGCGGTACCACATCCACGCCTCGGGGTTGATCGGCTCGCCGACCGAGCCGAGGAGCCGGAGCGAGGAGAGGTCGTGCTTCTGCGCGTGCTCGGGGCCCCATTTCATGTGCGCGCGGATCGCCGTCGGCGCGGTGTAGAGGATGTCGACCTTGTAGCGCTCGATGATCGCCCACCACCGGTCGCGGTCGGGATAGTCGGGGACGCCCTCGTAGAGGACGCCCGTCGTCCCGTTGGCGAGCGGGGCGTAGACGATGTAGCTGTGCCCGGTCACCCAGCCGATGTCGGCCGCGCACCAGTAGACCGAGTCGGGCTTGATGTCGAAGACGTAGTGGTGCGTCGCCGCCGTGCCGACGAGGTAGCCGCCGGTCGTGTGGACGATGCCCTTGGGCCGTGCGGTCGTGCCGCTGGTGTAGAGGAGGTAGAGCAGATCCTCGGAGTCCATCGGCTCGCACGGACACGTCCCCGGGTCGTCGCTCACGCCTTCGATCGCGTCGTGCGCCCAGACGTCCCGGCCCTCGCGCATCTCGACCTCGGACCCGAGACGGCGCCAGACGACCGAGGTGCGGACGCCCGGCGAGCGCTCGAGCGCCTCGTCGGCGTTGCGCTTGAGCGGCACCTCGCCGCCCTTGCGCCAGCCGGCGTCCTGGGTGATCAGGACCTCGCACTCCATGTCGTTCAGCCGGTCGGAGAGCGCGTCCGCGCTGAAGCCGCCGAAGACGACCGTGTGCGGGGCGCCGAGCCGGGCGCACGCGAGCATCGCCACGGGCAGCTCCGGGATCATCCCCATGTAGATCCCGACCGGTGTGCCCTTGCCGACGCCGTGCTCCTTGAGCGCGTTCGCGAAGCGGACGACGTCGCGCTGGAGGTCCCCGAACGTGATCGTCCGCCGCTCGTCCTCCGGCTCGCCCTCCCAGTAGTAGGCGACCTTCTCGCCGTTGCCCGCCTCGACGTGCCGGTCCACGCAGTTGAAGCAGACGTTGAGCTTGCCCCCGAGGAACCACTTGGCGTACGGCGGGTCCCACTCGTAGAGCTTCGTGAACGGCTCGAACCACGTGACCCGCTCGCGGGCCTCGGATTCCCACAGCTCCTCGAAGTCGCGCTCGTAGGTCTCTGGCTGCGCGTTCGCCTGCGCCGCGAACTCGGGCGGCGGTGGATATGTCCGCTCCTCCAGGAGGAGGGCGTCGATTGCGGCCGACGTGGCCTCGGAACGAGTCTCAGTCATGCCGCCGTTCTACCCGGTCGGCCTCCTGTGCGCAACGGCCGCCTCCGCCGGCACCGCCTTCGGGGTGGCGCCGAGGATGATCCGGCGCTCCGCCGCGTAGAACCGCTCCTCGGCCTTGGCATCCCGTGTCAGGAGCGACACGACGATGCCGGTCACGAACGCGAGCGGCATCGAGATGAGGGCCGGGTTCTTGAGCGGGAAGAGGGAGTCGTCGTTGCCGAGGACGTCCTCCTGGATCGTCGGCGAGATGTAGATGAGCACGAGCGCGGACACCGCGCCGACGAGGATGCTGGCCACGGCGCCCCACGTCGTGAACCGGCGCCAGAAGATGGCCATCAGGAGCGCCGGGAAGTTCGCGCTCGCGGCGATCGCGAACGCGAGGCCGACCATGTAGGCCACGTTCTGGCCCTCGAGGACGATCCCGAGGACGATCGCGGTCACGCCCATGAGCACCGTCGCGATGCGGGCCACCCTTAGCTGCTCGCGCTCGGGCGCGTCGCCGTTGCGGACGACGTTCACCCACAGGTCGTGAGACAGGGCCGCCGCGCCCGAGAGCGCGAGCCCTGCGACGACCGCGAGGATCGTTGCGAACGCGACCGCGGCGATGAAGCCCAGGAACGGCTCGCCGCCGACCTCCTGGGCCAGCAGCGGCGCGGCCATGTTGCCGCCCTTGTCGACGCCGGTGATGGTGCCCTTGCCGACGAGCGCCATCGCGCCGAAGCCGAGCACGAAGGTGAGCAGGTAGAAGCCGCCGATGAAGAAGGTCGCCCAGTTGACCGAGCTGCGCGCGGCCTTCGTGTCCGGGACCGTGTAGAAGCGCATGAGGATGTGTGGGAGCCCTGCCGTCCCGAACATCAACGCGAGACCGAGCGAGACGGCGTCCCACGAGCCGGTGACGACCTGGTCGCCGGGAGCGAGGACCGCCTCGCCGTTGTCGGCCGCGGCCGAGTCGAAGAGCTCGAGCGGGTTCCAGCTGAAGTACGAGAGCACCCAGAGCGCCAGCGCCAGCGCGCCGCCGAGAAGCAGCGTCGCCTTGACGATCTGCACCCAGGTCGTCGCGATCATGCCGCCCGCGAGGATGAGGATGAGCATGACCGTCCCGACGAGCGCGACGGCGAGCGCGTAGTCGATGTCGAACATCAGCGTGATCAGCACGCCCGCGCCGACCATCTGCGCGATGAGGTAGAAGACCACGACCGAAAGCGTCCCGACCGCCGCGGCCATGCGCACAGGCGTCTGCTTCAAGCGGTACGCGACGACGTCGGCGAAGGTGTACTTGCCGAGGTTCCTGAGTGGCTCGGCGATGAGAAAGAGGACGATCGGCCAGCCGACGAGGAAGCCGATCGAGTAGATGAGGCCGTCGAAGCCGTAGAGGGCGACGAGGCCCGCAATGCCGAGGAAGCTCGCGGCGCTCATGTAGTCGCCGGCGAGCGCCATGCCGTTCTGGAAGCCGCTGATCTGGTGCCCCGCGGCGTAGAACTGCTCGGTCGTCTTGGTGCGCCGCGAGGCCCAGTAGCTGATGCCGAGCGCGACGGCGATGAAGAGGCAGAAGAACGTGATCGCGATCGCAGAGGGATCGCCGATGGCGGCGAAAGGCGTCATTGCGCACGCTCCCTCAGCTCACGGGCGGCCGGCTCGTACCGGCGGTTCGCCCACGCGACGTAGATCCAGGTCAGGACCCACGTCGACAGAACGACGATCACCCCGAGCAGGATCCCGAGGCTGAGCCCGTCGGTGATCATCTCGCCGAGCAGGCTCTTGTCGAACGCGATCAACAGGATGAAAGTGAAGTAGACGACGAGCATGGCCGTCGTCAGGACGAGGGCGACGCGCAAACGCCGGGCCGCAAGGCGGTCGAGCGCGGCTCGCTCGTCCTCGGCGGCTGTGTCGATCTCCGGCCGCCGTCCCGTGACGCTCTCATAGGTCGTCATCGAGGCCCCCTGAGTCGATTTTTCCGCGAGGGGCTATACCCGGATTGTCGGGTCCAAACGCCCTGTTCTAGGCGACGTCGAAGAGCGGCCAGAAGAGCAGCGCGACCAGACCGCCCACGATCAGGCCGATCGCCGCCGCTTCGAAGGCCGGCTCCTCGAGGTGCCGGAAGGCGTACGAGCCGCCCGCGATCGCCCCGACGACGACCACGACCGGGCCGGCCGGGTTCACGTCGAAGGTGAGCACCGCGGCGACGACGACCGCGCCCGCGAAGAGGAGGGCGACGATCGCGCCGAGCACGAGGTCGGTGAAGCTCCGCTGACGCCGGGGCTCGGGCGTCTCCTGCTGCTCGAGGTGATTCTCCACGGGGCCATTGTGCGTGCGCGGGCCGATACCGGCAAGGAATTACACTCAACCCGCTTTGGCCCTGCTCGACCGCGCCATCGTTCGGGTGCTCCCGGCCGTTCCCAGGCCGGTCGTGCGCCGCCTCTCCGACCGCTACATCGCCGGTCCGGACCTCGACGACGCCCTCGCGGTCGTTCGGACGCTCAACGAGGCCGGAAAGCTCGCGACGCTCGACGTGCTGGGCGAGGAGGTGGCGACCGCCGACGAGGCGCTCGCCATCCTCGTTGACTACGAGGAGGCGATGGCCGCGATCGAGCGCGAGGGCCTGGAGGCCAACTGCAGCGTCAAGCTGACGGGACTCGGGCTCACCGTCGACCCCCGGCTCTGCGGCGAGAGCGTCCGCACGCTCGCCCGCCTCGCCGGGGCGAACGGGAGGTTCCTCCGCATGGACATGGAGGACTCGAGCACGACCACGGCCACGCTCGACCTCTACCGCGAGCTGCGCGCCGAGGGCCACGACAACGTCGGGATCGTGCTCCAGGCAATGTTGAGGCGCACCCTCGACGACGTGCTCGACCTGGTGGAGCTCCGGCCCAACGTGCGCATCTGCAAGGGGATCTACGTCGAGCCGGCGGACATCGCCTATCAGGGCGACGAGGCGATCCGCTTTGCGTTCGTCGAGGCGATGTCCGCGCTCTGGGAGGGCGGAGCGAAGGTCGCCGTCGCCACGCACGACGATTGGCTCGTCGCGGAGGCGCTGCGGCTGATCGAGGAGCGCAGTCTCGGCCCGGAGCGGTACGAGTTCCAGATGCTCCTCGGCGTCCGGGAGGAGCTGGCCGACGAGCTCGTCCGCGACGGGCACACGCTGCGCGTCTACGTCCCGTACGGCCGTCAGTGGTACGAGTACTCACTGCGGCGCCTGCAGGAGAACCCCAAGATCGCGCGCTATGTCGCGCGCGACACGCTCGGTCGCCTGAAGCCGTGAACGGCGGGCTCTCCTGGCGCTTCGTCACGATCGCCGGGCTGTTCGTGACGTCGCTCGTCGCCTCGAACATCATCGCTGTCAAGCTCGCGGAGGTCGGCGGGCGCGTGTTCGACGCGGGGAACGTCCTCTTCCCGCTCGCGTACCTGCTCGGGGACGTGCTCACCGAGGTCTACGGCTTCCGCGCCGCCCGGCGCGTGATCCTGCTCGGCTTCGCCTGCAACGTCCTCGCCGTGGGGGCGATCCAGATCGCGCTGCGGCTGCCCGCCGCCGACTTCTGGGTCGAGAACCAGGAGGCCTACGAGGCCGTGCTGGGCACGACCTGGCGGATCTTCGTTGCCTCGCTCGTCGCCTACCTCGTCGGCGAGCTCACCAACTCCTACATTCTCTCGCGCATGAAGGTGGCGACCAACGGCCGCTACCTCTGGACCCGCACGATCGGCTCCTCGCTCGTCGGCCAGGGCCTCGACAGCGCGCTCTTCGTGACGATCGCGTTCGCGGGGACGGGCGCGCCGCTGCTGGACACGATTGTGACCACGTGGGTCATCAAGGTGGCCTGGGAGGCGCTGGCCACGCCGATCACGTACCTGGTGGCGAACGGGCTGAAGCGGAGCGAGGGCGTCGACGTCTTCGACTCCCCGCGGGCGGTGCAGGCGCGGACGTGAGGGCCCTCGTCACCGGCGCGACCGGGTTCGTGGGCGGCAGGCTCGCCGCCCGGCTCAGGGAGCGCGGCGACGAGGTCGTGGCGCTCGTCCGCGATCCGGCCAGGGCCGGCCCGCTGCGCGACCTCGAGTGCACGGTCGTCGAGGGCGACCTCTCGTCGCGGGCTGAGCTCGCGTCCGCGATGGACGGGTGCGACGCCGTCTTCCACGTCGCCGCGATCTACCGGAACGGCGTCCCGAGATCGAAGCGGGACGAGCTCTACGCCGCCAACGTCACGGGCACGGAGAACGTGCTCGACGCAGCGGTGGACGCCGGCGTGGCGCGGATCGTCTACGTCTCGTCCAACGTCGCCTTCGGCGACACGAACGGCGAGGTCGTCGACGAGGCATACGAGCCGCCGGACGGCCGGTACGTGTCGCTCTACCACGAGACGAAGGCGCTCGCGCACCGCGCGGCCCGGGAGCGCATCGCACGCGGCGCTCCCGTGGTGATCGTCCAGCCGGGCGGGATCTACGGCCGCGGCGACCACACGCAGCTCGGCGGCTTCCTGGAGCGCGGGGTGCGCGGCAAGCGCGTCATCCTGCCCTTCGGCTCCGTCGGGCTGAACTGGGTCTTCGTGGACGACGTGGTCGAGGGCATCCTGTTCGCGCACGACCGCGGGCGGGTCGGGGAGTCCTACGTGCTCGGAGGCGAGATCGCCACGCTGCGCGTCGCGGTCGAGCGGGCCTTCGCGGCCGGCGGCCATCCGGTGCGGATCGTCCCGGTTCCGACCTGGGGGGTGCGCCTCGCGACCCCGCTCGGACCGCTCCTCGGACTGAGCGTCTCCGACCTGGTCTCGGCCTCCGACGGCGTCACCTACTGGGGCCGCGACGACAAGGCGCGCCGTGAGCTCGGCTACACGCCGCGAGACCTCGTCAGCGGGCTCCGGGAGGCATTCGTCTGATGGCCGACCGGGTTCGCTGGCTCGGCCACTCGACGGTCCTCATCGAGCTGGACGGCGTGCTCGCGCTCACCGACCCGCTCCTCCGGAAGCAGGTGCTGCACCTTCGCCGCTCCGCGCCGCTCGACGCCGAGGAGGCCGCCGAGGTGGACGTCGTCCTGCTCTCGCATCTCCATTACGACCATCTCGATCTGCCGTCGCTCCGGCGCCTCGATCGCACCATCCCGGTCGTCGTGCCCCGTGGGGCCGGGTCGCTCGTCTCCCGCCAGGGCTTCCGGTCAGTCGTCGAGCTCTCGGCCGGCCAGGAGACGTCCGTCGGGGACGTCACGGTTCGCGCCGTCCCGGCCGAGCATGCCTCGAGCCGGATCGTCGGGAAAAAGGCCGAGGCGCTCGGCTACGTCGTCGCCGGTTCCCGTGACGTGTACTTCGCCGGGGACACCGACCTGTTTCCCGGCATGGCCGAGCTCGCCGACGGCCTGGACGTCGCGCTCGTCCCCATCTGGGGCTGGGGGCCGTCGATCGGCCCCGGCCATCTCGACCCGCGCCGAGCTGCCGAGGCGCTTGCCGTCCTGCGCCCGCGCGCGGCGGTGCCGATCCACTGGGGGACGTACTACCCCCTGACGTCGAAGCGCCGCACGGCGCCGGCGTTCCTCAGCGCTCCGGCCGAGGAGTTCCAGCGGCTGGCCGCCGAGCTCGCTCCCCAGGTCGAGGTCCACGTGCTCCCGGTCGGGGGCACGCTCGAGCTCAGGGGAAGCGGTGCCTGAACATGAGGTACGCGACGCCTCCTGCCGGGATCGGGAGCCAGAAGGAGACGAGCCGGTAGGCGAGGGTCGCCACGACGGCGGCACCGGCTGAGACACCGGCCAGCGCGAGAAGGCCGGTCAGGCCTGCCTCGACGAAGCCGAGGCCGCCCGGCGTCAGCGGGATCATCCCCAGGAACGCCGCGGCGACGAAGGCGAGGAGCACGAGCGACGGGTTGGGCTCCGCGCCGACGGCCCACAGGCATGCGACCAGGGCGAGGTAGTCGAGGATCCACCTCCCGCCGGCCGCGACCACCGCGGACTTCCAGCGCTCGCCGAAGCCGATGCGGAGCGAGTCGCGCTCGTGCAGGAGGCGGTCGGCCAGGCCGTCGACGTGGTTGCGGCGCCGGAGCGTCTGGTTGAGCACCCAGGTCGTCGCGCGGGCGACAACCTTGAGCGGCCGGTCCCACACGAACACGAGGACGCCGCCGATGAGGACGAGGACGAACAGGCCGGCGCCGAGGTATGCCGCCTGCGCGAGACCCCTCGCGACGGGGGTCCCGCCGATGATCGCGGGCAGGCTCAGGAGCGGGAGCGCGAGCACCGTCCCGAAGAGGAGCACGGACACGGAGGCGAGCGCCGAGGCGATGCGGCCGCTCGGCAGGCCGGCGCGGATCAGCATCTGGTACTGCAGCGTCCCGCTGGCCGCCATGCCGCCCGGGATCACGCGGCCGAGGGCGTTGCCGGCGAGCTGGGAGGTCCCGACCGCGTACCAGCTCTTCGTCTGGAGGGCGATGCGCTGGAGTTGCCAGATGGCCACGAAGCTCGCGGCCTCGACCAGGATCGCCCCGGCGAACCAGCCGGGGTGCATCTCGAACAGCGAGCGCCAGGAGGTGAAGACCTCGGTGAGGCTGGGCCAGAGCAGGTACAGCGAGGCGAACGCGACGAGCATGAAAAGCGTCCGCCCCGCCATGCGCTTGACCTTTCGCCGTCGCGGCCGCTCAACCCGGGCTGTGTCCACCGGAGGAGCCTACGGTGACGCCGGGACCGGCGACGTGCTGTCGCGCTTGCGCTCCTGGAGGACGATCTGCACGGCCGCCGTGATCGGCAGCGCCAGGAGTGTCCCGATGACCCCGAAGAGGGCGCCGAAGAAGAGCACCGTGACGAACGAGAGCATCGGGTGCAGGTCGATCGCCTTCTGGAAGACCTTCGGGGTGATGATCGAGTTCTCGGCCTGCTGGTAGACGACGATCACGATGATCATGATCAGGCCCTTCCACCAGTCCTCGAAGAGCGCGACGCCGACGACGGGGATCGCGCCGAGCGTGGCGCCGATGTTGGGGATGAGGTCGGTGATGCCCACGAAGAAGGCGAGCGGTGCGGCGAACGGGATGTTCAGGAGCACCATGGGGATGTACACCGAGAGACCCGCGATCACCGCGATCAGGAACTTCCCGTACCAGTAGGCGCGCGTTGCGTCGTAGATCCGCTTCGTGGTGCGCATGAACCGCGGGCCGCGCTCGGGGCCCAGCCGGGCGCCGATACCGCGGCGTATGTCGCGCCCGTAGATCATGAAGTAGATCGTGAGGACGAAGATCATGAAGCCGGCGAAGGCGCCGCTGGCGAAGGTTCCGATAAAACCGAGAATCGAGTTGATGCCGCTGAAGAAGTTGGAGATGTCCTCGGTGCCGCTCTCCGCCGACTCGACCTGATCCTCCGCGCCGATGCTCTCGATGAAGCTCGAGTCCTGGAGACGCTCGGAGTACTGCGGGATCTCGTCTGCAAGGCTCTTCGCCCCGTCGATCACGGGCGGGATGACGATCAGACCGATGACGAACAGGATCAGCCCGAGGACGAGAATCGCGAGGGTGATGCCCATGCCCTGGCCGACCTTCGCCCGCCGGGCGAGCGACTGGGCCATGGGGTCGATCGAGAATGCGAGGAAGCCGGCGGCCAGGATCCAGACGATGATGTGGCGCGTCACGACCGCCATGCCGATGAGCGCCGCGACGAGGAGCACGACGCCGACGACAACGGCGGCATCGTCGGCAAGCTGGCGCCGGCGTGTGGGCTGGGTCGGTGCTGGAAGAGCCTGGCTCTGGCTCATGTCAACGGCACATTCGGCCCTGGCAAACCGTCTCCTGCGCCTGGCGGTGGTTGGATGACGTCGACAGGCGTATGCTGGCGCCGATGAGCGCGAGGAACCGCACCATCCTCGTCTGGGTACTCCTCGTGCTCGGGACAGTCGTTGTCCTCGTCGGGTCCCTGACTCTGTGGGTGAAGCGCCAGGCGCTCGACACCGACTCGTGGGTGAACACGAGCTCAGAGCTTCTCGAGAACGACGACGTGCGCGGCGCGCTCTCGATCTACATCGTCGACGAGCTGTACGCGAACCTCGACCCGCAGGAGACGCTCGAGGACCAGCTGCCCGAGAACCTCCAGGGGCTCGCCGGGCCGATCGCCGGAGCGCTGCGGCAGCCCGCCGTCGAGGGCGTGGACCGGTTTCTCCAGCGCCCGCGTGTGCAGGACCTCTGGGAGCGGGCCAACCGTGCGGCGCACGAGGCGCTCCTACGCGTCCTCAACGACGAGACGCGCGCGGAGAGCATCTCGACCGCCGGCGGCGTCGTCACGCTCGACCTGCGCACGTTGCTCGTCAACATCGGCGAGGAGCTCGGCTTCGGCGAGCAGCTCGAGTCACGGCTGCCGGAGACCGCGGGCCAGATCACCATTCTCCGGTCGGATCAGCTCGAGGCGGCCCAGACCGGCGTCAAGGCAATCAAGGTGCTGAGTTGGGTGATCATTTTCGTCGCGCTCGTGCTCTTCGCCGTCGCGGTCTACCTTGCCCGCAAGCGGCGCGAGACCCTGCGCAACGTGGGCGCGGCCCTCCTGCTCGTCGGGATCCTGCTGCTCGTCATCCGCCGCGTGGTCGGGAACTACATCGTGGATGCCCTCTCTTCCGGGGAGTCGGTGCGAGATGCGATCGGGTCGACGTGGCTGATCGGCACGGACCTCCTCGCCGAGGTGGCCTGGGCGACCATCATCTACGGGCTCGTCCTGCTGATCGGAACCGTGTTGGCCGGGCCATGGGGCTACTTCCGCCGTATGCGCGCATGGCTCGCGCCGAACTTCCGCGATCGGCCGGAATTCGGCTGGGCGGTTCTCGCGGGCCTCTACCTGCTGCTCATCCTCTGGGGCCCGGTGCCGGCATTGCGGAACTGGCTCGGCGTGATCGTCCTCGGAGCGCTGATCGCGCTCGGATTCGAGGCGTTCCGCCGCGTGGTCCTCGGTGAGGCCGAGGGCGGCGAGACGGGGCGGCTGGAGCCGCCACCGGCTCCAGCCGCGTAGGACCGGTCGTCTCAGGCGACGGCGGTGCGCGTCGCCTTCTTGAAGGCGCGCAGCCTGAAGGCCATCACGATCTCGGTGATGCCGCGCATGAGCGCGAGAGCGGCGACCCAGACGACGAGCAGCAGAGCGCTTCCGCGGAAATACCCCGCCGCCCAGAAGGCGAGCAGGATCTCGACGACGCCGACGATCAGGCCGACCCACCAGAGCCGGACGGTCTCGTGGGTGACGATCGCGACGGCGATGTCGAAGATGCCCTTGAAGAGGAGCACCCACGCCACCAGCGACGCGAGGGCGACGAACGTTCCCGCCGGCTCGAAGAACGCCACGATGCCTGCGGCGACGAAGACGACGCCGAGTATCCCGTGCGCGATCTTCCAGCCGGTCGTCGAGGCGCCTATGGCGAGGAACTCGTTGATCCCCGCGCCGATGGCGACGATCCCGAACAGAATCGCGATCGCGGTGACGGATTCGAGGTTGAGTCGCAGGACGATGAGCGAGATCCAGAGCCAGAGGATCCCGGTCAGGAGGAACAGCCACCAGATCCGCGACGCGCCCTCGGCGAGCTCGGTTTCTTCCAGACGCATGTCTGCCACGACGACCTCCTTGGGGGGACCAGACCGTTCTGAACGTACCACCCGTCCCGGCGGTCTCCTCCGCGCGCGGCCGTAGGATTCGCCTGCCATCGCAGAGACTCGACGTCCGCTCAAGGAACGCCTCGCAGGGGCGAACAAGCGCGCGGTCGAGCTGGGTGAGCGGGCCCGCGAACGTGTCCCCGGCGCGGACGTGGGCGTCGAGGCGTTCCTGCGCGAGCTTCGCTACGGCGGAGGCCTGTTGGCCGGCGGCCTCGCCTATCGGCTCTTCCTCTGGCTCGTGCCGCTCGGTCTCGTGGGGGCGGTGATCTTCAGCTTCTGGGTCGACTACGACGAGCCCAGCGTCGAGAAGGCGGCGGAGGAGTTCGGCATCGGAGCGGCTGCGATCGCGAGCGCCGAGAACGCCGTCGAGACGACCTCGACCAACCGGGTTGTCCTGCTCCTCGCCGGCCTCGTGTTCCTCGCGTGGTGCTCGGTCTTCTTCGTCAAGGCGCTCCAGGTCGCGTACGCCCTCGCCTGGGACGTCGAGCGGCCCCGCATGCGGAGACCGCTGCACGCGGTGGGCGTGTTCAACGGCCTCTTCCTCGTGGCCGCCGCAGGCGGTCTGGCTCTCGGCTGGCTGCGGGAGGCGATCGGTCTGGGCGCTCTCGCCGGAGTGATCGGGGCGCTGGCGCTGCAGACGTTTATCGCGGTCGTCGTCATGCGGCTCCTGCCGAACCGGGCCGAGCGCTGGCAGGACCTCCTCCCGGGCGCGCTCCTCCTCGCGGTGGGCACGGAACTCGTCCAGGTGGCGGTCGTCTTCTATTTCGCGCCCAAGATCGAGCGCTCGTCCGAGCTCTACGGCGTCCTCGGCGTCTCCGCGGTCCTCCTCGTCTGGCTCTACATCCTCGCGCGCCTCGCCACCGGCGCGGCGTTCCTGAACGCGACCCTCTGGGAGCGCCGCTACGCGAGGATGGAGTAGCCGCCGTCGACGATGATCGTCTGGCCGCGGATCATCCCGGCGGCAGGTGAGGCGAGGAAGCAGACGACCTCGGCGACGTCCTTCGGCTCGACGAGGCGGCCGGCGGGCGTGCGGCGCGCGAATTCTTCGAGCATCCGCTCGCGCTCCGGGAAGTACGCAAGCGCGCCGGTCTCCACGAGGCCCGCCGAGACCGCGTTGACGCGGATGTCCCGCGGCGCGAGCTCCACGGCGAGGTAGCGCACGAGCGCCTCCACCGCCGCCTTCGAGACGCCCACGAGGACGTAGTCGGTGAGCACGCGCTGCGAGCCGAGGCTCGAGAGCGCCACGACCGAGCTCCCCGGCGCCATCTGCGGCGCTGCGTGCCGGACGAGCGTATGCAGGGCCCGCGCGTTCGCGTTCATCGTCCAGTCCCAGTGCTTCTCTTCGAGTTCCATGGCGGGGCGGATGACCCCCGTGGCGGCGTTGGAGATGAGCACGTCCAGCGCGCCGGCCTCGTCGACGAGGGCCTTGGCCTTCTCGGGGTCACCGACGTTGCCGCGCAGGAGCTGGGCCTCGGCGCCGCGCTTGCGGATCTCCTCCGCGGTCTCCTCGGCCGCCGCGTCGGCGCGCAGGTAGCTGATCGCGATCTTGGCCGCGCCGAGGTCGGCGAGGCGGAGCGCGATCTCGCGTCCGATCCCGCGCGAGCCCCCCGTGACGAGGGCGGACTTGCCCTCGAAGACCGCCACTAGTGCTCCTGTGGCTCTGAGGCCCGGGCGTGGCTGGGCAGCTCCTCCCAGCCGGGGCGCGTCGACGGCTCTTTCGGGCCTTCCTCCGCCTTCGACGACGCGAACGCGAGTCGCTCGAGGAGCGCGATCTTCTCGTTCGCGTGCTGCCTGACCGGGTGGTCGCCAGGCAGGTCGCGGACAAGGTCGCGCACTCGCGCCCTCAGCTGCATGGCGAAATGCGGCGTCGCCGGCCCGACCAGCTCGTCGATGTCGTCGATCGTCGGCTCGACGCGCGCCTCGGCGCGCTCCTCCGGCTCAGCCTCGGTGTGCTCTGGAGCCTCGCTCATGGGCGCCGACTCTACCGCCTGGAGCGGCGTTCGGGCGTCCCTGCGGGTTAGCTTGCGCTCCGTGCGGCACCGCGTTCCTCCCGACGTCCTGCTCCTGGTCACCGTCCTCCTCTGGAGCTTCAACTTCACGGTCGTCAAGTACGCGCTGACGCACGGGTGGGAGCCGCTCGCGTACTCGTCGGTGCGCTTCGCAATCGCGGCCGTGATCTTCTCGGCCTTCACGTACGCGCGCGAGGGGTCGCTCAGGGTCGAGCGCGCGGACTACCGGATCGTGATCGTCGCGGCCACGCTCGGGATCTGGGTCAACCAGCTCTCGTTCGCCTACTCGGTGCGGCTGACGACCGCCGCGACCGTCGCTCTCATGTTCGGGACGTTCCCGATCTTCGTCGCCCTGATCGCGAAGGCGTTCGGGCTCGAACGCCTCCACCTGCGTCACTGGATCGCAACGATCACCTCCTTCTCGGGCGTCGCGCTCGTGGCCGCCGGGGCGTCGAGCGGGCTCTCCGGCGACCTCGGCGGCGTGCTCCTCGGCCTGGTCGCCTCGGTCACGTGGGCGGCGTACTCGGTGGCCATGGCGCCGCTCATGCGCCGCTACTCGCCGTACAGGATCAGCGCCTTCATGATCGTGATCGGCTCGATCCCGCTCTTCCTGTCCTCGATCAGCCAGCTCATCGAGCAGGACTGGGCGGCGCTCAGCGGGCTCGCGTGGGCGGCGTTCATCTACAGCCTGTTCGGCTCGCTCGTCTTCACGAACATCATGTGGTTCACGGCGATCGACAGGGTGGGCGCCTCTCGCGCGTCGCTCTACGTCAACCTGCAGCCGTTCCTCGGCGCCTTCTTCGCACTCGTCGTGCTCTCCGAGGAGATGAGCGCGCTCCAGTTCGCGGGAGGCTTCGTGATCGCGGCCGGGATCCTGCTCGCCCGGCAGGCCCGGACACCCGCGCCGTCGCCCGACTAGCATGCAGGACGTGAACCAGGACTTCATGCCCCTCGAGGGCTGGGATCACATCGAGCTGTGGGTCGGGAACGCGAAGCAGTGCGCCTACTACTACGAGCAGGCGTTCGGCTTCCAGCCGGTTGCCTACTCGGGCCCTGAGACCGGCGTGCGCGACCGCGCCTCGTACGTTCTCCAGCAGGGCGCGATCCGCCTGGTCGTCACGAGCGCGCTCCGTCCCGACCACGAGATCGCGCGGCACGCGCATGTCCACGGCGACGGCGTGAAGGATGTGGCCTTTCAGGTGAAGGATGCGGGCGAGGCGTACCGCCAGGCCGTCGACGGCGGGGCCACCGGCGTCGCCGAGCCGAGCTGGGTCGAGGACGAGCACGGCCGGGTCGAGGTCGCGTCCATCGCCACCTACGGGGAGACCCTCCACAGCTTCGTGAATCGCGAGGAGTACGAGGGCGCCTACCTTCCCGGATATCAGCCCCTCGATGGCGGGAACGGGAAGCCGCAGCTCGGCGTCGGCCTCGAGCTCGTCGACCACGTCGTCGGCAACGTCGAGCTGGGGCGGATGGAGCACTGGGTCGAGTTCTACGAGCGCAGCCTCGGATTCGCCCAGCTCGTCCACTTCAGCGACGAGGCCATCTCGACCGAGTACTCGGCGCTCATGAGCAAGGTCATGACCGGCGGCGGCGGGCGTTTCAAGCTTCCGATCAACGAGCCGGCCAAGGGAAAGCGCAAGAGCCAGATCGAGGAGTACCTCGAGTTCTACGGCGGCCCCGGCGTGCAGCACATCGCCCTGGCCACGAACGACATCGTCAAGACGGTCGATGCCCTGCGCGAGCGCGGCGTCCGCTTCCTCCAGACCCCGGCGTCCTATTACGACGACGTCGAAGATCGCGTCGGCGAGATCGG
>DASSCF010000082.1:0-27250 GCA_035698025.1 Gaiellaceae bacterium
CCGGACGGCGTGCCCGACCATCGCGTCCTGCTCGTCGCCCCCTGCGATCCCGGAGACCTCGCCGCGCGAGAGCGACCGCGCGACGAGCTCCTCGAGGCCGTAGCCGTTTCGCTGCTTGAACGTCGCGCCCTGCGTCTGGCCGTGATCCGAGAGGACGACGATG
Organism: Gaiellaceae bacterium; assembly: GCA_035698025.1. Taxonomy (GTDB): domain Bacteria; phylum Actinomycetota; class Thermoleophilia; order Gaiellales; family Gaiellaceae; genus JAIBJN01. The sequence continues at coordinate 164 of DASSCF010000082.1, forward strand.
ACGTACGGCCGCGGCGCGTAAGGGCGTGCGCGGTCGATGCGCCCGAACTGCTCGTCGAGCTTGCGCAGCGCTTCGAGCGTGTCGGCCCGCTCGAGCCCCGAGTGGTGCGCCACCTCGTCGTAGCTCGAGAACGTCGCGTACACGGCAGGGCGCCCCTTCATCATGTCGCTGAGGACGCCGTAGACGATCAGGTCGCGCACGACCACGCACATGGCTGCGCGCAGGAACGGATAAATCCCGCCGCGATGCCCGCGCGGGCGCACGTCGCGCCGCCGTTGGCGCGCGGACGCCGTGATCTCGAGGACGACTTCCCAGAAGAAGAGGACGAGGGCGCGGGTGACGTTGAAGCCGTTGGAGAGGAACGCGCGGTAGCCGGGGTTCGCTTTCTTCTCGGCCTCGAGCCTGCTGACCGTCAGGATCAGATGGTCGGCCTCTCCGGAGAGAAGGTTCCCGCGGCTCGCGCCGCCGTCGCGGAGCAGGCCGATGCCGGTCGCCCGCCGGCTCTCGATCTCCGCGCAGTCCGCCGGGGCCGAGCAGGTCATCAGCCTCCCGGTCTCCTTCTCGACCCACCGGAAAGCCGAGATGTCCTCGTTGGAGCCGAGGAGGATGCCCGCCTGGCTCGCGCCGGTCTGCGAGGAGAGGTCGGTCTCCCACTCGGTGAGCGCGTGCGTGTTCTCGGCGAGCCAGCGTGCCATCGTCGGGGCGTTCCCGTCGCGCATCGCGTTGCGAAGCACCGGCAGAGCCAGGCCGTCGATCTCCAGGAAGAGGATCCCCGGCTCGTCGGTGGCAACCAGCTCGCCCGACCGGCGCGCGAGGCGCTGGATCGAGCGCAGCGTGTACGTGTCGTCGTCGTTCGCCCCGATCACGACCTGGAGGGCGATGCTGACGGCGGCGGCGACGAGCGAGACGAACAGAGCGACCCAGAACGAGTCGAGCTCGATCGTGCCCTCGGTGAGGGCGTCGGCGATCAGGAGCATCGCCGCGTTGGCCAGCAGCACGAGCACGAACCCGAGCGCGAGCGTGAAGGGCAGCCGCACTGCGGCGATGAGCGGCGGGAGGATCGCGTTCAGGATTGCGACGACCAGGGCGACGAGAAGTGCGCCCCAGAAGCCCTCGACCTCGGCGCCGGGGACGATGTAGGTGGCTGCCAGGAGCGCCAGAGCGGAGACGAGCCAGGCGACCACGAGCCGCGCGGGCCGGATACGCGGTCGTTCGCCGTGCCAGGTCAGCGGCTTGGCATAGGAAGCCGAGGTCTGCTTCTCCACGCCTCTACTGGCCTTCCGGCTCGTCGTCCTGTTGCGCGGAGCGTCGGCGGAGGCGCCCGAGCAGTTCGCCACCCTCGGCCTCGCGCTCCGCCCGCTTGGCCTGCTTCTTTTCGGCCCGTTGTTCCTTCTGCTCGGCGACCTTGACCTTCGCGTCGGCGTAGGACTGGCTGACCAGCAGCTTCCCGCCAGTCCAGCCGAACACCCACACGACGAGGACGAGCGCGAGCGTGACGTTCCAGGCGGTCGTGATCAGCTGCTGCGCGGTCGAGTAGTTGACGGCGGTGCTCTTGGCGACGTCGCAGCACGCGTCGAGTGCGAGCGCGTTCGTGGCCTGGGTAATCCCGACCGAGCCCGGCGTGACGGAGACGACGTTCGCGAGCGAGCCCGATCCGACCACCCACATGACGGAGGCGAAGGTGACCGGGATCGCGAAGGCGGCCAGGAAGATCGCGATCACCGCCAGCTTGCAGAGCCACGAGAGGAGCGAGGGCAGGAAGACGCGCGTCGCGTAGCGCTTTGGTTGGGCGAGGATCGCGCCGCCGGCCTTCGCCTTCGCCCACAGGTTCTTGACCTGGCGCCAGAAGATCCGCGCCACGACGACGACCAGGAAGCCGCCGCCCGCGAGCACGAGGATCGTCCTCACCGCGTGGTCGTCGAGGCCGTTCAAGGCTTCGTCGAAGGACCCCGGGACGGAGAGGAAGAGATAGAGGTAGACGAACGTGCCGGCGAGCGTGAAGAAGATCTTCTGGACGAGGTAGGCGGCGATCGCGCCCGCGAAGGTGCAGGCCGGGATGATGGCCACGAACATGAGGAGCGTCACGAACGTGCCGATGTTCGCCGGGAGGAAGTTGTTCATCGCGACCCCGACCGCGTAGGCGGCCACGATGGGGCGGAGCTCGACGTGCCCGGGATACGCCGCGCTCAGGATGCCGTAGTAGGAGAGGCCGGCCAGGACCGTCTGCGCCGTCTGAACGGCGAGCGCGAGGACGATGTAGCGGGCCGGGACCTCCCTGATCTGGTCCCAGAGGTTCTCGAACCACCCGATGACGTCGATCCCGAGGAGGTCGAGGACCACGATGACGAGTGCGGTCCCGAGCAGCCACGTGGCCACCTTGACCAGGCGTCGGCCACGGGACGGGTCCTTGAACGGAAGAACCTTGTCGGCGGCGGCGGGCGCGCTCATCCCGGGGCGCCTTCAGGTTCGGCGGTCGGCCCCGGAGCAGGCGCGGCAGCCGCGGCCTTCGCGCGCGCGAGGTCGGCGCTGATGTGCACCGCCGCGGACGTGAGCGGCGCGGCGAGGACGAGCCCGACCATACCGAAGAGGGCTCCCGCGCCCAGCGTCACGATGAGGACGACGAGGGGGTTGAGCCCGAGCGTCGCTCCGAACGCGATCGGCTGGAGGATGTTCTGGAGCAGGCCGTTCCCCAGGAGGACGATCAGGAGCATGATCGCCGCCGTCGCCGGGCCTTCCGCCCCGAGCGCGAGCACGGTGGCGAACGCGCCGGCGACGAAGGCGCCGATGTACGGGACGTAGGCGGTCACGAACGAGACGACCGCGATCGTTCCCGCCAGCGGCACGCCGAGCACGAGCGCGCCGAGGCCGACGACGACGCCGTTGAACGCGGCGACGATCGTCACGCCGAGGAAGTAGCCCCTGAGCGAGCGGATGACGTTCCCGGTGATCGTCCGCGCGACGGGCTTGGGCACGCCCATGCGGTCTTCGACGCCCGAGCGGAGCGCCGGCCCGTCCTTGAGCATGAAGAAGAGGCTCAGGACCGCGAACGAGAGCCCGAGCGCGAGTGACGTGATCTCGGTGATGCCGGTGGCCAGGCCCCCGACGAGCGTCGAGATCAACTGCGGCACGTCCTGCTTGACGCTCTCCGAGGCGTTCGACGCGCCCGACGAGTCGACGCCTGCGTCCTCGAGCCAGCCCTGAATCTTGTCCACGGCCTCGCTCGCGTGGCCTCCCGCCTCGTCCGCCTGGGAGACGATGCCCCCGATCACCAGCAGCAGGACGAGCGCACCCAGCGCCACCAGGAGAAGGAGGACGATGGCCGCGCCTCCGGCACGGGGGACGCGGTGCCGGCCCAGCCAGCTCACGAGCGGCGAGGCGACGGAGGCGACGACGAAGGCTGCGAGCACCGGCTGGGTGATGACCGATGTGGCTCCCAGGAGCCAGACCAGGCCGAAGAGCAGTGCGGCGACGCCCACGAGGAGCCAGGACGCGATCCCGAGGTCACGAAGCCAGCGTGGGGCCGAGAAGACCGCCGAGAGCTCGTCCATCTCGATCCGGATGACGTGGTGCTCCGCCGGTTCCTCGCGTCGGTCCGGGGCGGGGTTCTCCTGCCGGTGGAATCTGGGGATCTTCATGAGCGAACTGACGCAGCGCGGCTGACTGGCGACGCTGAGGCACGGACGGCGCGAAGTCAAGTCCCACCTAGCGCAGGCCGGGGCGCGGCAGGAGTGAGATGCTTCCGCCGCAGTGGAGGACCAGGCGATCGGAGCCCAGCCGGCGACGGCGCCCAGGCGGGCGGGACTCGTCCTCGTCTCCCTGATCCTCGTCGCGGCGGTCGCCAACCTCAACCTCTCGGTCGCCAACGTCGCCCTGCCGTCGATCGGCACGGCGTTCGACTCGTCCCAGACGACCCTCAACCTCATCGCGGTCGGCTATTCGCTGGGGCTCGCCGCGTCCGTTCTCTGGCTGGGGGCGATCGGCGACCGCTACGGGCGGAAGCTCCTGCTCGTGCTCGGCATGCTCCTCTCGATTCCCGCGAGCTTGCTGGCGGCCTACGCGCCCTCAGACGAGGTGCTCTTCGTCGCGCGGATCGTCGGCGGGTTCTCGGCCGGCATGGCGTACCCGACCACCCTCGCGCTGATCACGGCGCTCTGGGCCGGGCCGGGGAGGACGCGCTCCATCGCGCTGTGGTCGGCCATCGGCGGCGGCATCGCGGCCCTCGGGCCGCTGGTCGCCGGGATCCTCCTGGAGCACTTCTGGTGGGGATCGGTCTTTCTCGTGACCCTGCCTCTCGTCGGCCTTGCCCTGGTGATGGCCGTCCTCTTCGTCCCCAGCCATGTCAACGAGACGGAGGAGCCCGTCGACAACCTCGGCGGAATCCTCTCGTTGGTCATGGTGGGGACGCTGATCCTCGGGATCAACTTCGCGCCGGTCCCCAACCAGGGCGCCCTGGCGGTCGGGCTGATCGCGATCGCGCTCGCGACCGGGCTCGGATTCGTGCTCCGGCAGCGCCGCGCGCCGAATCCGCTCTACGACCTCCACGTTGCGTCGCGCCGGGTCTTCTGGGTCGCCGCGTGCGCCGGGATCATCGTCTTCGGCTCGCTGATGGCGGGGGCATTCGTGAGCCAGCAGTACCTGCAGAACGTGCTCGGCTACTCGACGGTCGAGGCCGGCGCCGCGATCTTGCCGGCGATCGTCTTCATGATCCTCGTCGCCCCGAGGTCCGCGAAGCTCGTCGAGGCGAAGGGCGCCCGTTTCACGCTGCTGGCCGGCTACGTCTTTCTGCTGCTGGCCTTTCTGTGGATGCTGCTCCTCTGGCGGGAGGGCAGCTCGTACTGGGAGATCGGGCTGGCCTACGTCTTCATCGGAATCGGCGTCGGCCTCGCCGGGACGCCGGCGTCCCATTCGCTCACCGGCTCGGTGCCGGTGCAGCGTGCCGGAATGGCCTCGGGCACGGCCGACTTGCAGCGCGACCTCGGGGGAGCGCTCCTCACCTCGGTCTTCGGGGCACTGCTCGCAGCCGGCTACTCCGGTGCGATGGGCGCGGCGATTGCGGATTCCCCGGAGGGACAGCAGGTCGTCGACAGCACGCAGAGCCAGCTCCAGCTCTCCTACGCGAGCGCGGTCGACCTGGCCGCGCAGAACCCGAAGTACGCGAGCCAGATCACCGCCGCTGCGCAGTCGTCCTTCCTCCACGGAGACCAGTGGGCCTACACCGCCGGGATCGTCGCCGTCGTTGCAGGAGCGGTCCTCGTCTTCTTCGCTTTCCCGCGGAGGGCGGGCGAGCGGCAGCTCCTCGCCGCCTACCACGCGGCGGACACCGCGTCGGCCCCGATCGGCCCGCAGGGCACGGGCGGAGAGCCGGCACCCGCGTGATGGATTCGTTCTGCCGCTCACCGCGCCGTAAGCTGCGCGGGTCGCCCCACGGAGGAGGATGTCCATGACACGTGCCCGGTCCGGTCCGATCGTGGTCGGCTACGACGACGAGGACGCTGCGAAGCGCGCCCTGGATCGCGCGCTCGACGAGGCGAAGGAGAGGGGGACGGATCTCGTCGTCGTCTCGGTCGTCGAGCTTCCGCTCGACCCCGAAGGGCCACAGAATTTCGGGACGCTGGACGACAGCCCGGCGCGGATGATCCCGCTCGTGGTGCCGGATGAGCTCGAGCCTGTGCTCGCGCACGCACGGGAGCGGGTTGCGGCCGAGGGCGTCTCCGCCGACTTCCTCTGGGCGGCGGGTGACCCCGCCAACGTGCTCGTCGACGTCGCCCGCGACCGTGGAGCGTCGCTCCTCGTCGTCGGCTCACATCATCACGGCTTCCTGTCGAAGCTCGTCGGGACCGACGTCGCCACCGAGGTCAAGCGCCACGCGGGCGCAGAGGTGGTCGTCGTGGACGGGCCCGAATAGGTGACCACCAACCCCCAGTCGCTGTCCAGGTGCGGCCAGGAAAGGAGCTAGACATGGCGCTGCGCCATCCGAAGGGACCGCCCCGCTCGAACGACGACGACCTCGGCGTCGCACCCCTGTTCACTCTGGAGGGCACGAAGATTCCGCGCCACCGGCTCCCCGAGGGCGAGATTCCTCCGGACGTGGCCTACCAGATCATCCACGACGAGCTGATGATCGACGGCAACGCCCGCCTCAACCTGGCGACGTTCGTCACCACCTGGATGGAGCCGCAGGCGCAGGCGCTCATGTCCGAGTGCTTCGACAAGAACATGATCGACAAGGACGAGTACCCGCAGACCGCCGAGCTCGAGATGCGCTGTGTCTCGATGCTCGCCCGGTTGTGGAACACGCCGGAGGCCGACCAGGCCACGGGGTGCTCGACGACCGGCTCGAGCGAGGCGGCCATGCTCGGAGGGCTCGCGCTCAAGCGGCGCTGGCAGCACCGTCGCAAGGCCGAGGGCAAGCCGATCGACTCGCCCAACATCGTCATGGGTATCAACGTCCAGGTCTGCTGGGAGAAGTTCGCCAACTACTGGGACGTCGAGATGCGCTTGGTCCCGATGGAGGGCGATCGCCTGCACATGACCGCGGATGAGGCTGTGAAGCTCTGCGACGAGAACACGATCGCGGTCGTCCCGGTGCTCGGGTCGACGTTCGACGGGTCGTACGAGCCCGTCAAGGAGATCTGCGACGCCCTCGATGCCTTGCAGGCCGATACGGGCCTCGACGTCCCCGTGCACGTCGACGGCGCCTCGGGGGCCTTCGTGGCGCCCTTCGTCGACCCGGATCTCCTGTGGGACTTCCGCCTTCCCCGGGTCGCCTCGATCAACGTCTCCGGCCACAAGTACGGGCTCGTCTACCCCGGCGTCGGCTGGGTCGTCTGGCGGGATGCCGACGCACTTCCCGACGACCTCGTGTTCTGGGTCAACTACCTCGGCGACAACATGCCGACGTTCGCCCTCAACTTCTCCCGCCCAGGGGCGCAGGTCATCGGCCAGTACTACAACTTCCTGCGCCTCGGATTCGAGGGGTACCGCCGGGTGCAGCAGTACGCGCGCGACGTGGCCACCGGCCTCTCTGCGCGGATCGGCGAGCTGGGGCCGTTCGAGCTCCTGACGAAGGGCGACGAGCTGCCGGTGTTCGCGTTCACCCTGAAAGACGGGGTCGACAACTTCACGGTCTTCGACGTCTCCAACGCCATGCGCGAGCGCGGCTGGCTCCTGCCGGCGTACACGTTCCCGAAGAACCGCGAAGACCTTGCGGCGCTCCGGGTGGTCGTCAAGCGCGGCTTCAGCGAGGACCTGGCCGACCTGCTGATCCACGATCTCGAGCGTCAGCTCCCGCGGCTGCAGAAGCAAACCGCTCCCGTCCACGACCGCGATACGGCGACCAGCTTCCACCACTAGTAGCGGCGAGGCGATCCCGGTGGCCGAGACGACTTCGCGGACTCCTGTGACCGACTGTCCTATCGTCTCCCCCTGTGGATGAGCTAGCGGCACTGCTCGCGATCCTCGCAGCGATCTTCTTCGCTCTGGCCGCGACGCTCTGGCAGCGGGCGTCGCTGGCGCTCGGCGTGGAAGCGGGCGGTCCGCAGGCCCTCCTGCGGCTCCTCGGCAGCGGCGTCTGGCTCCTCGGCCTCGTCGCACAGGGCGCCGGCGTCGTCCTCCAGGCGGCAGCGCTGGACCGCGGCCGCGTCGCCATCATCCAGCCCCTCCTGGTGACGACGATCATCTGGGCCTTGCCCTTGGGGTATTTCCTGACGAACCAGGTGATCGCCATCCGTCACATCGTCGGTGCGGCGGTCGTGGTCGCCGGCCTCGCAATGTTCGCGAGCTTCGGCGATCCGGCTGCCGGGATCGACGACGCGGCCACCTCGACCTGGGTGTCGGCCTTCCTCGTCCTCGGCGCAGTTTGCGCCGGCCTGCTCCTGTTTGCGCGGCGGGGTGGGCTCGGCGTCAAGGCCGCCGTGCTGGGAGCGACGGCAGGCGTCCTCTACGGCGTCTCGGCGACGCTGATGAAGCCGGTCGTGGAGAGCCTCCACGACGTCGGGGTCGGCGGCGTCCTGGAATCGTGGGAGTTCTGGGTGATGGCGGGCGCCGGCCTGATCGGCTTCTACATCCAGCAGCTCTCGCTGGCGACGGGCCGCCTCGTCGCCTCGGTCGCCACGGTCTCGGCCGTCAACCCCGTGGTCAGCGTGCTCCTCGGGGCGCTCGTCCTGCAGGAGCGCCTGGACAAGACGCCCGAGTGGCATGCGGTCGTCGCGGTCGGCGCGCTGTCCGCTGCGCTCTTCGGCGCGATCCTGATCGCGTCTGCCACGGAGAAGGACGCCGAGGTCGCGACCGCGCCGGCCCCGGTGCCGGCCTAGTGAGCGGACGGAGCCTGTCGTGAACCTCGTCTGGGGTGTGCTGGTCACCGCCGCCGTGACCGCCGTCGCCGTCGCGGCGATGCTGTTCGTGCGGCGGTCGGCGCCCGAGGGGAGCTACTTCGCGGACGGCGACCGCGCGTCAGGCGTGTTCGGCGTCCTCGCAACGGGGTTCTCGGTGCTGCTCGGCTTCATCGTGTTCCTCGCGTTCACGAGCTACGACGAGTCCAGGAGCGGCGCCGAGATCGAGGCGCTCATGATCGCCCAGCAGGTCGAGAACGCACAGTTCTTCCCGGACGAGGCCGGGGCCGAGCTCACCGGGGAACTCGTGTGCTACGGCCGCTACGTGGTGAACGCGGAGTGGGACCGGATGCGGTCGGACACGCTCGGCGACGAGCTCAACCCGTGGGGAGTCGAGCTGTTCCAGACGCTCCAGGGCGTGGAGCCTTCGACCGCGTCGGAGCAGTCCGCCTACGACAAGTGGCTGGAGCAGACGTCGTCGCGTGAGCAGGCCCGGCTCGACCGGGTGCACGGCGCCGTCGGGGTGATTCCAACCCAGCTCTGGATCGTGCTCTTCTTCATCGCGGCCGTCATCTTCGTCTACATGCTCTTCTTCGCCGATTCGGGCGAGCGGGCGGTCACGCAAGCCGTCCTCATGGGCGCTGTCGTGTCGGTGATCGTGATGCTGTTCCTGCTCCTCTACGCGCTCGACAATCCCTTCGCCGAGGGCGTCGGCGGGCTCGACCCGCTCGCAATGGAGCGAGCCCTGCGCATCGTCGACGAGGAAATCCGAGCTCTCGGCACCAGCGTCACCATCCCGTGCGGCCCCGACGGCACGCCGGTGAGCCCGTGAGCGCCGAGGAGGACCGCGCGAGCGGGCGGCTCGACCTCATCGCCACCGTGCTGCTTGCGCTCGCGACGGTCGCGACCGCGTGGAGCGGCTACCAGGCGAGCCGCTGGAACGGCGAGCAGGCGAAGGCGTTCAGCCGCGCGTCGGCGCTTCGCATCGAGTCGGCGAAGGCGGACGACCTAGCCAACTCGCAGACGCAGATCGACGTGGCGACGTTCATGCAGTGGGTCGACGCCTACGCCCAGGACGACACGGAGCTGGCCGCGTTCTATCGGGCCCGGTTCCGCTCCGAGTTCAAGCCGGTTGCGGACGCCTGGATCGCGTCGAGGCCGCTGCAAAATCCGGACGCGCCGCTGACACCGTTCGCCATGCCCGAGTACCGGGTCGAAGCACGGGAGGAGGCCGCGCGGCTCGAGGCGGAGGCCGAGGCCTCGGCGGCACAGGCGCGGACGAACGTCCAGCGCGCAACGAACTACGTCCTCGGCGTCGTCCTCTTCGCGGCCGCGCTCTTCTTCGCCGGGATGAGCGCACGGCTGACGTCGCCCCGCCTGCGGCGCAGCCTGCTCGTCTTCGGCGTCGTCATCTTCGTCGGCACCGTCATCTGGATCGCGACCTTCCCGGTCAGCCTCTCGGTCTGAGCTCGACCGCGGGAGCCGGCACCCGCATGAGCCAAGCGCCGGCGAAGAAGCAGACGGCGCCGAGGAACGTGAAGGCGTTCGTCGCCGCCGTGTTCAGGAGCTCGCCGGTGTCGGGCACCACCCACGAGGCCACGGCGGCGATCCCGAAGAAGACCGAGCCGAGCATGTTGAGCCAGGCGATCCGCCACGGCGTGCCCCGTTGGCTCCAGACGGCGGCAAGCGCGAGACCGCTCGCGAGGAGGAAGCAAGCGGACCCGAACGCGTCCGGCGCCCAGACCCGGATGTCCTTCTGCTCCGTCGAGAGCGCATCGTTCATCGCGGTGAACGTCGTCACGTTGAAGAAGAGCGTCCCGGCGAACTGCACGACGCATGCCCACCAGTCGAGCCGATCGAAGCGCGGCGTCTGCCTCAGCTGGAGGAGCGAGGCCGTCGTGAAGAAGATCGACCCGACGAAGAACGTGATCCCAACGAGAGCGGGGTCGACGAGCTTTGCGTAGAACGGGGCCGACCCGAGGGCGAAGGCCGTCGAGCCGACCATGAACAACACGCCGATCCACCAGAGCCGTGGTCGCATGACGCTCCGTCGGGCCGTCGGCCGGGGCTAGCTCTCGCTCGAGCTGGCCCAGATATTGATGCCGCTGTCGGTCGCGAAGCGGTCGATCTCGGCAAGCTCGTCCTCCGAGAAGTCGAGGCGGTCGACTGCGGCGACGTTGTCCTCGAGCTGGGCCACACTGCTCGCGCCGACGAGCGTCGAGGTGACCCGCGCGTCGCGAAGTGTCCAGGCCAGCGCCATCTGGGCGAGGGTCTGCCCACGTCCCGAGGCGAGGTCGTTCAGCGCCCGGATCTTGTCCAGCGCCTCGTCGGTGAGGAGCTCCTTCGCGAGCGAGTAGCCCTCGCGCGAGGCGCGCGAGCCCTCGGGAACGCCGTTCAGGTACTTGTCCGTCAGCATCCCCTGGGCGAGCGGCGAGAAGGTGATGCAGCCGATGCCGAGCTCGCCGACGACGTTGAGGAGCCCCTCCTCGATCCAGCGGTTGAGCATCGAGTACGAGGGCTGGTGGATGAGCAGCCGTACGCCCATGTCGTCGAGGATCGCCGCGGCCTCCGCGGTCTTCTCGGCCGAGTACGAGGAGATGCCGACGTAGAGGGCCTTGCCCTGCTGCACCGCCGACGCGAGCGCGCCCATCGTCTCCTCGAGCGGTGTGTCCGGGTCGAAGCGGTGCGAGTAGAAGATGTCGACGTAGTCGAGGCCCATGCGGCCGAGGCTCTGGTCGAGGCTCGCGAGCAGGTACTTGCGCGACCCGAGTTCGCCGTACGGGCCCGGCCACATGTCCCAGCCGGCCTTCGTCGAGATGAGGAGCTCGTCGCGGTACGGGCGCAGGTCCTTGGCGAGCATCCGGCCGAAGTTCTCCTCCGCGGAGCCGTAGGGCGGCCCGTAGTTGTTCGCGAGGTCGAAGTGGGTGATGCCGAGGTCGAACGCCCGCCGCACGACCGCGCGTCCGCTCTCGAACGGGCGGTCCCCGCCGAAGTTCCACCAGAGCCCGAGCGACACCGCGGGCAGGTCGAGGCCGCTGCGCCCGCAGCGCCTGTAGGTCATGCGCGCGTAGCGGCTCTCGTGGGGGACGTAGGTCATCGACGCGTCAACCTCCGGGTGCGGTATACCTGATCTACACAATGAGCAAGCCCGTCGAGCAGCGCGATCGGGTCGTCATCCGGTTCGCCGGGGACTCCGGGGACGGCATGCAACTCACAGGCGGCCGCTTCGCCAGCGAGACCGCGCTCCTCGGCAACGACCTGTCGACGCTGCCCGACTTCCCGGCGGAGATCCGCGCCCCGGCGGGCTCGCTGCCCGGGGTCTCGGGCTTCCAGATCCACTTCTCGGACCACGACATCCTCACGCCCGGCGACGCGCCGGACGTGCTCGTGGCCATGAACCCGGCGGCGCTCAAGACGAACCTCGGCGAGCTGCCCAAGGGGGCGACGATCATCCTCAACACGGACGCGTTCAACGATCGCAACCTCCAGAAGGCGGGCTACGCCGGCAACCCGCTCGAGGACGGGTCGCTCGACGAGTACCGCGTCCAGCCCGTGCCGCTCACGTCGCTGACGATCGAGGCGCTGAAGGAGTTCGACGTCTCCAAGCGCGAGGCCGAGCGCTCGAAGAACATGTTCGCGCTCGGGCTCATGTCCTGGCTCTACAGCCGCCCGACCGAGGGCACGATCGAGTTCCTCGAGAAGAAGTTCGCGAAGGCGCCCGAGATCGCGCAGGCGAACGTCAAGGCCTTCAAGGCCGGCTACGCCTTCGGCGAGACGACCGAGGAGTTCGCGGTCCAGTACGAGGTCAGGCCCGCGCAGCTCGCGCCCGGCACGTACCGAAACGTGACCGGGAACCAGGCGCTCGCCATGGGCCTGATCGCGGCGAGCGTGCAGAGCAAGCTCCCGCTCTTCCTCGGCGCGTACCCGATCACGCCCGCGTCCGGGATCCTCGAGGAGCTCGCCCGGCACAAGGCCTTCGGGGTGCGCACCTTCCAGGCCGAGGACGAGATCGCCGCCGTCGGCGCGGCGCTCGGCGCCTCCTTCGGCGGCGCGCTCGGAGTTTCGACCTCGAGCGGCCCCGGGGTCGTCCTCAAGGCGGAGACGATCGGTCTGGCCGTCACGCTCGAGCTCCCGCTCGTCATCCTCGACATCCAGCGCGCCGGCCCCTCGACCGGGATGCCGACGAAGCCCGAGCAGGCCGACCTGCTCATGGTCCTCTTCGGGCGCAACGCCGAGTCGCCGGTGCCGGTGATCGCCGCCTCGACGCCGGGCGACTGCTTCGCCACGGCGATCGAGGCCGCGCGGATCGCGCTCAAGTACCGGACGCCCGTCTATCTGCTTTCGGACGCGTACCTCGCCAACGGCTCCGAGCCGTGGCTCGTCCCGGATGTGGCATCGCTGCCCGACATCTCGACAACCTTCGCCGCGGCGCCGAATGACGGCGACCGCTTCCTCCCGTACGTGCGCGACGACGACACGCTCGCCCGCCAGTGGGCGCTGCCCGGGACGCCCGGTCTCGAGCACCGCATCGGCGGGCTGGAGAAGGAGGAGCGCACCGGCAACATCTCCTACGACCCCGACAACCACGACCTGATGGTGCGTCTGCGCGCGCGCAAGGTCGCCGGGATCGCCGGCGATATCCCGAAGCTCGAGATCGACGCGCATCCGGGCGCGCGGCTCCTCGTGCTCGGATGGGGCGGGACCTATGGGTCGATCGCCGCAGCCGTGCGCCGCGTCCGCGCGCGCGGCGGCGCGGTGGACCACGCGCACCTCACGTACCTGAACCCGTTCCCGCGCAACCTCGGCGAGGTACTCCGCTCGTACGACCGGGTGCTCGTCCCCGAGATGAACCTCGGCCAGCTCCTGAAGCTCATCCGTGCCGAGTTCCTCGTCGACGCGGTCGGCTACAACCGCGTGCGCGGCGTCCCGTTCACCTCGGCCGAGCTGGCCGATGCGATCCTCCCGCTGACGTGACCGAGCTGAAGCTGACCGCGAAGGACTTCAAGTCGGACCAGGAGGTCCGCTGGTGTCCCGGTTGCGGGGACTACGCCATCCTCGCGGCCGTCCAGGGCTTCCTGCCGGAGCTCGGGATCGAGCGCGAGCGGCTCGTCTTCGTCTCGGGGATCGGCTGCGCCGCGCGCTTCCCGTACTACGTGAACGCGTACGGCCTGCACTCCATCCACGGCCGCGCGGCGGCGATCGCCACCGGCCTCGCCGCGTCCCGCCAGGACCTGTCCGTGTGGGTCGTCTCGGGCGACGGCGACGCGCTCTCGATCGGCGGCAACCACTTCCTCCACGCGCTACGGCGCAACGTCAACATCACGATCCTGCTCTTCAACAACCAGGTCTACGGCCTGACGAAGGGGCAGTACTCGCCGACGAGCCCGCTCGGCCAGGTCACCGGGCCGACGCCGATGGGCTCGATCGACTGGCCGCTCAACCCGGTCACCGTTGCGCTCGGGGCGGAGGCGACGTTCGTCGCCCGTTCGATTGACACCGACCGCGGCCACCTGACGAGCACGCTGCACGCCGCCGCGCAGCACAAGGGCGCGGCCTTCGTCGAGATCCTCCAGAACTGCAACGTCTACAACGACGGCGCGTTCGACCACGTGCGCGACGCGAAGGAGAACCGCATCGTCCTCGAGCACGGCGCCCCGATGCGCTTCGGCGCCGAGGGTGAGAAGGGCGTGCGCCTGGGCGCCGACGGCTCGGCGAAGCTCGTCGAGGTCGCCGACGTGGGTGAGGACGCGCTGCTCGTGCACGACGCGCACGCCGACTCGCCCGCCATCGCGTTCGCGCTCGGCCGCCTCGGCTACCCGGAGCCCGGCCCGCTGCCGATCGGCGTCCTTCGCTCGGTCCAGCGCCCGGTCTACGACGACCTGATGTCGGCCCAGATCGAGCAGGCCCGGCAGGAGAGGGGAGAGGGCGACCTCTCCGCCTTGCTGCACGCGGGCGACACCTGGCAGATCGCGTAGCGCGGACCTGCGCATGGTCCACTTTGTGCGGGTTGTTATTTGACGACCGGCAGCGTACCCTCGGGCTCCCCCGGAAGGAAGGAGTCCCATGCGCAGGCTTACGCCTCTGATCGCTTGCGCGGCCGTCGGCGTCCTCCTCTTCGTCTGCTCGCCCGCGGGCGCGATTCCGCCCACGCAGGGCTCGAGCGGATCGCCGCGGAGCGACCCGACGACTCTTGGGGTAGCGGCTCAGCCGCTGCCGACGCTCGTCCCCCCGCCGAATGACGCGTTCGGCTCAGCCGTCGTGGCAGACGGGCTTCCGTTTACCGCCACGGTCAGCACGGTCGAGGCGACCGCCGCGGTGGATGACCCGTTCTGCTTCGGCAGCCACGCGTCGGTCTGGTACGCGTTCACGCCCAGCGTCTCGTCCTCAATCACTGCCGACACCTTAGGGAGCGACTACGACACGTCACTCTCGGCGTACACGGGCACGCAGGGCGCGCTGACGGGGCTCGCGTGCAACGACGACGCCGGAGTCGGCGTGCAGTCCGAGGTCAGGGTTCCGGTAAGCGCCGGGACGACGTACTACTTCATGGTCGCCGGCCTCGGCGCCGCCGGCAACCTGGTCTTCAACCTCGACGCCGCGCCGCTTGCCCTGACGGCAGTGAAGGCGACGACCGCGCAGGAGCAGGGGCCGTCAGCGGATCTCACGCACTTCTCCTGGTCGCAGTACGCGCGGTCCGGCACGCGGTTCGTGCCGCTCTTCGTGCAGGAATCCAGCGGGCCGCGCGTCCGTGTGAACCGGCTGCGGACGCACGGCTGGGGCGGGGGCTTCGCGGGCGACTCGTTCGTCTACCAGGAGATCGCCGGCCGCCAGTCGAACCTCCAGCTCTACGACGTGGTCACCGGCGTTCGTTCCGCGCCTCCCTCAGGCGTCAACACGCTGTCCTGGGAGTGGGCGCCGACGATGACGTCGGATCACCTGCTCTTCGGTCGAGGGCTTATCAACCAGGGACTCGACCGGGTCCTTCTCCGCGATCTCGGAACCGGTGGAACGCTGATGCTCGATCAGATCCGCTTCAGGAACGGGTTCGTGTGGCCCGGGCAGGTGAGCGGCAACTACGCGGTCTGGTTCCGTTGCGCCAACAGCACCCGCCGCTGCGACGTCCGGATGCACGACATCGCGGCCGGCACGACGATGACGATCCCCAATCCAGGCCGGCAGCAGTACTCGGCCTCCGTGACCGGTGACGGCACGGTGTACTTCATCCGGAGCCGTCGAGGATGCGGGAACACCGTTCAGGTCGTGCGGCGTCCGTTGGGCCGTCCCAGCAAGGTGATCGCCGCAGTCGGTCCTGGCCGGGACGTCCAGACGATCTTCGCCCTCCAGCGCGGGGACGGGACGACGTCGGTCTACTTCGACCGGATCCGCTGCTCCACTCGCGCCTGGGATGTCTTCTCGGTGCTCGATCCCTGATCGTTGACAACTGTCTGCGGGGCGCAGCCCGGCGCGCCCCGCAGAGTCCCTGCAACTGACTACAATCCCGCCCGCCGTGGGTCGCCGGGCATGGCTCGTCTTCGTCGTCCTCCTAGCGGTGCTCGTAACCGCTCCGGCGGCGCATGCTCAGCAGACGCTGCGGGTCCATTTCCTGCAGGGGGAGCAGACGGTCGCAGTCGAACGGCCGGGCGCGACGCCGGCCGAGGCGGTCGCCGCGTTGCTCGCCGGCCCCTCTCCGGCTGAGCGGCGCAGCCGGATCGTCTCCGAGCTGCCGGAGGGCCTCCCGCTCCTCGGGCTCGAGGCGGCCGGCGGGCTCGCCACAGTGGACTTCGGACGCGCGTTCGGCGACGGCGACCCAGCCACGGTGTCCGCGCGCGTCGCGCAGGTCGTCCTCACCCTGACCGGCCTCTCCGGCATCCACGAGGTCCGCGTCCTCGTCGAGGGGACGGAGCTCGGCGTCCGGACCCGCGCCGACGTCATTGCGCCTCCGTCCGGGGAGCCACCGGCCGCCGCTCCGGTTCTCCCGAGGATGAGCGGATCGATGACGGTGGTGCAGGTCCAGCGCAAGCTGATCACGCTCGGCTACCTGCCGCAGGGCGCCGCGACCGACCGCTTCGATCACCCGACGCACTCGGCCGTGATCGCGTTCCAGAAGTGGGAGGGTCTCGTTCGCGACGGCATCCCCGGGCCGGTGACCCAGGCCGCGCTGGCCGTCGCGAAGCGGCCGAAGCCGCGGACGGTCGGGACGGGCACCCGGGTCGAGGTGCTCCTCGACCGCCAGGTCGCGCTGGTCATCCGCGCCGGGCGGGTCCTGCGCACGGTGCACGTCTCGACCGGGAAGCGCGGCTTTGCGACCCCGGTGGGGCGCTACCGGGTCACCCGCAAGAGCCGGCGGTCCTGGTCGGTGCCGTACCGCGTCTGGCTGCCCTGGGCGACGTACTTCGTACGCGGCATCGCGTTCCACCAGTCGCAGAACGTCCCCGTGACGCCGGTGTCGCACGGCTGCGTACGCGTGACGGCGGCCGACGCGCGCTGGTTCTACTCGCTCACGCCGGTGGGGACGAAGGTGCGCGTGATCGCGCGCTCCCTGCCGCCCCCGCCGGAGGACTGAGCCGGTCGGGAGCGCGCGGGCCCGTGCCCGCACGCTCCCTCCCGACCCCACCGCCTATGGGCGAAGGATGTTGCAGAACCCCGGCAGGGCCAGGGCCGTGTTGAAGCTCCCGTCCATGAGCTCGCGGAGCGGGTGCGGGCCGATCG
This sequence comes from Gaiellaceae bacterium, assembly GCA_035698025.1. Classification (GTDB taxonomy): domain Bacteria; phylum Actinomycetota; class Thermoleophilia; order Gaiellales; family Gaiellaceae; genus JAIBJN01. Next base: position 17,203 of record DASSCF010000082.1, read on the forward strand.
AATCGATGATCCGGCCGGTCTGGCCGTCGATCCAGATCTTCCCCTTGTCCACGAGCACCTCGTCCCCGCGGCGCACGATCGCTGACACGCCTCTGATGTAGACGAGCGTGCGGAGCCCGGTCTCCGGGTTGAAGTACGTCGTCTGGACGAAGTCGTCAGGCCCTTCCTGGAGCGTCAGGCCCGTGACGGTGTTCACGACGGTGTTGTTCTCCTTGATGTGCGCGATGACGTGGGTCCGGCGTCCCTGGTCGTCGAAGTACGTCGCCTGCTCGACCGTCAGGTTGATGTTCCACCGGACTCCGTAGCTTCCGCACGCAGTCGGATTCACCAGCGAGGCCTGCTGGCTGACGTTGATCCGCACCGGCGGATGGGCGAGCGCGGGCACGGCGAGCGCCGCGGCGACGCCGGCAACGAGCCCGAGCACGAGAACTCGTCTCATGGATGCCTCCTTTTCCCTCGTTCCCTCCATGTCACGACAAGCCCCTGTACCAACTCGCCCCCCACGCGGTCGTGGTCTCACGCCTTCCCTGGTCGGGGCCGGGCCGAGTCGGTTAGTCACACTAAACCGGCGTGCTGCGGGTGTCAAACTCCCGGTAGTAGGCTGCTTTTCTGCCCACGACGGACCTCACCGAGGCTCATGTCGGCGAGCGGTTGCGCGCCGTTCGGCGAGAGCGCGGGCTGACGATCGCGCGGCTGGCGGCGGCGACCGGACTGACGAGCGGGTTCATCAGCCAGCTCGAGCGAGGCCTCAGCTCGGTCTCGCTCTCCTCGCTGGCCCGCATCTGCGCGGCGCTCGAGATCCGCTTCGGCGACGTCCTCGACGTGGACCCGCCCGGCCCGGTCATCCGCCGAGAGGAGGCCGGCGCGTGGACCGTGATCGGCGCGCACCGGGACCTGCTCCTGAGCTCGCTCGAGGACGAGCGGTTCCACGTGATCGAGTCGCACATCCCGCCGGGCGCCGGGGCGGGCAAGGATCTCTACACCTTCCCCGCGGACGTCGAGCTCGTCTATGTCCTCCGCGGGACGCTCGAGCTCCGCGTCAACGGGGGCCTCTTCCTCGTGCAGGCGGGCGACACCGTCACGTACTCGCCGCGCGACCCCCACACCTGGCGAAACCCATCGAGCACCGACGAGGCAGTCGTGCTCTGGTTCTCCGTGCCCAACCCCTTCCGGCCGGGTGCGTCAGCCGGCCGAGACGAGATCGAGCCCTAGGCGTTCGAGGCGGAGCCCCTGCGGCGGCGTCGTCTCGAGGAGCCGGGGCACCTCGAGGACGAGCGCGTGCCACCCGTCGCCCTCGAGCTCGGCGTTCAGGACCGCCTCGTCCTCGACGAGCGTCCGGTCGACGCGGACACCGTCGACCCACAGGACGGCCGGCGTGGGGGCGGGTGTGCTCACCTCCAGCTGGACGGCCCCTGAGCCGTACAGCCAGATGGGCGCCTGCCGCTCCTTCATCGTCCGGCCGCGCCAGCCCTCGCAGTAGAACGGCTCGGCACGTGGTGGCTCCGGAACCGGCGGGTCCGCCTGCCCGTCCCCGCGGCCGAGCAGGGTGATCGCGCCGTCGCGCTCGATGGGGGCGTAGCCGCGGGCGACCAGCTCGCGCCAGCCGAACCAGGCGCCCGGAACCTCCGCCTGCGCGTAGACGCCCTCGTGGAAGGTGACGAAGCGGATGCCGAGCGCGTCGAGCTCCTCCTCGTCGCCGGGTAGCCAGACGCCGCACGAGAGGCGGTTTCGGAGGAAGAAGAAGTCGAAGGCAGGCTGCGGGACGAGCGTCGAGTAGCCGCCGGGTCGTTCCCGCGGCGCCTGGAGCTGGTAGTAGTCGTAGACGCTCCCATAGTGGACGCCGGGCTCGATGAGCGGGAGCTCGAGGATGCGTCCCCGGGGCTCGTCGCGGAGCGCCGCGTAGGCCTGATTGCCCGGATCGGCATCTGTCGCGTCGAGCGGGAAGACGAGCAGGTCGGCGGCCACGAGGACGACCAGGACGGCCAGCGCCGCGGCCGCTCTCCGGCCGGACGCGGCCAGGATGCGGGCCGCCGCGACGGCAACCAGGGCAGCCGCGGCGAGGTTGGCGATGGGGACGAGCCGGCCCGGGACGCGGGGGTACCGAAGCGGGGGGAAGACGTCCCAGAGCCACTCGTAGAGCGGGAGGTTCGTGCCGAGCGCCAGCAGCGACGGAAGGACGGCGGCCGCCCCGAGGATCGCCGCCAGCGCCCGCGAGCGGCCCCAGAGGATCACGACTCCGGCGATCGCGAGCACGGGGACGAGCCAGCCCACGTAGACGAACTGCTCCAGGCCTCCGAGGCGCCACCGGCTGACCAGGTCGACCCAGTCCGCGGAGAACTCGCCGACCTCGGCCAGCGACCGGCCGTCGCCCTCGGCCGAGTCGCGGACGATGGCCAGGTGGATGGCGAGCCCGGTGCCGACGGCGGCGAGCAGCCCGCCTGCCGCCCAGGCCGCGGCGAGCGGTGCGGCCCGCACGGCGACGTAGACGGCGATGAGCGGGATGGCGCCGAGCGCGAGGTGCAGCTGGCCGGAGAGCGGGATCGAGACGATGGCGGCCGCAGCCAGCGCGCCCCAGGCGTGCGCGCGGCGGGAGGTCTCGGCGGCCCGCGCGCGCTCGTAGGCGAAGAGAGCGAGCGGCATGAGGACGGCGATCCAGCCCAGCAGGTGCTCGCCGCTCTGCGCCAGGCGGTACGGGGCGAGGGCGAAGACGAGCCCGCCGACCGCCGCCGCGCCGGGAGGGAGCGGCAGCATCCGCAGCCAGCCGTAGGTGAGGAGGCCGGCCGCGACGATCGTCGCCAGCAGGAGGAGGTTCCATGCGACCACCGGGCCGAAGGCGGCGTCGAGTGGCCAGAACGCGAGCCCGAACGGCCATCCGGAGAGCACGACCTGCGGCTCGACCAGCGGTTGGAAGCTGTACGGGTCGAGCCAGGGCGCGCTGCCCTGCTCGAGCTGGTGCCCGACGAGCCAGAACCGGTAGGCCGCCTGCAGGTGGTCGCCGGCGGCCGCCTCCCCGTGCCCGTTGCCGCCGTCGGCCATGAACGAGCTCCCGAAGGAGCCGACGGCGGGCAGCGTCGCGACGATCGCGGCGGAGACGTAGAGCGCTAGGAGAGCGAGCGGGCGGCCTCGACCAGCCGGTCGAAGTCGGAGACCTCGGATGCGCCGTACCGCCATGCGCCGCGGATGATGCCGCTTTCGTCCACCACGAAGGCGGCGCGGCGCGCCACGTCGGGCAGCCCGCGGAACTCGTGCACGATGTCGAGCGCACGTACGGCATCGCCGCTCCAGTCGGAAAGGAGGCCGACTTCGATGTCGAGCGCCTGCGTCCAGGCGACGTGCGACCAGGGGCTGTCGCGCGAGATCCCGTACGGCGTCACGCCGGTCTCGAGGAGCTCGTCCCGCCGTGCGTTGAGCTCGGTGAGCTCGTTCGTGCACGTCGAGGACCAGTCGAAGAGGTACGACAGGAGGAGGTAGGGCGACTCGCCGGCCAGCTCGCGCAGCGTCAGCGACTCGGTCGTCGAGCGCCAGACGGTGACGTCGGGGACGAGGTCGCCGTCGCCGATCACGTGCTCGCCGGCACGCCGGCTTCGGTCGTCTCGGAGATCTCCCGCGTGACCTCGAGGATGTCCCGGTTCGCGTTGAAGATCCGCAGCTGGCGGTCGGCGCCGTTGCCGCGCGAGAGGATCTCGCGGATGCCTTCGAGCTCGCGGTCCGAGCCGAGCTCGCGCGCGTGCGGCTCGATGTCGCGGAGCGCGCGGCGGATCAACTGCGCGATCGGGACCCTGTTCCGGCGGCCGGTGACGAGGTCCATCACGGGCGCCTCGAGGCCGTAGCGCGCGCCCAGCCACTTGTTCTCGGTCACGAGGATGCGGTGGTAGCTCGGCAGCTCCTTGCCGGCGTCGTAGAGCTCCGAGTAGTGCTTCACGAGCCCCTGCACGTACGCGGTGATCGCGACGGTCTCCTCCACGCGCGTGATCGCGTCCATGACGCGCACCTCGATCGTCCCGAAGCGCGGGTGGGGCCTGACGTCCCACCAGATGTGCGTGTAGTCCGCGATGCAGCCGGTCTTCTCGAGCTGCCCGACCACCTCGGCGTAATCGTCGTAGCCGGTGAACCGCGGCGGCGGGCCGGAGCGCGGGAACGCGGCGAAGACCATCTGGCGGCTCGACGAGAGCCCGGTGGGCTCGCCGCGCCAGAACGGGGAGCTGGCCGAGAGCGCCAGGAGCTCGGCGAGATGGACGAGGAGCGCGCTGATCACGTTGATCGCCTTGTCGGGGTCGTCCACGGCCACGTGGATGTGACAGCCGAAGATGAGCTCGCGCCTGGCGACGTACTGGAGCTGGTCGACGAGGTTGCGGTAGCGGTCGCGGGCCGTGATCCGCTGGCGCTCGAAGAGGCTGAACGGGTGCGTCCCGGCAGAGCCCACGCGCAGGTTGTGGGTCGCCGCCGCCTGGGCCACGTGGGAGCGGAGCCGCCGGAGCTCGCGGTCGACGTCCGCCGTCGTCTTGCAGATCGGCGTCGAGATCTCGAGGACGGACTGCATCAGCTCGGGGCCGATGCGGTCGTCGAACTCGCCGTCCTGCGCGGCGGTGAGCACGGTGTCGACGTGCTGGACGAGGTCGAAGGTCTCCGGGTCGAGGAGCATGTACTCCTCCTCGACTCCGAGCGTGAACGGCTCGCTCGATCCGAAGTGGTGGTCGAGGACGCTGCCCCCCTCGGCGAACCCCTTGCCCGTGATGGTCGCGGGATAGATCTGCTTCATGGGAGCGACGAACTCTACTCCGAGGCCGGTGGAAGAAGACAGGGGCGGTCGGCGTCAGGTGAGAACACGCCGAACCGGCGTCCGTGGGACAACGACGATGCGACGCAGATATCGCACCCGGCTCGTGAAACGGCTCGTCCTCGGGCCGTTCGCTCTGCTCGCGTCCGGCCGCGAGTGCGCCGGGGCACTCGCGGCTTTTGCGACGATGGGGGCGTGCGTCAGCTCGCGGCCCTCGTCTGCCTGACCCTTTTCGTCGCTGCCTGCGGCGGCGACGGCGAGTCCGCCGGCCCCACGACGACCGTGTCCGACCCCGGGCCGCAGACGACGACCCAGGCCGAGACGGAGACGACGGCGCCGCCGACGACCACCGAGGAGGAGCGGGAAGGCCCTGTGGTGCTCATCCAGACCGAGCGCGGGGAGGAGGTCGCGGTCGAGGTCGAGATCGCCGACACGCAGGAGGAGCGCGAGATCGGCCTCATGCAGCGCGAGTCCCTCCCGGAGGACGCGGGGATGATCTTCCTCTTCGAGGAGGAGACGTCCGGCGGCTTCTGGATGAAGAACACGCTCATCCCGCTCTCGATCGCCTTCACGGCAGCCGACGGGACGATCCTGCGCATCCTCGACATGGAGCCGTGCGAGGCCGATCCGTGCGAGATCTACGACCCGGGCGTCTTCTACGCGAGCGCGCTCGAGGTCAACCAGGGCGCGTTCGCGAGCTGGGGTGTCGAGGAGGGCGACCTGCTCAGTCTGGAGCAGTGACGACTGCCTCCACCTCGATCTCGAGGAGCCATCTGGGATCGAGGAGGGCCGCCACGACCACGGTCGTGTTCGCGGGGCGGATGTCGGAGAACGCCTCGCCGTGCGCCTTGCCGAAGCCGTCGAAGGCCCCGGCGTCGGTCAGGTAGCAGCGAGTCCTCACCACGTCGGCGAGGGAGCCGCCCGCCTGCTCGAGGGCGCTCGCGACGATCTCGAGGCAGCGCTTCGCCTGCCCGTAGGCGTCTGCGGGCGGGTCGGCGCCGTCGGGCATGATCGGCGCCGTGCCGGCGATGAAGACGCGGTCGCCCACGCGGACGGCGCGGGAGTAGCCGACGACGGGCTCGTAGGGCGATCCGGAGGAGATGATCTGCCGCTCCATGGCGGTGACTAGTATCGCCTGCCGACAGTGAAGGCGCTGGAGCACATCGACGCGTGGCCGGTCCCGACCGCGACGGCCGCCGTCGTCGCGCCGGACGGGGTCGTCGCCGCGCGCGGCCCGTCCGGCCTCGTCCTGCGGTGGGCCTCGGTCACCAAGCTCTTCACGGCCTACGCGCTCCTGATCGCGGCCGAGGAGGGCGTCCTCGACCTCGACGAGCCCGCCGGGCCGGAAGGCTCGACCGTGCGGCACCTGCTGGCCCACGCTTCGGGCCTGCCGTTCGAGGGCGACGTCCCCATCGCCAGGCCGGGGGAGCGGCGCATCTATTCGAACGCCGGGTTCGACCTGCTCGGCGGGCTGCTCGCTGCGCGGGCCGAGATGCCGTTCGGGGCCTACCTCCAGGAGGCTGTGCTCGATCCGCTCGGCTTGGGCGCGACGGAGCTTCGGGCACGGCCGTCCGAAGGGCTGCACGGCCCGCTCGACGACCTCGCCGCCTTCGGCCGCGAGCTCCTCAGGCCGACGCTGGTTGCCCCGGAGACGCTCGCTGAAGCGACCGCTGTAGCCTTTCCGGGTCTGGTCGGCGTGCTCCCCGGCCTCGGGCGCCAGGAGCCGAACGACTGGGGGCTCGGGTTCGAGCTCAAGGATGCAAAGCGGCCGCACTGGACGGGCTCGCGCAACTCGCCCGGGACGTTCGGCCACTTCGGCGGCGCCGGGACGTTCCTCTGGGTCGACCCGAAGGCCCGCGTGGCGTGCGCGTGCCTCACGGATCGCGAGTTCGACGACTGGGCGCTCGAGGTGTGGCCGCCGCTTGCGGACGCCGTGCTCGCCGAGCTCGGCTCCTAGCTCGACACGCCCACGACGCGGGCGTACGTGTCCTTCGGGCACGTCGCCACCGCGGCCGGAGTCAGCGCCCGCACCGGGCCCGTGAGCCGGTCGCCCGGCCGCAGCACGCCGCCGGCGCCGGTCAGCATCCCGCCGAGCACGAGGCCGACCCCGTCCTCGGGGTCGAGCTCCTCGCCGGAGGCGAGCTCGTGCCGCTCCATCTCGCGCGCAAGCTTGGTCAGCGTCTCGCCGGGCAGGCCGGCCAGCTCGGTGACCCGCGAGAGTTCGAAGACGGTCGCCGCCTCGTGCCTCAAGGCTCGGAGGAACGTGCGTCGTCCGGGTCCTCGTGGCCCGGCCCGCGCTGGGCGTCCTCCTCGATGCGTCGCTCGGGCGGCGCCTGCTCCTCTTCCTCGGTCGGCTCGGGAGGCTCCGGCGTAGACATGAGTCGATCCTACTCGCTTAGCATGGCCGGGTGCACGTCTCGCTGAGGCCGCTCGAGGATCGGGACCTCGACGCGATCTTTCAGCAGGTGACGGATCCGGCGTCGATCCGAATGGCCGCCTTCACGGCCGAGAATCAGACCGATCGCCGCGCGTTTCTCGACAAGATGGCGCGCATCCGGGCGGACACGAGCTCCTCGAACCGGGTCATCGAGGTCGACGGAGCAATCGCCGGAACGATCTCGTCCTTCCGAATCGACGATCAGCTCGAGGTGACCTACTGGATCGACCGAACGCTCTGGGGGAAGGGCATCGCGAGCGCAGCACTAGAGCTTCTTCTCGCAGAGACTGCCGAACGCCCCGTGTACGCCCGGGCGGCCTCGGACAACCTCGGTTCGCTCCGAGTGCTCGAGAAAGCCGGGTTCCGACGCATCGGCGTCGACCGCGGCTTCGCGCCCGGCCGGGGTGAGGAGATCGAGGAAACGATCCTCCGGCTCGACTGAGCCCGATTGGCCCCGTCCGGGGTCAGACCCGGACCTGGTCCGGGAGGACACCAGCGGCTGAGTAAGCTCGCCTCGATGGCGACGGCCGAGCAGTTGAGGGAATGGCGGGCGTGCCCGCGGTGCGGGGCTGTGCTCGACCACGACGAGCGCTCCGTCTCCTGTCCGGCCTGCGGGCTGCAGGAGTACGCCAACCCTGCACCGACTGCGAGCGCCGTCGTCCACGACGACCACGGCAACCTGCTTCTTGCGCGCCGGGCGGGCGATCCGGGGAAGGGCCTCTGGGATCTCGTCGGCGGGTTCATGGACGAGGGCGAGGAGCCGCTCGAGACGCTGCGGCGCGAGCTGCGCGAGGAGACCGGATGCGACGTCGAGGTCGGGGAGTTCCTCGGCGGGCTACCCGACCGCTACGGCGAGGACGGCATCTGGACGATCAACTTCTACTGGGAGGCGACGCTCTCGGGGGAGCCGACGGCGGGCGACGACGTGGCCGAGCTCGTCTGGTTCCCGCGCGACGACCTTCCGCCGCGCTCCGAGTTCGCCTTCGCCAACACGATCGCGCTCCTGGAGCGGGCCGGGGCGCGCTTCCGCGACCCGGCCGGATAGCGGCGCATCGGTGACCGGCCCGTTCCTCGCCCTGGCGGCGAGCCTGAGCTGGGGAGTCGGCGACTTCCTCGCCGGGCTGAGCAGCCGCAGGCTCCAGCTCCTCACTGTCCTCGTCGTCTCGCAGGCCGCCGGGCTCACGTCCCTCGCCCTGCTCGTCGCCGTCCGCGGCGAGGGCCCGCCCGAGGCGCGCTACCTCCTGTACGCGGCACTTGCAGGGATCGCCGGCGCCGTCGGGCTCGCTGCCCTGTACCGCGGCCTGGCCGTCGGCTCCATGAGCGTCGTCGCACCCATCTCCGCCACGGCGGCCGTGATCCCCGTCGTCGCTGGGCTGGTCACGGGCGAGCGGCCGAGCGCGGCGCAAGGCGCCGGCATCGCGCTCGCTCTCGCGGGCGTCGTGCTGGCCTCGCGGGAGCGCAGCGCCGACGGCGGCGGTCGCCGGGTCGCCGAGGGAGTCGGGCTCGCGCTCGTCGCCGCGGTCTCCTTCGGCCTCCTCCTCGTCGCCCTCGGAGCGGCGAGCGAAGGCGATGCCTCGTGGGCGACGCTGTCCATGCGCGCAACCTCGTTCTCGCTCCTGGCGGCGACGGCGCTCGTCGTGCGGCCGAGCCTGTCGCTCGGGCGCGACCACCTGGCGGTGCTCGCCCTCATCGGCGTCCTCGACGCGGCAGGCAACGCGCTCTTCGCCCTGGCCACGACGGAGAGTCTCCTGAGCGTCGTCTCCGTGCTCGCGCAGCTCTATCCCGTCGTCACAGTGCTGCTCGCACGGGTGATCCTCGGCGAGCGGATCTCACGGCCGCAACAGGTCGGCGTCGTCGCCGCATTCGCCGGAATCGCGCTGATCACGGCGGGTTGACGCCCCCAGAGGACTAGCCGGACGGACAGGAACGATAGGCCGAACGGCCTATATGGACCGGCGGCCTAGCGGCCGATAATCGGCTCTACATGGACTACGGGACACACCGAATCGACGATCATCTGCGCGAGGATTGGCTCGACGCCTGGATTGCGGAGGGCCTCGACGCCGTCGAGACGTTCCTCCGCAACCATGCGGCGTTCGACACCTTTCTCGAGGACCGCGACTAGCGGTTCCTCGAGCGGCTAGGCCTGAGCGGTCTCCGCCAGGCCGAGCGACTGCTCGAGCATCCGCTTCGGCTGAGCGCCGATCGCGGCTGCAGCGGGCTCACCGCCCTTGAAGAGGACGATCGTGGGGATCGAGAGGATCCCGTACCGGTGTGCGAGCTCGGGCTCCTCGTCGATGTTGACCTTGACGACACGAAGCTCGTCGCTCCGCTCGTCTGCGATCTGATCGAGGATGGGGGAGACGGCACGGCAGGGGCCGCACCACTCCGCCCAGAAGTCGACGATCACCGGGGTCTCGCTCTCGAGGACCTCGGTGTCGAACTCATTGGTAGTGACTGCGTTTGCCATACCTCTCCAAACGTAGACTGACCGCTAGATGTTCCGCACCCTAACGCGCGTTCCCGACCACCCTGCGCTGGAGCTCGAGGTCCTCTCCTGGTGGGAGGAGCAGCAAACGTTCGAGCTCCTCCGGGAGCAGAACCGAGGCGGGCCCGTCTGGAGCTTCGTCGACGGTCCCGTGACCGCCAACAAGACCCTGGCGATCCACACGGCGTGGGGCAGGACCCTCAAAGACGTGTTCCAGCGCTACAAGGCTCTCAGGGGCTTCGACCAGCGCTACCAGAACGGGTTCGACTGCCAGGGCCTCTGGATCGAGGTCGGCGTCGAGCGCGAGCTCGGCCTCAACTCGAAGCGGGAGATCGAGGAGTACGGC
>DASSCF010000083.1:0-33563 GCA_035698025.1 Gaiellaceae bacterium
ACCGAGCTCCTGAAGCTGATGGGTTCAGCGTGCCGGGGCATCCAGCTGATGGTCACGCGCGCGGTGGCGCTGCTTCCGAATGGCGAGACGATCATTGTCGGGATGCCAAGCCACCTGCGACTGTTTCGCTTCTTTCCAGAAGTCCATGACCACGCTTCCATCGGCCGAGGTCAGCCCGATCTTGAGCCGTGAGCTGCCGACCCAGCGCGAACGCTGCGAAGGGGAAGGGCAGTGAGTGCGGGCTCTCCCGGCGGGCGAAGTCCCAGGCTGAGGACGGCGGTTCAGAATTCACCGTTGCATGTCCGAAGTGCCTCGGCTTGGGTAGTTCTCGAAGCCCGCTTCAGAACAGGGTGCGCCGGCCGGTGACGTTCGAGCAGGTCGAGCCCCGCGACGAGCAGGCCCTGCCGGATGCGGAACAGCGCGAACTGGACGCCGTCCCCTCGAGGCTGGCCGTCCGGCACGACGCGAGCTAGCACGGCGGCCGGAGCGCGGTTCTCAGCGCAGCGGGAACCGTCGCCCGCGCTCCGGCTCATTGCCGAGCCTAGTGCGGACGGACGGCGGCACCAAGATGGTCTTCTACAGAAAGTCTTCGATGTTCGCCGAACGGTCGATTCGGTCGAGACGTGCTCGATCCTGGCCCCGGCCTGCGAAGACACCATCGCGTAGCCCGTCACGCGACAAGAGGAGATCCGCACCGGCGCTTCCCCAGAGGGTGTCGCGTCCTGGGCCGCCGGCGACGCGGTCGTTGCCCGGACCGGCGAGGATCAAGTCACGGCCGAGGCCGCCGACGATCACGTCATCCCCGCCGAAGGCATTGATGCGTGTGTCTCCGTCGAACGTCCGCGCATTGATGACATTGTTCGCCCCGCCGCCGTCCAGGTAGACGAATTGGATGCTACTCAGCGTGTCGGTCTTTTCTCCAACGAGAGCGGTGGGCGTGAGTCGGAGGTTCCTGCCGCGCGCCCAGGTGATATCGAACCCAAGTCCACCAACCAGGATGTCGTCGCCGCCGTCGCCGCGAAGGTCGTCTACACCGCCAAAGCCGCGGAGGGTGTCGTTCCCGGGGCCTCCCTCGAAGATCTCCCATCCGGGTCCGCCGAGCATCACGTCGTCACCCCCGCCTCCCTCCATAAAGGCACCGCGGATCGCCTCCATCCGGTCGTCACCAGGGCCACCCCTGAGGAACACGTCGGCCACGATGTTGTCGTTTCCCGGACCGCCCTCCACGACGTTGACGTTGACCCAGCTCGGAAGGTTGACGCTGTCGTTCCCGTCGTTTAGCTCGACGATGACCTCCATCCTCTCCGCCCCGGGCCACTCACAAATCAGGTCTGGTCCCGCAGCCACGCAGTCGGGGTGCAACGTCGTGAGGGGGGCACCCGAGTCCGAGATACGGATGCGATCAGGCCCTTCGAACGCGAAGACCACCGCGTTCGCTTCGCCGGCGCCACCCGAGAAAGTCACCTCGCCACGGGTGCCAGTCACCGTCCCGGCGAGCGCGTCGCCCGCGGGGAAGACGATGACGCCCAGCGTCGAGAGAACGGCCAGACAGGCCAGCCCCACCACGTGCTCGATGCTACAACCCTCGGCCGTGCAATCCTAGAGTCAGCGGCAAGACCGCCCATGATGGCTCTTCCGGCCGGAGTTGCCGAGTCGCGATCTTGAGTCGTGGGGGCGGCGGTTGTAGCATCGAGCACTTGATTCGCTTGGGACGACTAGCCGTCCTGTCCGCCCTGGGCATGATCCTTTTCTCAGGGAGCGCCGGTTGGGCGGCCACCGTTTCTCTTGTCCGGAATGGCCTGCTCTATAGCGCTGCCGCTGGCGAAGTGAACGCCGTCGTCGTTACTGAGGAAGGTCTGGTGTTGCGTTTCACCGATCCTGCGGCGCCCGTCACGACGGGGCCGGGTTGTGTCTCGGATGGTGCCGACGCTTTGTGTGATTTCAGCTCCCTCGACTCCATCAACGTCCGTGTCGATCTTGGCGACGGCAACGACAGCGCAGACCTCTCGGGGCTCGACTTCCCCTTCCCTCCACTGTTGGATGCCTGGAGCGAGGTCAAGGGCGGTCCGGGGAACGACCACGTGATTGGAGGCGCCGGCTTCGACCAGTTCTACGGGGACGAAGGTGAGGACGAGCTCGTAGGCGCGGGATCGAACGATTTCCTTTACGGCGGCCCTGGCAACGACATCCTTCGCGGTGGTGCGGCCGGTGAGGATGCACTGGACGGCGGCCCGGGCGATGACATCCTGAACGGCGGAATTGGCAGTCCCGACGTCATTTTTGCGGTAGGCGTGAATTTCCGCCTCACGCCCACGGCGCTCATCGGCGTCGGGAACGACACGCTGATCGGCATCGAAAACGCTTGGTTGGAAGGAGGGCCAGGGAGGAACGTCTTCAACGCGCGGACGTGGCGGGGAAAGGCATTCATGATCGCCAGGGGCGGCAATGACCTCATCGTCGGAGGCCACGGGCCGGACGAGGTGTCCGGCGGGAGCGGGAACGACGTGATCGCGGGACGGGCGGGCCGCGACGATCTTTTCGGCGACGGAGGACGTGATGTCCTCTTCTCGCGTGACTTCCAGCGAGATTACGTCGATGGAGGGCCCGGCCGCGACCGTGCGCGTGTCGATGGACTCGATGACCGTTTCAACGTCGAAGCCTTCTTCCAGTAGTCGACTTCCAGCAAGTGGAGCCCGGTGAAGAACCGACGGGCGTACATTCGACGCATGACGTTTCGGCTTGCCGCGGTTAGTGCCGCCGTGGCGGCGGCTTCGATTGCGGGTTGCTCTCCCTTTGAAAAGGACGAGGATCTATCAGGCGAGCGTCGGGAGACAGCGACATCTGGCTCGGAAACGCAAGTCGCTCCGCAGAACCCGAAGAAGGGATGGCTCGCGGCCGTCCGCAACCGTGACGACCTTGCCGCCTCGGACATCTATCTCGTTGACCCGACGGGAACCGAGGCGGTCGTCCGGCTGACGGAAGGCTCGGAATGGAACGTGAGTCCAGTCTGGTCTCCGGACCGCTCGCGCATCGCGTTTGCCTCCACCCGTGATAAGCGAGGCGGCAATGTGTTCGAGTTGTACGTAATGAACGCAGACGGGAGCGAGCAGACGCGACTCACTCGCGGAGGTGCAGGACTGTCGTCTTTCGTCTGGTCTCCCGATGGGACTCGTATAGCGTTCGCGCGTGCCGGAGGTCTCTTCGTCGCGAACGCAGATGGAAGCGGCGAGCGGCGGCTCACCGACGCACCTCGCTCCCATTTCAGGGGAGTGCCGAACTCGAACTACCCGCATGCATGGTCGCCGGATGGCTCGAAGATCCTCTTCGGGACGACTCGGCATGACGAGTGGGCGGGCAACCTCGAGTCGATGACTGCCGAGATGGCCATTCCCGAGCTGTACACCATCAACGCCGACGGAGGTCACCAAACCCGGCTGACCAAGAACAGGCTCGGCGAACACGAGGCGAGCTGGTCACCTGACGGGCAAGAGATTCTCTTTGTCGGCTTCCGAGTCGGCCCGCCCATCGCGCCAGGGAGCAACGTGCACAACGGCGAGTACGGCATATACCTCATGACGGCCGAAGGCAAAGAGATTCGGAAGATCGGCTCCGGCTTCGGCAAGCCGGTCTGGTCTCCGGACGGGTCGACCATCGCGTTCACGCGCCCTGACGACAACTCGGCGCGCTACTCGCTCTACACGATCGACCCTCGAACCGGCCGCTTGACGATGCTCCTAAGAAAAACATCCGTCGGTACGCCAACATGGTCGCCCGACGGCTCCCAAATCGCGGTCGACACGGCAGACGACGTTCTCGGCCCCTCTGCCATCTACGTCGTAAACAGCGACGGCAGCGGCGAAACCCGGCTGAAGCAAGGCGGCGGCGGGGAGTTGGCTTGGGCACCCTGATACGGGGGTGACATTCCGCCGGCAAGTCGGCGGCGCCCTCCCCGTCGGGCGGCGAGACGAGGCCCGTGCAGTTACTAACGAGCTCACCATTCCCTCGACGCTCGCCGCGAGCTCCGCGGCACCTCGACCGCCCGCTTCTCGCGCATCCGCTCGTTCCCTAGCTTCGCCGCAGCCCCACGTTGCATTCCGCGTGGGCAGGCCCCAGGTAGTGAAGCCGATCGTCGGCGTGATCCAGGTGCCAGCTCGTGCCGCCCTGGATCATGAAGCCGCAGCGGACACAGGCAACCCGGCCCGACGCCACAAGCGGCTCCCAACGCTTCCGCTCCGCACGGTGCACCTGCCCATACCCGCGGCTTACAGTCGAACCCTGCGCGCCAACGGGAAGTTCACCCCGCGCCCGCGCCTACCCATCATCTTCGAACCCGCGACGGCCGGACGTACAACCCATCCGGCCCCCGCGTTACGCGTCACAAACGGAGAAATCCGATTGGTGGGCGGGTCACGGCCAGCGCCTTTTCCTCGAGGCGACCCGTGCCCCCCAGGTGGCGGGCGAATGTGTAGTCGACCGTCTTCTGCGAGATGCTTGTCCGCTGGGCGAGTTCAGCGTAGAACTCGTCATGACCAGCCTTCCGACGAAGGAGGAGACATGTATGCGCGGGTGGCGACATTCGAGGGCGATCCTTCCCGTGTCGACGACGCGATCGAAATGGTTCGCGCCCAGGTCGAATCGGGCGAGACTCCGGCTGGGCTCGAGGGCGCGAAGATGCTGATGCTCGTGAATCGTGAGACTGGCAAGGGTGTCGGTGTCACTCTCTTTGAGAGCGAGGACGCGATGCGGCGCGGTGACGAGGCACTGAACGCGATGAATCCTGGAGGAACTGAGCGGCGAACATCCGTCGAATTCTTCGAGGTCCCTGTGCAGACCGTTCGCTAGAGGTCCGGGGCCGTCGGTCCTGGCTGGCCGTCGGTTGGCGCCCAACCAGCTGCCCGTTCGCGCTCCGGTTTCGTTTCAGGCGGAACATCACTTCGCCCCTCTACGCGGGCCGTCGCTCCCTCGTACTGCGGGAAGGTGCCGAAGCTGAATCGTTTACAGATCCTGGGTTTGGCCAAGACCGGGCGACTGGACGCTTCGTCGATCGAAAGATCTGTGAACGAATGTCTCGACCTGAGCGGCTTCGCCGCTTTGTCGAGACGAAGTGCTCAGCTCTGCGAGGGGTAGATCCCCTGCAGCGCGATGATGTAGTTCAGGCTCAGATAGGGCTGTCGGTTCTCGTGTTCTTCGCCGCCGCCGGTCAGGGCGATCATCGCGGCCTTCATGCGGGCGTTTCGCGCCCCGGTGTATGCGCCTCCGCCGGCCGGGTAGGCCCCCGCCGGGCTCTTCGACGTGGCGGCGGCGCTGCTCGCGTTGACGGGGTGGGAGTGCGCTGGAAGCTGGCCCGTCGTCAGCTCGACCGTCTCCTGGCCGCCGGCCGCGCCGAGCGGGTAATCCGAGCCGACGGGTGGCTGGCCGGCGCCGACCGCGACCCGACCGCGGAGGTCGGGAAGGGCGAACGTCGTCCGTCCGTCCCCACCGTACGTCGTCCCGAGCAGGGAGAAGAGCGCCTGGTTCTGGTTGATCGGCAGCATCTGGCCAGCGCAGAGCGCCCAGCCTTTGGGAGCGAAGTTGAAGGGGACAAGTCGGATCTCACCGATGAACGGTTCCATGTCGAGCCTCCCGAGTCGCTGGTGGGCGCGGCGCGTGGCCGCTGCGGACGACAGTGAGTCTCCCAGGGAAGAAAGCGCACCGCTTCCCGCTCCGGTAGGCATGAGCGTCGATCAGGCCGTCCGCCCGCCGGACGAGACTTCCCCCGTGCGGCTGAAGGACCGGGTCAAGGCGCAGTGGGACGCTGCTCTCCTGTGGATGCAGAAACTCCCCGACCAGGGGCGCGCCTTGCGCATGGTCGCCTTCGTCGTCTCGCTCCTGATCGCCATCGCGTTCCTGCTCCTCATCAACTGGATGCTGCGGGGCGGCGGGCTCTGGGGCGACCTCGCCTTCGCGCTCGTCATCACCACGCTCGCGTTCTGGATCCTCGTCCGGCTGGTCAACTTCCTTCTCAGGACGAAGGAGAACGAGGTCCAGGCGCTCCCGCGCGCGCTGGCCGCGACGATGTTCGTGCTCGTCGGCGTCCCGATCACGCTCGTGAACTGGCTCGCCGGCCTGATCTTCCTCTTCGTCCCGCTGCTCGTCGCAATCGTCCTCGTCTTCACGAGCCGCTACAAGCAGTGGCCGAAGAAGGCGCCGGCGCTCTGGAAGGTCACGCTGGCGTCCGTCGGCCTGCTGATCCTCTTCCTGCTCTTCCAGAAGCCGCTCACGCCCGAGAATCTCGTGCCGGAGGCCATCCCGGTCCCGCGGGCGGCCGCCGAGGGCTCCGACGCGCAGCTCGCGGCCGCGTTCCGCCCGCTCCTGTTCTTCGACTCCGGTGAGCGGCGCTACCCGCTCGACATCGACGACGCGATCGCCGACAACCGGATCGACCAGTGCCGCAAGTACCTGATCGCGGACAGGTGCCCCGACCTCACGAACGCCGAGGAGATCGACCAGAGCTTCGACTATCTGGACATCGACGAGTCCGGGACGCCGCCGCGGGGTGGAGGCGACGAGAGCGCCGTCTACTACCACGTCGTCCGCGGGGACGAACGCGTCTTCGTCGACTACTGGTGGTTCTACTCCCGGAACCCGTCGCCGGTCGCGGACAAGGTCTTCTGCGGCCCCGGCTTCCGCACGCCGCCCTTCACGTGCCAGGAGCACGCGGGCGACTGGGAGGGGATCACCGTCGTGATCGCGCCGTGCGAGGAGCCCTCGGATTCGTGCGTCGACGTCGGCGGCGAGCTCTGGGGCCCGACGGCGGTCCGGTACGCCCAGCACGCGCACCTGCTCTCGTACTCGTGGGAGCGGACGCTCGAGCGCGTCTGGGAGAGCCTCGACAGCCCGCGCGCGGACGCGCTCGCCGAGATCTGGGACAGCCTCGTGCTTCCCGCCGTCGAGGAGAACGGCGTGCGGCCCGTCGTCTTCGTCGCCCGCAACAGCCATGCCTCCTATCCGGACCCGTGCTTCTCGAGCAGCTGCAAGCAGGAGGTCGGCGGACTTCCCGAGGCGCGCTACGACGGCGGGCTCCCGTGGTCGCACAACGAGACGTGCGACGGCTGTCTGCGGCGTCTGCCCATCGGCGAGAACGGCGAGCCGGCCCTCTGGAACGCGTTCCCCGGCCACTGGGGCTCGCAGGAGTGCATCCTCGCCGGTGCGTACTGCGACCTCTCGCAAGCTCCGCGCGGGCCGTCCTTCCAGCGCCGCTACACGGACCCGGCGAACGACGGGGAGTGGATCTGCGGCGAGGAGCGCGGCGGGTCGGTCCGCCTCGCGCCGTGCGGCGCTGCCGAGGCCCGCGAGTGAGCTACGACGCCTCGGCGGCGGGGTCGCCCCACGTGTGCCAGCGCTCGATCTCGACGAACGCGGTCACGCCCCTGTAGCTCCGGTCGTCGTACGGAACGCCCTCGTAGCGCTGCGACAGCTCGTCGATGTCGGCCAGCTCGGGATCCGGCCGGAACTCGACCGCACGGCCCAGGATGGACACGTGGGAGTACCAGTCGTCTCCGAGGACCGAGAGCGCGACGTTCGGGTTCGCCTGGAGGTGGCGGAGCCGGTGGCTGTCGTCGCCCATGGAGAGGATCAGACGGCCGTGGTCGTCGATCCCGTACCAGCACGGGGTCGTGACCGGCGTGCTGTCGTCCCGGACCGTGCCGACGACCGCGCGGCGCGGCTTCTCGATGAACAGTCTGAGCTCGGGCGGCAGCGGTGCGGCCGGCACGGCGCCAGCTTAGTGCTAGAACGCCGCGCGGCAGAACGAGTACGCGCCTCCGCCGAGCGCCCGTGACGTGACCGCGCGCGTCAGGGCGATGCCGACGGGGCAGATGACGAGGAAGACCGTGGGGCCGGCCCAGACGCCGAGGGCGGCCGTGAGCGGGAACGAAGCGGTGACCGCGAGGGCGGCGACGACCGCCTGGACGCCCACGGCCGGCCCCGGCCGCCCGAGCCAGACGAGGACGAGCAGCTCGCCGTGCAGGACGCCGACAGCGGCGTAGCGAGTGCGGCGCCTGTCCACGAGGTGAGACCGAGCTCGGACTCGACCGGCGTCGCCGCGAGCACCTTCGGCGCCGCGCTGAAGCTTGGCGAGCGAGAGCTCGTAGAAGAGAACCGCTGCGACGACCGCGAAGGTCGCGGCGGTCGTCGATGGGCGCCGGAGAGGCGGGTGCGGCCAGGGTCAACGCGCTGAGCGCGGCGGCGAGGCGAGTGCGCTGACCCGGAGGATGCCTGAGTTTTGGCTAACCGGGCCCGAAGCCGCCCTGGAGCTGGGCGACGTAGTCGTTCAGCTCCTGCTCGCGGCGCTCGATGCGCTCGCGCAGCTCGGTCAACTCGCGGTCGGTGCGATCGAGCTCCTCCTGGCGGAGCTGGAACGCAGCGCCGTCGTGGACGCGGCGCTCCTCGAGCTCGTGCTCGCGGGCGTCGAGGTCCCGCCGCCGCTCCTCGAGGATGGTCTCCGCCTCGGCGAAGGAGCGGTCGCGCTGGGCGACCCACTGGGTTCCGAGCGCGGCATCCGGGTCGAGGAGGTCGCGCTGGTATTCGGCGAGCTCCTTCTCGCGGTCGGCGAGCCGCCGCTGCTCGACCCGGAGGCGGTCGGTCTTCTCCGTGAACATCCGCTCGCGGGCCGCCAGCTCGGCCTCGGCTTCCGCGAGCTCGCGAATCTTCGTCTCCAGGGCGCCGGCCTCGTCGGCCAGCTTTCCGGCGCGTTGGTCGAGGATCGTCAGCACCTCGTCCACCGCACGGGCGAGCCTGGCGGGCATCGGCCCGAGCTCCTCGAGGCGCCGCGTGCGCTCGTCGAGCTCGCGCTCGGCCTCCTCCAGCTGGGTTGCCGCGGCCTCGAGCTCGGCTGCACGCTCGGCGTGCTCGGCGCCTCGCTCGTCGAGCTCGGCAGCGCTGCGTGCGAGGTACCCCTCGAGGGAGCCCCTCAGCTTGTCGGTCAGACCTCCGGCCATGGCGCTACGCGGCGGCTGCGCCGTGCGCGCCGCGCCTCGCGAGGTCGCCACCCACAAGCACGCGCTCGGTCGTCTGCCGCTCGGTCACGACATCGTCCCCGTAGAGGAGGAGGAGGTCGCGGCACGAGGGCGTCTCGAGCCGAACGTGGGCCTGGTCCGACCGCTCGAGCCAGGCCTTGAGACCTGTCCCGAACTCGGGAGTTCCTGCGGCGTCTTCGTTCATTGCGGCACTCCCATAATCGGCGCACCAGGGTGACCCTGTCGTCCCCCGAACGGGGTAGGGCTTCCCGAGTCCCCCGAAGGGCTAGAGCTGAGTTACTGCACGACTGCGCGCGCCGCGCCGAGCACGACGCGGGCGGCATCGCGGAGCTTGTCCGGGCGGAGCCTGTCTATGCGGTCGCACGGCTGGTGCCAGCACGGGTCCCAACGCCACTCGATCCAGGCCGCCGGGATGCCGCCGCGCGTGAGGTCGTCGTGGTCGGACTGCCCGGTGTCCCGCAGGTATGTCGCCCTGATGCTGCGCGCGCGTGCCGAGTTGAGGAGCCGGCGCGCGGACCGGTTCGGGCTGGACTCGAGCCCACGCACGTTCAGCGTCGGGCCGACCCCGACCATGTCGACGGAGAGCGCGAGGCGGACGCCCGCCTTCTGCGCGGCAGTGAAGCCACTGGTCAGCCGGCGCGAGCCGAGGTGCCAGGACGAGCCGGTGACCATCCGCTCCTCGGCGCCCATCGCCGCGACGAGCACGCCCTCCTCGCCGGCAAGGTACCGCGCGACGGTGAGCATCACACCGACCCCGGAGGCGTTGTCGTTCGCCGCCGACGTTCCGTGGACGCCGTCCATGTGCGCCACGATGATCACGCGCACGGGCCCGGACGTGCGCCCGACGACGTTCCGGGACATGCGGCCGTTCGGCAGCCTGAAGCGCTGGACGTTCACGGAGTAGCCGAGGGCGTTCAGCCGGTCCTTGACGACGTTCGCGGCGCGGAGCTCGTTGAGCCCGCCGGCGGGCCGCGGACCGATGCTCGCGATCCTGCCGGCCCAGGTCTTCGCCTCGGGACCGAGCTCCGCCGCCGCCGGTCCTGCGATGCCGAGGGCGAGCAGCGCCGAGACGATCGTGACCCCGATGAGACGACGCATCTCGCCCCGGATCGTAGCGGCGTTCGTGGCTGGTATCTTCGAACGCGATGAGCGAGCGGCTCGAGGAGCTCCTCCGCACGGCCTTCCCGGAGGCCGCGGAGCTGGCGGTGGTCGACCGGACGGGTGGGGGAGATCACTTCCACGTCACCGTCGTCGACCAGCGGTTCGGCGGGCTCTCGCTCGTCGAGCAGCACCGGCTCGTCTACGACGCCCTGGCGCAGCCGCTCCAGGACGGGACCATTCACGAGCTGCGAATCACAACGAGGGGAGAGGCATGAGCGACCTCCGCACGCGCATCAGGGAAACGATCGAGCAGGAGCCCGTGGTCGCCTTCGTCAAGGGGACGCACGAGCAGGTCTATTGCGGCAACTCCGATCGCGCCCTCCAGGCGCTCCGATCCGTCGGAGCCGGCTTCACCGCGGTCGACGTGCTTCCCGACCCGAGCATCCGCGAGGAGCTCTCGGCGCTTTCGAACTGGCCGACCATCCCGCAGGTCTTCGTCGCGGGCGAGCTCGTCGGCGGCGCGGACATCGTCCAGGAGCTCGCCGTCACCGGCCAGCTTGAGGCGACGCTCGACGAGAAGCTGGGGGAGAGCTGGCGCCGTCCGGGCGACGAGCGCACCGTCGAGGTCCTCGAGTCGGGCGCGGGCGGCGGGCTCAGGCTCGCCCCACCGAGCGCCTAGGGGTTTCGCGCGACGCCGACGACGTACGGTGCGGCAGTGATCGTCAGCACGGTGGAGCACTGGAAGCCGCGGTCGAGCGAGGCGATCTCGAAGCCGGCCTCCTCGATCGCGCGCACCGAGTCGCGCGTCGTCTCGCAGCCGCCCAGGGCGCGCGTCCAGAAGAGCGCGTCGCCTGCCCGCTGGAGCGCCCGGAAGGCCGCGTTCCCAGAGCCGACGTGCTCGTAGAAGCGCAGCTCTCCTCCGGGGACGAGCACGCGCCGCAGCTCCTGGAGGGCCGCGGCCGGGTCCGGGACGCTGCAGAGGACCCACACGAGGACGGCGGCATCGAAGGAGGCGTCCTCCGCGGGAAGCGGGGAAGCGACGCCCTCCACGACCTCGATCGGCACGCGCGCCTCGGCGGCGCGCTCGGCGGCGACCTCGCGGGCGTTCGGGTCGGGCTCGACCGCGAGCACGCGGGAGACCGCGGGCGGGTAGTGCTCGAAGTTGCGCCCGTCGCCGCACCCGAGCTCGATCACGCGACCCCGCAGGCCGGCGATCAGCCGTCGCCTCAGCTCCTGGGCGACGGGATCCGGGGTGCGCGTCTCGCGGCGCTCGAGGTAGCGCGCGAAGCGCGACTGGTCCGACCCGTACAGCGGCGGGTTGGTCGCCATCGCGCCAGTCTTGCCGACGGCTAGCTCCTCGGGTCGGTTTGTCGCGCGAGGGCAGCCTCGTCGACATGCTTGCGCACGACGTAGAACCGCTGGTTCCGAGCAACGACCTCCTCGACGTCGAGGATCTCGTGCCCAGGCACGATTGCGAAAAAGAGGGGATCGGCACGGACGTGCTCGTATTCCTCGTCGCGCAGCGGGATCGTCTCCGTGCAGCCCGAGTCGCCGCACTCGCAGACGAAGTCCGTCGTCAGGGTCGCGCGGTCCTCGCTGACTTCCTGCACGCGCTCGTTGACCTCCCGGAAGAGCGCCTCGTTGCGCACGATCTGGTGCTTGCGCCGGTCTCCGCGCTCGTCCGTGCTCATGCCGCCTCCTTCCGCACGACGTGGAACGAGTCCCGCTCCTGCACGACGACCTCGCCGCGCTCGGCCGCGTGACCGGGCACGACGGCGAACGTGTCCTCGTCGGCGCGCAGGCGCCGGTAGTCGTCCAGCGTCATCTCCATGCGCGTCATGCAGAGCTCGTCCTCGCACTCGCAGAGGAACGGCACCGGGCGGTCGGCGGGGACGTCATCCGCGACCTGCTCGCGCAGGCGCTCGTTGGCCATGCGGAACAGCTCCTCGTTCTCGCGCATCCGGTCTTTCTGCAGCGCCATGTCTCGCGCTGGATCCCCGCGAAGGGGGTGGGCGAAACACGTTGGACGCACGTGGGGCGCCCTGGAGCCCAGGCGGCGGCTGGCGCCGCTCCGATCGCTCCCACCGCGAGAGCCGCTAGGACCGGAGCGATCGTCCGTCGAAACATGGAGACGGCTTTCTCCTCTGTTTCACGCGGCGACCGGCGCGCACGAACACCTCTTCCAGATACCACGCCGGCCGCTGCGTTTCCGTGCGGTGCCTAGACGCGCGAGGCGAGCAGGATCGAGCGGATCGCCTGGTGGCTCTCCTCGCCAGGCGACTCCGAGATGACCGTTGCCGGCCGCTCGAATCGCGCCAGGGCCTCCGCGAGAGGCTCCGCCCGCAAGGTGCCCTCGCCGTAGGGGAGATGCTTCGTCTCGTTTCGGTTCGCGTAGGCGATGTCCGAGAAGTGGATGTGGAACGGTGCGCCGTCCTCGAGCACGGCATCGGCGCGCGTCAGTGCCTCGGCGAAGATCTCGACGTCGACGTACGCGCCGTCGGAGGTCGCGTGCATGTGCGCGAAGTCGATCACCGGGCGGACCCACTCGACGCGCTCGGCAATCCAGAGGACGTCGTCCAGGCTGCCCAGGTCGCGGACGCGTCCCATCACCTCGATGCCGAACGGGACGGCGCGGCCCTTGCCCTCCAGCCGCTCGCGCAGGGACCCGAGCTGGTCAACCACAGATGCGAGCGCGTCCTCGCGCTCGCGGCCGAGGAAGAAGCCCGGGTGGAAGACGACGAGCTCGGCGCCTGCTGCGACGGCGACTCCGGCGGAATGGTCGAGCATCCCGGTGGCCATGTTGTACTTCTTGTCGCGCTCGAGATGGCCCATGAAGCCGGCGATCGGCGCGTGCACGGAGAGCGCGATGTCGTTCTCGCGCGCAAGCTCGCCGAAGCGCTCCGCCCACGGGTAGTCCATCCAGAACTTGCCCTCGAAGTCGATCTCGCAGGCGGTGTAGCCGCGCTCGAGGAGCAGCGAGACGGCTTCCTCGGGGCTCTCGCGCGAGGGAACGCGGGCCGGGCCGATGCGGGTCTGCGCCATTCGGCGAGAGCGTATCTGCCGTCGAAGTCCGTCCGATACCCCGGCTACCTTCAGCCCATGGCAAAGCGACCTTCCCGTATCGACCTGCTCGAGCTCGATATCGACCTGCGGCTCGCCGACCTCTGGGGCGAGGCCTGCGGGATCTCCGAGTGGAACCTGGACGTCGTCGCCGCGTTCCTGCGCGCCGCCTACGGCAAGGGCTACTGCGACGCCCTCACCGAGGACGCCCCGGGCAGCCTCTGCCGCGACCACGGGTACCGGATTCCCGAGCGCAAGCCGCTCGCTACCCCCGAGTAGCGCGGCAAGCCCGCCGGTAAACTCGAAGCCGTGGCAAAGCGGCGCAATCCGGTGCGCCTCGTCGTCGCCCTCTCGATCGCGGCGGTGCTGGCGATCTTCCTCATCTGGACGAGCCTCGCCGGCGGGACGCCCTCGCTGCAGCCCAGCCAGCTCGAGGGGAAGACCGGGGAGGTGGGCGTTGCGGGAATCGTGGTGGGGCCGGTTGACGAGGCCGAGGACGAATCGCGGCTCGAGTTCACGCTGCGTGACATCGAAGGCGAGGCGACCGTGCCGGTCGTCTACACGGGCTCGGTACCGGACCTCTTCAAGGTCGGGCGCGAGGTCTACGTGAAAGGCGAGCTCGTTGAGGGCACGTTCGTGGCGACGCCGGATTCGCTCGTCACGAAGTGCCCGTCGAAGTACGCGCCGGAGGACTAATGCCTGAGTTGGGCCGTGCCGCCCTCGTCGCCGCTCTCGGTCTGATCGTCTACGCGGTCGTCGCGGGCGCCTACGCGGCCTGGCGCGGCCGCCGGCGGCTCCTCGACTCGGCGACGAACGCGCTCTTCGCCGCGTTCGCGGCCGCCGGAGTCGCGTCCCTCGTGCTCCTCGCAGCGCTCGCGCGGAACGACTTCTCGCTCGACTACGTCGCCCGCCTGACGAGCCGCGAGCTCCCGACGGGCTACACGCTCGCCGCGTTCTGGAGCGGCCAGGAGGGCTCGCTGCTCCTCTGGCTCCTGGTGCTCACCGGCGCGGCCTCCGTCGCGCTTGCGCTCAACCGCAGGCTCGTGCGGGAGGTGCTCCCCTGGACCGTGGCGATCGTGGGCGGCGTCGCCCTCTTCTTCGCGTTCCTGCTCGTGTTCATCGCGAGCCCGTTCGACACGCAGGTCGCCCCGGCGGACGGTGCCGGGATGAACCCGAGCCTCCAGAACCCGTACATGATCGCCCACCCGCCGATGCTCTACCTCGGCTACGTCGGGCTGACGATCCCGTTCGCGTTCGCCATGGCGGCGCTCGCCTCACGGCGGGTGGACGAGCGCTGGATCGTCGTCACCAGGCGCTGGACGCTCGCGGCTTGGACGTTCCTCGGCTTCGGCATCCTCCTCGGCGCGAAGTGGGCCTACGAGGAGGTCGGCTGGGGCGGCTGGTACGCCTGGGACCCTGTCGAGAACGCCGCGCTCATGCCCTGGCTCGTCGCGACGGCCTTCCTCCATTCGGTGATGGTGCAGGAGAAGAAGGACATGCTCCGCGTTTGGAACGTCGTGCTCGTCGCCGGCGCGTTCGCGCTCTCGCTCTTCGGCACGTTCCTGACGCGCAGCGGCGTGATCAGCTCGATCCACAGCTTCACGCAGTCCTCGATCGGGCCGTTCTTCCTCGGCTTCATCGCCGTGGTCGCCGCCTTCTCCATCGTGATGATCGTCACCCGGCTGCCGCAGCTGCGCTCGAAGACGCGCATGGAGTCGCTCCTGTCGCGGGAGGCGGCCTTTCTCTACAACAACCTCTTCCTGGTCGCGCTCGCGCTCACGATCCTCTGGGGCGTCATCTACCCGCTCGTCTCCGAGGCCGTGCGAGGCGTCGCCGTGTCGGTCGGCGCGCCGTACTACGACTTCTTCGCGGTCGTCTTCGGGCTGCCGCTTGTCCTGCTCATGGGCATCGGCCCCGTCGTCGCCTGGCGGCGCGCGTCGCTCCACTCGCTGGTGCGCCAGCTCGCGTGGCCTGCGGGCGTCGCGCTCGCGGTCGGCGGCCTGCTCCTCGCCGGCGGCGCCGGGTCGAGCCCTGCCGGGCTGATCGGCTACACCCTCGGCGCCTTCGTCCTCACCACGATCGTCCTCGAGTTCGTGCGCGGCACGCGTGCGCGGAAGTCGATCGGGACGGCGGGCGGCGGCTGGTGGTCGGCGTTCTCGGGCCTCGTGGCGCGGAACCGGCGCCGTTACGGCGGCTACGTGGTGCACGCGGCGATCGTCCTCCTCCTGGTCGGCGCCGTCGGGATCGGCGGCTTCTCGTCTTCGCGCGAGGCGCGGCTCGCGCCCGGCGAGTCGACCCAGGTGGGCGACTACCGCGTCGTCTACACGGGCAGCTCGCAAGAGCGCGGCGCCAACGCCCAGGAGGTGCGCGCGAACCTGGACGTCTACCGCGGCGAGGAGCTCGTCGGGACGATGCAGGCGGGCAAGAACCGCTACTTCGCCGAGGAGCAGACGTCGAACGAGGTCGGCATCCGCACGGACTGGCTGCGCGGCGAGGACCTCTTCGTGATCGCCGACCGCTTCTACGGCGACGGCTCGGTCCAGCTCGACGTGATCGTCAACCCGCTCGTGAACCTCATCTGGCTCGCCGGGCTCGTCTTCGTCCTCGGCTCCGTCGTCGCCATGTGGCCCGACGCCCGCGAGCAGCGCCGGCTGGCGCAGCGGTTCGCGGGGGAGGGCGCCCTCGCGCGCGCGTAGACGTGGAGGCGTTCGCCCTCGTGCTCGCCGCGCTCCTGACCGTGCTCTGCGTGGTCTTCGTCGCGCGGCCGCTCCTCCGGCCCGCGCGGAGCGCCGAGGGGCGGGAGGAGCTCGACCCGGGCGAGCAGCTGCGCGTGCGTGCGCTCGAGCGACGAGACCGGGCGCTGGCCGCCCTCAAGGAGCTCGAGTTCGACCACCGCACCGGGAAGGTCTCGGACGAGGACTACCGAGCGCTGGTCGGACCGCTCCGCCAGGAGGCGGCGCAAGCGCTGCGCGAGCTCCAGCATGAAGATCGCCCCGAGCGGGAAGTGAAGGCCGATGTCCACGGTTGACTGCGTGAACTGCGGCGCCGCCGTCCCCACACAGAGCCGGTTCTGCCCCGAGTGCGGGCACCCGCTCAACGAGGGGGGTGAGCAGAGCGTCCGCCGGCGCTACTGGACGCCTCCCGACATCCCGCTCACCATCGGGATCGTTGCGGGCGTGATCGGGATCGTTCTCCTGGGCGCGCAGGTCTGGCTCTGGGCGATCCTGGCTCTTGCCGTGGCGGGCGTCGTGCTTCTGTACCGCTGGGAGACGGGACGCCGCCGAGCCGGCCTGGCGCTGTCGCGGATCGGCGCGCACCGCGAGCTCGTCGCGGCGCGGTCGCGCGGGCAGCTCGAGCTGTTCCGCCGGCGCCGCGATCTCGCCGAGCTCCAGGCCGAGCGCAGTCGTGGCTACCACGAGCTGGGCCGTGCGACCCACGCGGGCGACTCGGCCGCGGCGGAGGCCGCCCGCACGCAGCTCGACGACGTCGTTGTCCGCATCCAAGCGAAGGAGGCCGAGATCAGCACCCTGGCACAGGAAGTCGAGGAGCGCGTCCGCCGCGTACAGGCGCAGAGCGCTCCCACCAGGCACATGGAAGCCCCGCCCGAGCCCGCCCGCATTCCGGAGCCGTATCCGCCGCCCGACGAGGGCAATCCGCCGGAGCCGGCGCAGGTGCCCGAGCCCACGCCCGCACCGATCCCCGAGCCCTCTCCGGCGCCTGTCCCGGAGCCCTCTCCGGACGACCCTCCGCCCGCACCCGAGCACCCTCCGGCGCCGCAGACGAGGGGCCGTCGGGGCTCCCGCGCCCACAAGGCCTGACCCGGCCGAGGGTCGCTTTTCCCTGCACGCCGACCGGACGGCGTGCTACAACAGTCCCCGTTCGAGACCGAAGACCCCCCGTTGGGGCCGCGCAGGGACGCTTAGGTCCCTGCCGAACCAGTCCAGGTGGTTGACGCTCGCCTCATCCGTCTAGTTCTCGCGTTCGCAGCCGCGGTCGTTGTGCTTGGCGTGCCGTCGGCGCTCGGGCAGTCGATGGACGACCTCAACGACCGCATGTCGGGGCTCCGCGACGAGATCGCCGCCGCCAAGGCGAAGGAGGGCGTCCTCACCAACGAGATTCGAGCCGCCAGCGAGCGGATCGAGGCCCTCGACGGCGACATCGGCAGCCTTCAGGGCCTGATCGACCAGCTCGAGGTCGAGCTGGCGGCGATGAGGGCGAGGCTCGACGAGCTGAGGTCCCTCGAGGCCGAGCAGACGAAGGACCTCGAGCACCTCAAGCGCCAGCTCCGGCTCGCGCAGCTAGAGCTCGAACGGCGGCTCGTCGAGCTCTACCA
This sequence comes from Gaiellaceae bacterium, assembly GCA_035698025.1. Lineage (GTDB taxonomy): Bacteria > Actinomycetota > Thermoleophilia > Gaiellales > Gaiellaceae > JAIBJN01. The sequence continues at coordinate 17,512 of DASSCF010000083.1, forward strand.
GAACGGGGAGGCGGACTCCTTCGAGATCATCCTCCAGGTTCGAAACCTCGGGGACCTGCTCGACCAGCTCGAGTACTTCGACTCGATCGGTCGCCAGGACCAGCAGATCACCGAGGAGATCTCGGGCCTGAAGGACGACATGCGGGTCGCACGCCAGCTGACCCGCAGAACGAAGAAGAAGGTCGCCGCGGCGACCGCTGTCGTAGAGCAGAAGACTGCCGAGAAGAAGGCCGCCCAGGCGGCGCTGATCGCACAGCAGCAGGCTCTCGACGCGGCGCGCGCCAACAAGCAGAGCGTCCTGGCCGGAGTCAAGGAGGATCGCTCGCACGCAGAGGAGGACCTCGACGAGCTCCAGGCGGCAAGCGCCGCGCTGGCCGAGCGGCTCCGCAGCTCGGGCGGCGGGGGCGGAGGCGGCGGCGGCGGCTCGACCGGAGACGGCAGCTCGTCGAGCGGGTTCATCTGGCCGGTCAGCGGCGTCGTCACCTCCGGGTTCGGCTGGCGCTGGGGACGGATGCACGAGGGCATCGACATCTCCGCGCCCGCGGGCACGACCATCCGCGCGGCCGCCGCCGGCACGGTCATCTACGCCGGCTGGATGGGCGGCTACGGGAATCTCACCATCGTCGACCACGGCAACGGGCTCGCGACCGCGTACGCGCACCAGTCGGCGATCTACGTCGGCGGCGGCTCGGTCTCGCAGGGCACGGCGCTCGGCGCCGTCGGGTGCACGGGCAGCTGCACAGGGAACCACCTGCACTTCGAGGTCAGGGTCAACGGCAGCGCCGTCGACCCGATGGGCTACCTCTAGCCGCGCTCGTCACCGGCGTCTCCGAGGGGCCACCCCGGGCCACCACCCGCTTTGGACGCTAGCGCGGAAAAGCGCAGCCGTGGCGCGCGGATCGTGCCGGGTCTGTGAAGGCGCCTTGGCCTACCGCTGCTCGGCCGCCAGGCGCAGCCCGAGCGCGACGAGCACGGCGCCCGTCACGGCCTCCATGGCGCGCCGGATCCGCGGACGGCGGAGCAGGTCGCCCGCACGCGCCACGACGACTGCGTACGCGCTCAGCCACACGAAGGTCAGCGAGCAGAAGACAAGCCCGAGGAGCAGGAGCGGCAGGAAGGCCGGCTCACCCGACGGCACGAACTGGGGGAGGAGGCTCGGGAAGAAGGCCGCCATCTTCGGGTTCCCGAGGTTCGAGATCAACCCCTGGCGAGCTGCGGCCCGGCCGGGAAGGTCCCGCCGGGGCCCGACCTCGAGCCGCCCGTTCCCGTCGGGCCGGAACGCGGCCCCGAGGGCCTGGAGGCCCAGGTAGATCAGATACGCGGCCCCCGCGATCCGCACCGCGGCGAAGGCCGGCTCCGATGTGAGCAGGAGCGCGACCAGGCCGACGCTCGTCGCCAGGGCCCACACCGCCTGGCCCGAAACGACTCCGAGCGCCGTGGCGAGGCCGGCGGGCCGCCCGCCCAGGAGCGTGTTCCGGATCGTCAGCGCCGTGTCCGGCCCGGGCGTGACGATCACGAGGAGGGCGACGCCGAGAAACGCGACGAGCTCGCTCACGATGCGAAGTCTGGCGGGCGAGCCGCCCGGGCGCCAGGGCTACTCGGCGACGTGGATGTCGGGCAGGCCGCGGTAGCGCTCGTCCAGGTGGAAGCCGTAGCCGACGAAGAACTGGTCGGGCACGGTGAACCCGACGTAGCGCATCGGGAGGTCGTCCACGAGCCTCCGGTACGGGCGGTCGAGGAGCGTGCAGACCGCGACGTCGCGCGGGTGGCGCAGCTTGAGCGTCTTGACGACGTAGTTGAGCGTCAGGCCCGTGTCGACGACGTTCTCGACGAGCAGGACATCACGGCCCGTGATGGACATGTCGAGGTCCTTGATGAGCCGGATGCGGGAGCGGCCGCCGAGGTCGCCGCCGTAGCCTGCGAGCACGAGGAAGTCCATCGCGTGCGAGATCGGGATCGCCCGCGCGAGATCGGCGGCGAAGATGAACGCGCCCTTCAGCACGGTGACGAGCACGAGGTCGCGCGCCGCATAGTCGCGGCTGATCTCCGCCCCGAGCTCGCCCACGCGGGCGCGAATCTCGTCCTGCGAGAGGTAGATCTCGCCGGGGACCGGCTCTACGTGACGAGGTTCAGGCCGTATTTCTGACCAAGGCGCTCGAAGTCGCGCCGGGTGAAGAGCTTGACCTTGATGTCCGGATAGCGCTCGCGGAACTTGCGGATCTTCCGGTTCTTCCGCGTGATGAGGGACTGCTTCATCACGGTGACCTCGAGGTAGAGCTCCTGTTCGGGAAGGAAGAAGTCGGGAGTGAAGGCCTCGAGCACCCTGCCGTCGGCATCGATCTCGAGTGGGAAGGAGGTCGGCTCGTACTCCCACGCGATGCCGTAGTAGTCGAGCAGGCGGGCACATTCCACCTCGGCGTCATTGGCGAAAGGCGTCCCGGAATCTGCCTGGAAATCGCCGCTTTCTAGGGCCATCCAACAGAAAAGGTAGCAGTCACCCCGGACGGCCCATCACTACACTTCGGCTACCGACGACGGAGGCTCACGCTGTTTCGGATCGCCCACTTCTCCGATCTCCACTGCGGATCGCCGTACTTCCTGCCCAACCTGGCCGAGCGCGCGATCATGGAGATCAACGAGCTCGCGCCGGACGTCGTCGTCTGCTCCGGTGACCTGACCACCTTCGGCTTCCAGCAGGAGTACGCGGAGGCGAAGAGCTACCTCGACCGGCTCGAGTGCGAGCAATTCGTCGTCGTGCCGGGGAACCACGACTCCCGCAACGTCGGCTACATCCACTTCGAGGAGCTGTTCGGCGAGCGGCGGCGCGCGCTCCACGTGAACGGGGTGACGGTCGTCGCAATCGACTCTTCCGAGCCCGATCTCGACCACGGGGTCATCGGCCGGGGCCGCTACTCGTGGATCGAAGAGCAGTTCTCGGCGCCGGCCGAATTCCGCGTCTTCGTCCTTCACCATCACCTGCTGCCCGTGCCCGGCACCGGGCGGGAGCGCAACGTCGTCTACGACGCCGGCGACGCGCTCGAGGTGCTCCAGCACTCGGGCGTCAACCTCGTCCTCTCTGGGCACAAGCACGTGCCGTACGCGTGGCGGCTCGAGAACCTCTTCGTCGTCAACGCGGGCACGGTTTCGTCACTCCGGCTCCGAGGCAAGACGAGACCCTGTTACAACCTCATCGAGATCGAGGACAGGCACGTCGACGTGTGGCGGAAGTACCCGTTCCACGGACAGGAGCGGATCATCCAGTTCTCGGTGGACACGCTCGAGTACGAGAAGTACACGGCCCGGATCGAGACCGAGCTGACGGGACGCCCGTGAGGGCGCTCGCGCTCGTCGACGGGGAGCACTACCCCGACGTCGTCATCGCCGCGCTCGCCGAGGTGCAGTACGACGTCGTCGGCGTCGTCATGCTCGGCGGCCGCGAGAAGCTCCGGGACGGGATGCCTGACTACGGCGTTCCGCTCTGGGACAAGCTCAAGGACGCCCTGGCCGAGGTGGACGTGCAGGTCGTGGTCGACCTCTCCGACGAGCCCGTCGCAGGCCCGCGCAGGCGCTTCCGGCTCGCGTCCCGCGCGCTCGCGTCCGGCATCCCCTACGTGGGTGCGGACTTCCGGCTCGACCCCGTCGACTTCACGCCCTACTCACAGCCTGCGCTCGCGGTCATCGGCACCGGCAAGCGCGTGGGGAAGACCGCCGTGTCCGGGCACGTCGCCCGGACGCTCTCCGCCTCGCGCGAGGTCGTCGTCGTGGCGATGGGGCGGGGCGGTCCCGCGAAACCCGTGGTCGTCGACGTGAAGCCGACGGTCCAGGACCTGCTCGCGCTCTCGCGCTCCGGCGTCCACGCGGCGTCCGACTACCTCGAGGACGCGGCGCTCGCCGGGGTGGTGACCATCGGCGCCCGCCGGTGTGGGGGCGGTCTCGCGGGCACGCCGTTCCTGTCCAACGTGGAGGAGGCCGCGGAGATCGCGGCCTCTCTCGATCCCGACCTCGTGCTCCTCGAGGCGAGCGGGGCGACGATCCCGCCGGTCGAGGCCGGTCGCCGGATCCTCGTCGCGGGCGCCCACCAGCATCCGGAGGTGCTCTCCGGCTTCCTCGGTCCGTACCGGCTCTTCCTCAGCGACCTCGTCGTCCTGACGATGTGTGAGGAGCCGCTGGTGGCGCCGGCCCAGGTCGACGCAATGCGTGCCGCGGTCGCCCAGGTCGATCCCGAGCTGCCCGTGATCGCGACCGTGCTCAGGCCGAGGCCCGTCGAGCCCATCGCAGGCCGGCGCGTCGCCTTCTTCTCGACCGCGCCCGAGGCGATCCACGACCGTCTGCGCGAGCACCTCGAGCGCGAGCACGGCGCCGACGTCGTCCTCGTCTCGGGTAACCTCGCGGACCGCCAGGCGCTGCGCCGGGACCTCGACTTCGTCGAGGCCTCGGAGGCCGAGGTGTACCTCGTGGAGATCAAGGCGGCGGCCATCGACATGGTCGCCGAGGCCGCGGAGTCCCGCGGGCTCCCGGTCGTGTTCGCGGACAACGCCGTCCTGCCGCTCCCGGGCGAGCCGGACCTGGACGAGCGGGTGCGCGCGCTGGCCGACGCGATCGCCGGCGAGCCGGCGGGGGCGCGATGAGCCCCGACCGCCGCCCTCCCGAGGCGCTCGTCTCCGGCGAGATCAACCTTCCGTACTCGAAGGGCCTGATGGCGAAGACGCTCATGGGCGCTGGCATCCGCCCCGAGCGCGCCTACGAGCTCGCGCGGCTGATCGAGGGCGAGCTCGTGCGCTCGAACGAGGAGGCGGCCATCGGGGCCGAGCGCCTCTACGACGTGGCGGCCGGCGTCCTCGCCGAGCACGAGGGCGAGGAGGCTGTTCGCCTGCTGCGGCGCCTCCAGGCGCTGCGGGAGCTCGATCTCCCCATCGTCCTCCTCGTCGGCGGCGCGACCGGCACCGGCAAGTCCACCGTGGCCACCGAGGTCGCGCACAGGCTCGGCATCACGCGGGTCACGTCCACGGACACGGTGCGGCAGACGATGCGCGCGTTCTTCTCGCAGAAGTTCATGCCGTCCATCCACTACTCGAGTTTCGAGGCCGGGCCCGCGGTCCGGATCCACGAGGGTGAGGACGACGACGCTGCGCTGCTCGGCTTCAAGGAGCAGACCCGCAACGTCCTCGTCGGCGTGAAGGCGGTCATCGCCCGGGCCCTCGAGGAGGGCTACTCGGTCGCGGTCGAGGGCGTGCACGTCGTCCCCGGCGCGCTGCCGCGCTCGTACGAGGGCGCCGTCGTCGTCCAATGCATGCTCGAGATCGAGGCCGAGGACGAGCACGCGCGCCACTTCTGGGTGCGTGACTCCGGCTCGCAGGGCCTGCGCCCGATGGAGAAGTACCTCCGCTCGCTGCCCGAGATCCGGCGCATCCAGGACTACCTCATCGAGCGGGCCGAGAAGGCAGGCGTGCCGGTGATCGACAACGCCCGCATCGAATCGGCGGTCAACGAGGTGCTCCACCTCGTCCTCGCCGAAGTCGAGCGGGCGCAGGACCAGGCGCGAGCGTAAGCTTCCCGGCGTGAGCGACCCCGAGCCTCGCTGCCAGTGTGAGGCGTTCGCTGCGGTGACCGAGCGGGCCGCGCTCGCGGGTGCGCGCTGGCTCGGCCGCGGCGACGTCAAGGGCGCCGAACAGTCGGCGGCGACGGCGATGCGCGAAGGCCTGGACGAGCTCCCGATCACCGGCCGGATCGTCGTCGGCGGCGACGAGGAGACCGACGCGCTCGCGATCGGCGCAACGGTCGGGCGCGGCGGGGCGGAGGTCGACCTCGCCGTCGACCCGCTCGAGGGCCGGGCGGTCGTCGCGCGCGGCGACTACGGGGCCATGTCCATGATCGGCGTGGGGGAGTCCGGCTCGTTCCCGCGCCTCCCGCAGATGTACATGCGCAAGATCGCCGTCGGCCCGGTTGCGCGCGGAAAGATCGACCTCGGCAAGCCGGTGGGGGACAACGTCGTCGCGATCGCCGAGGCCTACGGGCGGCGGACGAACGACATCACCGCGATCGTCCTCGACCGCCCGCGCCACCACGATCTCGTGGAGGAGATCCGCGCGGCGGGCGCCCGCATCAAGCTCATCCAGGACGGCGACGTGACGGCCTCGATCACGGCCGCGGTGCGAGGCACGAACGACCACCTCGCGGTCGGGATCGGCGGCGCGCGCCAGGCCGTGCTCTCGGCCGCCGCGCTCCGCTGTCTCGGCGGCGAGCTCCAGGCGCAGCTCTGGCCCACGGCCCGCTCGGAGATCGAGGAGGCGCAGGAGCACGGCATCGACGACGTCTACAAGGTCTTCGAGACCGACGAGCTCGCGCCGGGCGAGGTTATCGTCGCGGCTACGGGCGTGACGAACGGCGACCTGCTGCGCGGCGTCCGGTATCTGACCGACAGCGCGCGCACGCACTCGATCGTCATGTGCACCCGCCACAACTGGGTGCGCTTCGTCGACGGCGTGCACTTCTTCGCGCGGGACCGCCGCGAAGAGGTGCGCCTGCTCGGGTAGCCTGGAGGTCGATGCCGACACGCGAGGAGATCTTCGAAGCGCTCAGGGTCGTCGAGGACCCGGAGCTCGGCATGGACATCGTCGAGCTGGGCCTTCTCTACGACGCCGAGATCGAGGGTCCCAAGGTTCACGTCACGTACAGCCTCACCTCGATGGGCTGCCCCGTGGGCCCGATGATCGAGCAGCAGATCCGCGAGGTCGTCGAGGGCATGGACGGCGTCGGCGACGTCGAGACCGAGCTCACCTGGGACCCGCCGTGGTCGCCGGAGCGCATGTCCGACGACGCGAAGTTCATCCTCGGCTTCGGCTAGCCGGCGAACTCGACTTTCGGACGGGACGGAGACAGCACCTTCGGCGGTCGCCGGTGCACGGATCGTCCCCACACTCTTAGCCATGGGCGAGAGGGTGGCGGCGAATCGGAACGGGCTTCCCGAGGCGACGCGGGTGCGGCGCTGGCGGCGGTCTCAGTTCATCGCCCTGGGCTTCACCCCGACCGAGGCGTCGCTGCTCACGAAGGCGTCGGTGGACCTCGGCGACGTGCGGCGACTCGTCGCGTCGGGCTGCCCGCTCGACATCGCCCGCCGGATCGTCCTTTAGGGAGGGGTTCGGCGCCCTATCCGGGAATCGTCAGGACGACCTTGCCGAGCTGGCGGCCGGCCTCGAGGTGCTCGTGCGCGGCCGCGGCCTCGGCGAGCGGGAAGGCCTTGTCCACGACCGGCTCGGCGCGGCCGCTTGCCACGAGCTCGTAGACGGCCTGGAAGTCAGCCTGCGTGCCCATCGTGGAGCCGAGCACCGTGAGCTGCTTCCACCAGATGCGGTGGAGGTTCGCGGGCGGGTTCGGGCCGCTGGTCGCGCCGCAGACGGCGATCCGGCCGCCTGACGCCGCGACCTGGAGCGACGTCTTCCACGTCGCCTCGCCGACGTGCTCGACGACGATGTCGGCGCCGTGGCCGCCTGTCGCCTCGCGCACCGCGGCGGCGACGTCGGCCTCGGCGTGGTTCACGGTCGCGTCCGCGCCGAGCTCTGCGGCGCGGGCGAGCTTCTCGTCGCTCGAGGACGTCACGATCACGCGCGCGCCGAGGGCCCTGGCGACCTGCATGGCCGCCGTCGCGACGCCGCCTCCGATGCCCCAGACGAAGACCCACTCGCCCTCCTGGAGGCCCCCGCGCGTGACGAGCATGCGGTAGGCCGTCTCGAAGACGAGAGGGAATGCGGCCGCCTGCTCGAACGTGAGGCCGTCCGGCAGCGGGTAGACGTACTCGGCCGGCAGCGCGATCAGCTCAGCATGCGTCCCGTCCATGTGCTCACCGACGATCCTGGCGCCCTCGTCGAGGCCCGGGTTGATGACGACCTCGTCGCCCTCGCTGAAGCGGTCGACGCCGTCGCCGAGCGCCACGACGACGCCGGCTCCGTCGGCGCCGAGGATGCGCGGCTTCGGCGCGGAGGGCAGGCCGCGGCGCAGCCAGATGTCGAGGTGGTTGAGGCTCGCCGCCCGGAGCCCGATCAGGACCTCGCCCGGGCCGGCGACCGGGTCGGGCGCATCCTCGTAGCGGAGGACCTCGGGCCCTCCGTCCTCGTGGATCCGGACGGCTTTCACTGCGCGATCCTAGCCGGTGGTACGGTGGGGCCGACATGACGACCGCCGAGCTCGACCGCCTCGCAGCGGAGCTCGGGATCGACGTCGTCGGGGCCGCGGCCGCCCAGCCGTACGCCGAGACCGAGCGCCATATCCTGGAACGCCGGTCCCGAGGGCTCTTCGCCGGGATGCGGTTCACCATGGCCCAGCCGGAGGTCTCGTGCCATCCCGAGACGCTGCTCCCCGGTGCGCGCACGGTCGTCTCCGCCGCCCAGTGCTACTACGCGCCCGGGCCCGAGCCGGCGACCGCCGAGGGCAGGCTGCCGCGCTACACGTGGTCGGACGGCTACGCCGCGCTGCGCGAGAAGCTCGACGCGCTCGGCCGGCGCCTCGGGGGCGGCTACCGCGTGCTCGTGGACGAGAACCAGCACGTCGACCGCGAGGGCGCCGCCCGCGCCGGCGTCGGCTTCTACGGCAAGAACACGATGCTCATCACCCGCAAGCACGGGTCCTGGGTGGTTCTCGGTACTCTCATCACAGATGTCGAGGTCGAGTCGGGCGCGCCGCTCGACCTCGACTGCGGCTCCTGCACGCTCTGCATCGAGGCCTGCCCGACGGGCGCGCTCGACGATCCCGGGGTCGTCGACGCGACGAAGTGCCTCTCCTACTGGACGCAGGCGCCCGAGCCCATCCCGGCGGAGTACCGCGAGCCCCTCGCCGACCAGGTCTACGGCTGCGACATCTGCCAGGACGTCTGCCCCTGGAACCGCGGGATCGAGAAGCGCCGCTCGCGCGCGGAGCCGCCCGACGGGGCGGAGCCGGTCGTCTCGCTCCTCGACTGGCTGACCGCGTCCGACGAAAGCCTGCGCGGCCGCTACGACCGCCTGTACTACCCCCGAAACGACGTTCGGTACTTGCGAAGAAATGCTCTTGTTGCCGCGGGCAATTCGGCCGATAGGACACTCGTGGACGCCGTACGGCCCTTCGCCGAGGGCGACGACCCGCTCCTTCGCGAGCACGCCGAGTGGGCGCTCGCACGTCTCGGAGACGCTCCGTGACCGAGGCAGTCCGGCTCAGGCAGACCGAGATCTGGATTGCCTGGATCCGGGTTCTGGCGGTCCCCTTCGCAGTCTTCGAGATCGCCTGGGCGCGGGGCGACTACCCGCCCGGGTACGAGCAGTGGGGCATCGCCGCCGCCGTCGCGCTCGGCATCGGGTCGGTCGCGTTCTTCTGGCTCGCCCACCGCGACCTCGACCTGCGCGGCCGCAAGCGCATCGGCGCGCTCGCGCTCGCGTTCGACACGGCGATCGTCTATGCCTACGTCTTCGTCCATGCGTTCGAGATGGGGACGCCGTCATGGGGCATCCTCTACCTCCCGGTGGTCGAGGGCGCGATCCGCTACGGGATCCGCGGCGGCGCGATCATGCCGTTCGTCGTGCTCCCGTTCCTCGGGATCGCCGAATGGTGGCGCGCCGAGGAGTTCGGCCCGCCGCCGTTCGACCCCGACCGGGTCACGCTTCCCGTCGGCCTCCAGCTGCTCATGGGCCTCGTGGTCGGCTGGCTCGTCGACCGGCTGCGCACCGAGACCGCCGTCGCAGAGGCGCGCGCCGCCGAGGCGGAGGGCCTCCGGGACGAGCTGGGGCGACGTGCCCACCTGCTCGATGCGCTCAACCGCACGGCGCGGGCGCTCGGCTCGTCGCTCGACCAGGACCTGGCGCTCGAGGCGTTCAAGCGCGAGCTGCACAGCGTCATCGCCTTCGACCGCGTGGAGCTCAGGCTCGCGGCGGGCGGCGACGACTTTCTCGTCGCGTCGGGTGGATTCCCGGACGGCGAGCCCGGCGAGGTGGCGTCCGGCCCGCTCGCGGTCGGCAACCGCACGCTCGGCCGGCTCGTCGTCGCGCGCGACGGCGGCCCGCCCTTCACGCCGGAGGAGATGGAGCTCGTCTCCCTTCTCGCGCGGCAGGTCGCCTCGGCCGTCGAGAACATCCGCATGTACGAGGCGGAGCGCAGCGCGGCCGCGGAGATGCGCCGCCTCTCGCAGCTCCGCGCCGACTTCGTCTCGATGGTCTCCCACGAGCTTCGCGGCCCGATGGCGTCCGTGATCGGCTGTGCCCAGACCCTGCGCCTGCGCTGGCGCGAGCTGACCCAGGAGCAGCGTGAGTCGTTTCTCGGGCTGATCGAGAGCGAGAGCTCACGCCTCTCCGACCTCGTCGGCGACGTCCTCGACACGTCGCGCATCGAGGCCGGCTCCTTCCCGTACGCGTTCGACTCGATCGACGTCGAGGAGCTCGTCCGCGAGACCGCGACGGTCGTCGCTCTCGGACAGGACGAGGTGCGTGTCGTGACGAAGGTCTCGCCGACGCTGCCGCGCGTCCACGGCGACCACGAGCGCCTGCGCCAGCTTCTCTGGAACCTGCTCACGAACGCGGTCAAGTACACGGACGCCGGTGACGAGGTCGAGGTGTCGGCGACGAAGGACAACGGCACGCTCGCCGTCGCCGTGCGCGACCACGGGCCGGGCATCCCGTCCGACGCCCACGACGTCATCTTCGAGAAGTTCGGGCGCGTGAACGGCGCGGACAAGCCGGGGGCAGGCCTCGGGCTCTTCATCGCCCGCTCGATCGCCGAGGCGCACGGCGGGACGCTCGAAGTCGAGTCGGCGGCCGGCGAGGGGGCAACGTTCGTCCTTCGCCTGCCGCTCTCCGCCGCGTGACCTTCGCCTGGGCGTCCACGAAGGACGGCCGGGTGCGCATCAGCTGGCGCGGCAAGGTCGTGACGACGCTCGCGGGCGGCCGGGCGAGGCGGTTCATGCAGCAGGTCGAAGGCGCCGACGAGGAGGGCGAGCAGCTCCTCATGGCGCGCGTCACGGGCAACTTCAAGCGGGGGAACGAACGGGGGTGAGCAGCCCGATGGGACCCGCGCCCATGGCGATAGGACGAACGGCCTATTGTGTTTTCGCTCCCGCCCGCCGATAACGAGTCTGCGGCTAGAGGTTCCTTTGCTGGCGTCATCACGGCTTGTGCCGCGGGCCGGTCGGCGCCGTTGTCCTAGGGGGCAATCACCCATGTTGACCGTCATCACATTCGCACTCGCAGTCGGCCTCCTCGGCGGCTGGGTCTACGCAGGCTGCCCGCTCCCGCCCAGGCTGGCCCGGAAGCCGGTTGTCGGCGACGAGGCAGTCGACCCCGCGCCCGTACCGGGCGCTTCGACCGCGCGGCCCTGACCGAGCTACCCGGTCGTTAAGGTGCCGGGCATGGCAGGCAGACGGCTCAGCACGCTTGCGCTCGCCGTCTTCGCTGCGCTCCTGGCGCTCTCCGCGTGCGGCGGCGGTGACAGCGGGCCTCGGAGTGTCGAGGAGGACACTCACTCCTTCGAGTACCCGGAGGGCTGGAGCGAGCTCGAGGCCGAGTTCGTGGCCGAGGCGCCCAACAATACGGCGTCGATCTCGGTCGGCCCGGAGGAGACCGGCGTGAACCTCGTGACCGTCGGGAGCTTCGACGTGCCGGTCGAGGTGAACCCCGACAACATCGAGGACTACCGCGACGACATCACGGCCGGCGTCGAGCAGCTCTTCACCCAGGCCGAGGGCTCGATCGAGGAGGGCCCGATCCAGATCACGGTCGGCGGGCTCCCGGGCTACCGGTTCGAGGGGACGAGCACGACGCCGATCGAGGGCGCGGGCGAGGTGCACACCCGCTCGATCCAGGTCTACAACGGCAAGAAGGGTTTCTTCATCAACTGCCAGTACGCGCCCGACGCGCAGGAGGAGATCCTGGCGGGCTGCCAGCAGGTCGTCGACTCGTTCTCGGTCGCGGACTAGCGGCTAGGCGCGCGCGGGCTTCTTCGCCAGCGCGGCCTTGAGCTTCTTTGCGCGCGCCGCGACTTCGCGGCGGAGGTCTTCGGGCTCCAGCACTTCGGCGAAGCCGCGGTGGGAGAGGATCTCGCCGACGAACCAGTCGGTGCCGCCGACGCCGATCTCCTCGAGCGCGTAGCCGCGCGCGAGCGGGAGCGCGCCGCGCTCGATCCGCCAGCGGGCGACCTCGGGGTCGAAGAGGACGCGCGCGACGCGGACGTCGCGGAGCTTGCGCGGCTCGAGGCCCGGGCGCGGGTCGAACGTCTCCTTCAGGAGCTTGGCGTTCCGCATGCGGTCGAGCCGGAAGCTGCGCTGGGCATCGCGGGTGCGGTCCCACGAGTGCACGTACCACCAGGGCAGCTCGCGCTCGAGCGCATGTGGCTCGACGACGCGTGTGCTCGTCTCCTCGCCGACCGCGACGTACTCGATCTCGACGAGGCGCTGCTCGCGGATCGCCTGCGAGAAGGTGCGGATGAGCTGCTCCTCCTCGGACGCGGCCTCGGGGACTGCTGCCTCGACCTCGTCCTGCTCCGGCTGGGCGAACTCGCCGAAGGTCTCCTCGAGCTTCTTGCGAACGCGCTCGAGCGGCGTCTGCGCCTCGGCGGCGATCATCGGGCCCACGAACTCGAGCGCGAGGCGGATCGCGCGCGCCTCGAGCGGGGTGAGGCGGGGAGCCCGCCTGAACGCGTCGCCGAAGAGCTCCTTGTCGACGCGGACGTCGTCACCGTCCAGCGAGGCGTAGACCGCGTAGCATCCGCCGCCGAAGTTGACGAGGTTCAGGAGCTGGAGGTGGTCGTCCAGCTGGTCGGGCGGGATGTGGAACCGGTCGACGAGCTCCTGCGCCGGGATGATCGCCCGCGGCTCGTCACCGCACCGGGCGAGGAGGTGGGCCAGCAGGGCCTGGAGGACCCCGAAGCGCTCGGGTGCGAGCGGCCCGGCGGGGCGCTCGAGTGGCTCGACCTCCTGGCGCGCCTTCGGGCGGGGTGGCTTCGTCGGCTCGCCCTCGTGACGCTCGAGCACGCGGTCGAGCCCCTCGCCGACCTCGTCGACGAGCTCCGGCGGCGAGACCGGCCGTGCCCGGCCCTCCTGGCGGAGGACCCAGCCGGCGAGCAGGTCGAGCCTCGTGTACGGGGTCGTGAACGCCCCGTCCTCGACGTCGCCGCGCTCGACCATGCGCTCGACCCACCAGGCGGTGTCGTGGTCGAGCTCGATCTCGGCCTCGCCCTTGTCCTCGCCGTATTGCCACGGCTGGCGCCCGCGGAAGCCCGACGGGTCGTACTCCGGCATCCGGAAGTCGCGCTCGCGGCGGGTGGCGAAGCGGATGTCGCCGATGATCCGCGAGACGCGGAACGTCCGCTCGTCGTCCTCGTCGAGGTCGCGCCCGATCAGGTACCAGGAGCCGGCCTCGGGCAGGAGGGCGTAGGGGTTCACGGTCCGCTCGCGCGTGCGGTCGCGCGAGATCGACCAGTACATGAAGCGCACCGTGCGCTGCTTGGAGATCGCGCCCTCGAGCTTCGTCAGGCGCCCGGACATCTCGTCCGAGTAGTCGGGGTCGCGCACCTCGACCCGCAGCGCGCTCTCCGGCGCGGCCTCGAGCTGCGTCGGGCGGCCGAGCGCGAGGTTCTGGAGCGCGAGGCGCAAAGGCTCGGCGTAGGCGAACTGGCCGTCGAGGAGATGCAGCGCGATCTGGAGCGCGGCGAGCTCCTCGTCGTCGAGATCGAGCTTCGGGAGGAAGTACTGCTCCGCGCGGAGCGTGTAGAGCTCCTCGCCCGTGAACTCGTCCCGCTGTGAGTGGAGCGGCACGCCAAGCGCGACGAGCTCGCTGCGGTCGGAGTAGAACCGCCGCGCGAAGGCCTCGTCCGACATCTCGGAGTAGCCCTCGACGACCGACTTGATCTCCCGCGCGGTCAGCGGCCGGCGCTCGGCCATGAGGAAGGCGACGAGCGAGAGCTGCCTGATCAGCTTGTCTGTGTCGTGCGACACGATTCCTATTCTTTCAACGCCGTGACCATCGTCGCGCATCTCGACCTGGACGCCTTCTTCGCAGCCGTGGAGGAGCTCGAGCGACCCGAGCTCGCTTCACAGCCGCTCGTCGTGGGGGGTGACCCCCGCGGCCGGGGCGTCGTGGCTACCGCGAACTACGTCGCCCGCACGTACGGTATCCGCTCGGCGATGAGTTGCGCAGAGGCGCTTCGCCGTTGCCCCCACGCGGTGTTCGTCACGCCGCGCCACCGGACGTACAAGGAGTACTCCCGAACCGTGTGGGCGGCGATCCGCGAGGTGGTGCCCACGGTGGAGCGGACGGGCATCGACGAGGGCTACCTCGACGTGGGAGAGGTGGCCGCCGACTTCGGGCGCGCGCGGGTCGTGGCGGAGGCGGTCCAGGCCGCCGTCCGGGGAGCGACGAGCCTCTCGTGCTCGCTCGGTGTCGCGAGCTGCAAGGTCGTGGCCAAGGTGGCCAGCGACCGGAAGAAGCCCGGAGGGATCACCGTCGTGCCCGCCGGCCGCGAGGCGGCGTTCCTCGCTCCCTTCCACGTTCGCCTTCTCCCCGGGGTCGGGCCGAGGGCCGAGGAGCGCCTTGCCGGGGCGGGCGTCCAGCTGATCGGCGACCTCGCGGCGCTCTCCGACGCCGAGCTCGCCCGCCTCCTGCCCGGCAAGGTGGGGAGGCTGCTACGCGACCGCGCTCAGGGGATCGACCCGCGGCCGCTCGCGGAGCCGGTCGCGAACATCTCCATCGGCCACGAGGAGACCTTCCCGAGGGACGTCGCCGACCGCGAGCGCCTTCACGACGAGCTTCGCCGCATGGCGCTTCGCGTCGCCGGCCACCTGGCCGAGTCGGGCCAGGTCGCGCGCACGGTGACGACGAAGCTCCGCTATCCGGACTTCTCCATCCGCAGCCGGTCGACCACGCTCGCGGCGGGCCTCGCCGACGGCGACCGCATCGGCCAGATCGCGTGCGACCTCCTGGACCGGGCCCTGGCGGACCGCCCGGGCGCGCTACGCCTGGTCGGCGTCAGCGTCTCCAAGATCGAGGACTTCGAGCAGCTCGCGCTCTCCTAGCCCTGGGAAGTTGCGGCGTCGAGCTCCTGCAGGAGCCTGTAGGCGGCTCGCTCGACTTCCTTGTGCCGCCACTCGGCGGCGCGATACACGCAGGCGATCAGGCCGCTTCGGTGAACGCGGCGGAAGTCCCCGCAGACGAAGGCGTAACGCGCCTTGGTCTCGTCGGCAGCGCCTTCGGTCAGCCCCAGGAACCAGCCCTCGTACTCCTGCCACGAGTGGTTCTTCAGGAAGGCGTTCTCGTCGTCGGCGCTCGGCTGAACGTCGCCCCAGTTGCTGTTCAGCACGTACTGCTTGGCCTCGATGAGCTTTCGGGCCTGCGCCACGCCGCGCCTGTTCACGGTGTAGGAAGCCATAAGGCTCCTCTACCCCGAGGCGAGGCCCGCGAAGCGGGTGTCGCTACGCGGCCTGGCGGTCGGCCGTGCGGTCTTCGAGATGCTGGTGCGACGGGCAGTACTCACGCTCGGGGAGCGGCGTGCGCTGGCACGGCTTGCCCTTGCGCGTGGTCGCGCGGCAGCGGGCGACGCCGCCGTCGAACGCACCGGCCTCGATCTGGGCCTCGATGTACTCGACGGCCGCCCCGATCCCTTCGGTCACGGCCCATGCGACCTGCGCCTGGTACGTGATGGGGAAGTAGCGCCGGATGTCCTGGAAGAGCGTTCGGTCGGGGTGTGCGAAGTACCGGGGGTCCTTGGCGAGCCGCTCGACGCACTCCTCGCACGCGGCGAGAACCTCGCGCCGGTACTCGAGCTGCTTCTCGGGCTCGGCCCAGGGATCGATGAGGTCCTTGATGGAGCGGTAGATGGCCCTGGAGTACTGATACATGCGGGTCAGAATCCTCTCGTGAACTTGCTCGCTCACACGTTATCCTTCGCCGTCACGAAACACCTGCAAACGCTGTTAACATCGGGTTAAGGGAGCGCCCCCGAACCGCTCCGGCGGCCAGTCTAACACGCTTCGGCACGGTGTTACAAAGTTTCCCAGCGCGGGGCGTTACAAACGTCTCAATCCGCGACTTCGCGGACGTACGCCG
>DASSCF010000084.1:0-29771 GCA_035698025.1 Gaiellaceae bacterium
CACCACGCCGGCGCCATGGGCGAGAGCCACGGCGACCTGATGGCGATGGAGTACCTGAACGGGAACGACCTCGTGCCGACGGGCGACGAGAACCGCTACGCGGTCGGGACGTACGCGACCGGCAACAAGGTGCGGGCGATCCGCAACTACGGGATGAACTTCCCGATGTCCGGCGGCGTTCCCGAGCCGAGCAAGCAGCTCATGATCAACGCGCTGAACTTCAGCAACATGGGCTACGACCTCACGGGCCCGCAGGTCCACGCCGACGGCGAGATCTGGAGCAAGGTCAACTTCGACATCAGGAAGGCTCTGAGCGCGAAGTACGACGGCAAGTTCCCGCCGGACGACACCGACCTGCAGATCGCGTGCGCGAACGGCGAGCTGCCGCCCCAGAGCTGCCCGGGCAACCGGCGCTGGGTGCAGCTGCTCTTCGACGCGATGCTGCTCATGCCCACGAACCCGTCCATGCTCCAGGCACGGGACGCTCAGCTGGCCGCCGACATGCTGCGGTTCGGCGGTGCGAACCAGAAGGAGCTCTGGCTGGAGTTCGCGCGGCACGGGATGGGTCGCAACGCGACCAGCACGAACACCACCGCCAACACCGACACCGATCCGACGCCCGACTTCGAGCCCATCGGGACGACCCCCGCGACCGTGACGTTCACGGCGCGGAGGCTGAACCAGAACGTCCCGGTCAACGCTCGGATCTTCGTCGGCCACTACGAGGCCCGCTCTTCGCCGATCGCCGACACCAACGCGGCGACGACGGGCGCGAACCTGGACAACGTCGCCAGGTTCGCACCGGGGACGTACGAGTTCGTCGCCACCGCGCCGGGATACGGCCACGTTCGCTTCCGCGAGCAGATCCGCGAAGGCAAGAACGTGACCATCACGCTGCGGTTCGCCGACAACTGGGCGTCCGCCAACGCAGGAGCCGTCGCGACCGGCGACACGAGCGGTGCAGATGCCGCCGCGCAGGCCGCCCAGCTCCGCAACCTGATCGACGACACGGAGAACACGACCTGGACGACGGCCGGCAACATCACGGCCGGGAACCTCTCTGCGGACGGCAAGAAGGTCACGGTCGACCTCGCCGGCACCGCCACGCAGAGGATCAGCCACCTCCAGGTCAGCGTCCTCCTCTCGAACGGCGTCAACCGCTTCACGGCGGTGCGGAAGTTCGAGATCTGGGCGTGCGACGCCAACGACGACGACGACTGCGCGACCGACGCGGGCTTCTCGCTCGCGTACACGAGCGCGGACGACGCCTTCCCCGGCAACCCGCCGAGGCCCGTGGCGCCGCACATGATCCTGCGGTCGTTCGACATCCCGAACACGCGGGCCACGCACCTGCGCCTCGTGGTCAAGACCACGCAGTGCACGGGCGGCCCTGCGTTCCAGGGTGACCAGGACGCCGATCCAGCTGTCAACGCCGACTGCGACTCGAACGTCGCGGCCGGGGCCTCGCGGAGCTTCGTCCGCGCGGCCGAGCTGCAGGCGTTCAGCTCGAGCTCGAGGGCCGACTAGGAGGACATCGACAGATGGACGAAGGAGGGGGCCCACGCGGCCCCCTCCTCGTTCCGGGCGCTACCGTGGCGCCGTGACCGACGCGGCCCTGATCGTCAATCCGCGCGCCACGAGGGTGACGCCCGAGCTGGCGGTGGCCGTCGAGCACGAGCTCCAGGCCGCCGGCCTGGAGGTTCAGACGCTCCTCACCGAGCGGCCGCGCCACGCCGCCGACCTCGCCGCGGCGCTCGGGTCGAGCGTCGAGCGGATCTACGTCTTCGGCGGCGACGGTGCGTTCAACGAGGTCGTCAACGGCGTCGAGGAGGACGTAGCGGTCGGGTTCCTGCCGGGCGGCGGCACCAGCGTCCTGCCGCGCGCGCTCGGGCTCCCGCGCGACCCCGTGGCGTGCGCGCGGCTGCTCGCGACGACGGATCGGGAACGGCGCATCTCGCTCGGGCGGGTCAACGGGCGACGGTTCACGTTCGGCGCCGGCCTGGGGCTGGACGCCGAGCTCGTGCGGCGCGTCGACGGGCTCGGTCGCCGCAACGGGCGCAGACCGGGCGACGTCGCCTTCGTGCGCACGCTCATGGGACTCCTCGCGCGCCGGCTCGGACGCCTTCAGCCCGCGATGACTGTACTGGGGCGCGACCGTGTCGCCTTCGCGCTCGTCGCGAACTGCGACCCGTACAGCTTCGCGGGCCCCCTCGCCGTCCGGGTCGCCCCGCGCGCACGCTTCGAGCTCGGGCTCGACCTCGTCGCCCCGCGGGCCGTGGCGCCGTGGCAGCTGCCGAAGGTCGCCGTGTGGGCCCTGGCCGGCCGCGGCCAGGCCTCCTCACCCCAGGTCCTCTACCTCCACGACCTCGACGCCGTGGAGATCGAATGCGACGTCCCGACGCCGCTGCAGGCCGACGGCGAGGACCTCGGCGACGTGATCTCGGCCCGCTTCGAGGCCGAGCGCGACGCGCTGAGGGTCCTCGTCGGCGATACCTAAGAGGAATACGTCTCGAAACGAAGCCCTGTGCCGCCGGGCCGCGCTGCTCGCCCCGATGCGGCGTCCTCAGTCGCGCCCGTAGCCTCCGGCTACGAACGCTCCCTGCGTCCTTGCCTCGGAACGACCATCGCACCCCGGCGACGAGGCGTCATTTCGAAACGTATTCTTAGCGCGTGGCACGGGTGCTTCCGGCCGAGCACGACGTTCGGCGGATCATCGGCGATGGGGATCTGGTGGCGGACGGCGAGGTCGACGGCCTCGACGAGGCTGCGCTCCTGGACCTCTATCGGGCGATGATCCTCCTGCGCACGTACGACGAGCGCTCTGTCGTCTACCACCGACAGGGCCGCATCGGCACGTACGCGATCTTCTGGGGTCACGAGGCGATCCAGGCCGGGTCGGCTCTCGCGCTCGCGGACGAGGACTGGATCTTCCCCTCGTACCGCGAGTCGGCCATCGGGCTCCTGCGCGGCATGCCGCCGGAGACGGTCCTCGCCTGGTGGCGGGGGCATCCGGCCGGCTGGTGGGACCCGCGCGAGTTCCGGCTCGCGTCGATCACCGTCCCCATCGCCACGCACGTCCCGCACGCGGCCGGGTATGCGTGGGGCGCGAAGCTGAAGGGCGAGAGCGCGTGCGCGATCGCCTACTTCGGCGACGGCGCGACGTCCGAAGGCGCGTTCCACGAGGGCGCGAACTTCGCGGCGGTCATGCGCGCGCCGGTCGTCCTCCTCTGCAACAACAACCAGTGGGCGATCTCGACGCCGCTCGAGGCACAGACGCGCGCCGAGTCCCTCGCGGACAAGGCGGTGGGCTACGGGATGCCCGGCGTCCGCGTCGACGGCGGTGACGTGCTCGCCGTCTACGAGGCAACCGCCGAGGCCCTCGCGCGCGCACGCGCGGGAGACGGCCCGACCTTCATCGAGGCTCTCACCTACCGGGCGGCGCCGCATGCGACCGCGGACGACCCGAGCGCCTACTGGGACGAGGAGCGCGTCGAGGAGGAGCGGCGGAACGAGTGCGTGGGACGCTACGAGAGCTATCTGCGACGCATCGGGGCACTCGGCGACGAGCTCGCCGCGGAGATCCGCGCCGACGCGCTCGCGCGGATGAAGGCGGGCATCGCCGCCGCCGAGGCCCTGCCGCCTCCCGCTCCCGAGGAGGTCTTCGCCCACGCCTACGTCGACCCGCCGCCGGGGCTCCGCGATGGCTGAGCGGACCCTCGTCGAGGCGGTCAACGAGGCGCTCCATGTGGAGATGGAGCGCGACGCGATGATCATGGTCATGGGCGAGGATGTGGGCCGCGCCGGCGGAGTCTTCCGGGCGACGGCCGGGCTGCGCGACCGCTTCGGCGTCGACCGCTGCGTCGACACCCCGCTCGCCGAGGCGGGCATCCTCGGCACGGCGATCGGGCTCGCCATGGCGGGCTGGCGCCCGGTCTGCGAGATGCAGTACGAGTCCTTCAGCTACCCCTGCCTCGACCAGCTCATCACCCACGTCGGCCGCTACCGCTGGCGCACGGGCGGCGCGATGCAGTTCCCGCTCACGATCCGCATGCCGACGGGCGGCGGCGTCCGCGCGCCGGAGCTGCACGAGGACTCGCCCGAGGCGTACTACGTCCACACGCCGGGCGTGAAGGTCGCGATCCCGTCGACGCCGGCGGATGCGAAGGGGCTCCTGGCTGCGGCGATCCGCGACCCGGATCCCGTCGTGCTCATGGAGCCGAAGGTGCTCTACCGCAGCCCGCGGGGCGAGGTGCCGGAGGGCGAGCACGTCGTGCCCCTCGGCAAGGCCCGCATCGCACGCGAAGGCACCGACGTGACCCTGATCGCGTACGGCGGCATGGTGCCGGTCTGTCTCGAGGCCGCCGAGCAGCTCGAGGCGAGCGCCGAGGTCGTCGACATCCGCAGCCTCAAGCCGCTCGACGAGGACACGATCCTCGCGTCCGTGGGCAAGACCGGCCGCGTGGTCGTCGTGCAGGAGGCGCCCCGGGTGGCGGGCTTCGGCGCCGAGATCGTCGCCGTCATCGCCGAGAAGGCGATCCTCGACCTGCAGGGGCCGATCCTCCGCGTGACCGGCTACGACGTGCCCTTCCCGTACTGGTCGGTCGAGCACGAGTACCTGCCGACGCCCGCGCGCGTGGCCGAGGCAGCCGAGAAGGTCCTGGCTTACTAGCGTCGTGGCCTACGAGTTCAAGCTTCCGGACCTCGGCGAGGGGGTCGCCGAGGGCGAGATCGCCCGCTGGCTCGTCGAGGTCGGCCAGCACGTCGAGGAGGACGACCCGCTCGTCGAGATCAACACGGACAAGACGACGGTCGAGATCCCCTCGCCGGCTTCCGGGACGGTCGCGCGCATTCTCGTCGGCCCGGGTGAGCTCGTCCCCGTCGGCACGCCGCTCGTCCACATCGGCGACGGTGAGGTCCCCGCGCCCGAGGCGCAGGCGGCCCCCGAGCCCGAGGCGCCGGCCGCCGAGAAGCCCGCGGCGCCGCCGTCCGACCGCGTCAAGGCGACGCCGCTCGTCCGCCGCATTGCATCCGAGCTCGGCGTCGAGCTCTCGCTCCTCGCCGGCACGGGGCCGGGCGGCCGGATCACCGAGGAGGACGTCAGACGCTACTCGTCCTTCTCCGGCGGGCCCGCACCGGCGCAGGGCCCGGAGCGGCGCATGCCGCTCCGCGGAGTCCGCAGGCAGATCGCCCAGCACCTGTCCAGGTCGCACAGCGAGGTGCCGGCGGTCACCGTCGTCGAGGAGTGCGACTTCACGGCGCTCTCGACGGCGCGCGGCGAGCGCTCGTACCTTCCGTACCTCCTCCAGGCGGTCGTCGGCGGGCTCAATGAGGTGCCCGAGCTGAACGCGACGCTCGACGGGGAGGAGATCGTGTTCTGGGAGCGCTACGACCTCGGCCTTGCCGTCCAGACCGACGAGGGCCTCACCGTCCCGGTGATTCGCGCAGCCGACGAGAAGTCGCTCGACGAGCTCGAGGCCGAGGCGCGCCGCCTGGCCGAGGGCGCCCGCGCCGGCACGCTCAAGCCGGAGGAGCTGCGCGGCTCGACCTTCACGGTCACGAGCGCGGGGAAGCTCGGCGGCCTCTTCGCCACGCCGCTCGTCAACCACCCCGAGGTGGGGATCCTCGGCCTGCACCGGATCGGCCCGCGGCCGGCGGTCGTCGACGGAGAGATCGCCGTGCGGGAGATCGGCTGGCTCGCCTGCACGTTCGACCACCGTGTGGTCGACGGCGCACGCGCGAGCACGTTCCTGCTCGACGTCATCGCCCGGCTGGAAGCGCCCGAGTAAGACGGGAGCCCGGCCGAAGCCGGGCTCCCGAGTCGTTCGTTGAACCGCTCGCGCTAGTTGTTGTTCGCGCGGTCGTTGATCTGTGCGCGGATCTCGCCGCCCGGCCAGGCCGGGTTCCCGCCCGTGCTGTGGACGTTCACGTACGTGTGCCCTGCGCGCATCGCGGTCACGAGCTCGTCGAACTCGCCCAGGCCGATGCCCTGACCGACCGGGCCGATGATGTCGGCGGCGTCGATGACGCCGGTGACCGTGCCGGCCGTCGCCGGGCAAGCGGGCTTGTCACCGCCGCTGCACAGGAACGCGGACACGCCGCCGTTCACCGCGCGCTTGCCGAAGTGGATGTGCGCGGCGGAGGCGGTCCCGCCCTCGATCCCGGAGTAGGTCAGCTCGTAGGTGATGGTCTGGGCGTCGTCGTCGATCGTGACCTCGAAGGACCCTGTCGCGCCGGTCGAGACGTCCGGGTTCTCCTGATACCCGCTGAGCTCGTCTGCCTTCAGGTTCTTCTTGCCGCCCGACGCTCCTGCCAGAGACGCGACCAGAAGCCCGGCCGCGAGGACGGCAACCGCCAGCAGAATGCTGCGCCTGCGCATGGCAATCCTCCCTCGTTTCCCCCTACCTGGTCCCGCACTGCGCGGGTTCAGCCGATAGTACGGGAGGAGACTGCGGCCGGATTGCGCCCGTTCTGGGGCTCGAGATGGCGGCCGATCATCCGTTCGATTCGCGGCGCGCTCGCCCGGCCTTCGAGGCGGGCCACGGGCTTGTGCTCCGAGAGGAGCACGAGCGTCGGGACGTCGGTGACGTCGAGGCGCTCGGCCAGGTCAGGATGCTCGTCGATGTCGACGCGCGACACCCGGAGACGCTCGCGCTCCTTGCGCGCCAAATTGGCGAGCAGGCTCTCCATCCGCCGCCCCGGCCCCGAGCGGGCTGAGGTGAAGAAGAGGAGGAGTGGTCGCTTCGCCCGGTTCATCACCTAGGCGATTCCCTTCGCCACCGACCCGCAAACGACGGAGCCGCCGCGGCTAGACTCAGGACGATGGACGGCGTGCTCGACTGGTACCTGCTCGGCCTCGTGCTGGGCTTCGGGGTCCTCGCGGGCGTCGGCCTCGTGGGCGCGTTCCGGGCACCCGCCTGGGCGCTGCTGGCGGTCGCGGCCGCGGTTCCGGGAGTCGCGGTTGCGTTGATCGCCCTCCCGTGGTGGTCGTTGCTCGCGCTGGCCGCTGCGGCGCTCCTGGCCTTCTTCGGGCTCCGGCGCCTCTCGACCGAGGCGCTCCCGGCCGCCGCTCTCGGAGCGCTCGTGCTGGCGGCGATCCCCGTGCTCGGCTACGTGGCCGCCGTGGCGACACCGGTCGCGGGCGCACGGCTCGGGCGGCGCGCCGACAAGCGGTACGCGGGCCTCAGAGTGCTCGCGAAGGATTGACCTGACGGATCCCGACCGCAAGAAGCTCGTGCTCGTCGTCATCGACGGGCTCACACCGGAGGCACTCGAGCGCGGTTTCGACGAGGGAAGGCTGCCGGCCCTCGGCGCGCTTGCCGACGCAGGCTGGACCGGGCGCGGCACGAGCGTCTTCCCGTCGCTCACGCCCGTCTGCCTCACCTCGATCGCGACCGGGGCCTTCCCTGACGTCCACCACATCCCGCACCTGGTCTGGTACCACCGCGGGGAGGAGCGCGTCGTCGAGTACGGCTCGTCCTTCTCGGCGATGCGGGCCGTCGGCGCGCGACAGGCGATCCGCGACACCGTCTTCGGCATGAGCGGCGAGCACGTCTCGCGCGACGCAATGACCGTGTTCGAGGCGCTCGAGGACGGAGACCTCGCGCCGGCGGCTATCAACTTCACGTGTTACCGGGGCCGGACGCGCCACCCGATCCGACTGCCGGCGCTCGCCCGGCGCAACCGCTGGTACGAGGCCGTCTACGGGCCGCGCCACTTCTTCTTCTTCAACGTCTTCGAGTCCGACCGCACGGGCTCGCCGCTTGCAGTGCGCTCGCGCCTCGGCGGCTCGATCGACGACTACGCGGCCGTGGTCGGGCGCTGGCTCGTGACCCGCGACGCGTTCGACTTCCTGGTCTTCTATCTCCCGGACTACGACTACGCCTCGCATCTGACCGGGCCGGACGGCTCGCTCGAGGCCCTGGAGCGCTCCGACACGGCGCTCGCCCGCCTGCTGGACGCCGCCGGCGGGCCCGAGGCGTTCCTGGAGCGTTATGCGGTCATCGTCTGCTCCGACCACGGGCAGACGCCGGTCGAGCGCCTCGCACGCCTGCAGGACGCGTACCCGGAGAGCCTGGAAGGCGTGCTCGCACTCGCCTCCAACCGGGCCGGGATGGTCTACCGACTGCCCGGGTGCCGGCTCGACGCCCGCGCCCTCGCCGAGCGCCTCGACGAGGAGCCCGCGGCGGACGTCGTCCTCTTCCGCGAGGGCGCCGCGGCCGTCGCGCGGAGCGACGGCGAGGAGCTTCGCTTCGCCCTCGAGGCCGACGGCTGGCGGCTGGAGGGGGACGCCGCGGTGCTCGACCTCGACCGGTATCCGAACGCGCTCGAGCGCTCCTGGCGTGCGCTCGCCGCCCCGACCGCAGGAGACGTGCTCGTCTCCGCGGCCGAGGGCTGGGAGCTGGTCGACGGGGGCGGCCGGCACCATCTCGGCGGCGGGAGCCACGGCTCGCTCGTCGCGGGCGACTCGACCGTGCCGCTGATCGCTGCCGGCTTCGACTCGCCGCCGTTCGGGCCGGAGCCGTCCATCACCGATCTCGCGCCGATCGCGTTGCGGCACTTCGGCCTTCGCCCACCACACTCGATGCGCATCGCCCGTGAGGCGGCGCGAGCCTGACTTCGACGCGCTGAGGGCGCGCATGCTCGTCGAGCAGGTCGAGGCTCGCGGAGTCCGCGACGAGCGCGTGCTCGAGGCGATGGGGAGAGTCCCCCGCGAGTCGTTCACCGATGCGGACGACCGCAAGCGCGCCTACGAGGACATCCCCATCCAGATCGGCTGGGGCCAGACGATCTCCCAGCCGTACATGGTCGCGCTGATCTGCGAGCAGGCCGTCATCCGTCCAGGCGACCGCGTGCTCGACGTCGGCACCGGGTCCGGCTACCAGGCGGCCGTCCTCGCAGAGCTCGGCGCCGAGGTGCACTCCGTGGAGCGGCTGCGTCAGCTGGCCGAGCGTGCGCGAGAGAAGCTCGACGCGGCGGGCTACGACGACGTCCAGGTCCATCTCGGCGACGGATCGCTGGGCGACCCTGACCACGCTCCGTTCAACGCGGTCACCGTCGCGGCCGCCGCGCCGGATTTGCCGCAGACGTTGTACGACCAGCTCGTGCCCGGAGGGCGCCTCGTCGTCCCCGTCGGCGACCGCCGCGGGCAGCGGCTCGAGGTCGTGGTCAAGAGCCCCGAGGGGCCGGCCGTCGCACACTCTGTCGCGTGCCGCTTCGTCCCGCTCGTCGGGGAGGAGGGCTATTGAGCCCGAGTTTGGACGGACCGGGCGCGGGGCATTCTCGCCGCTGGATGGGGTCTCTCCACCGGACCGGCGCCCTGGTCGGCCGCCCGGTCATGTATCGGGACATTCGTCTCGGCGTAGCCGTGGACGCGCTGCTCGACGGGCTCGTCCGCCGGCTCGTCGGGCTGGACGTCCTCTGCGGCGACGGCGCGCACCGCTTCCTGCCCTTTCCGGCGTGCGACGTTCTGGAGACGCACGTGTCGGTCGACTCGGCGCTCGTGTTCCTCGAGCGCGACGTCGACTTCTACCGGGCCGGCGGCCGGCCGTTCTCCACGCTCCAGGGCCTTCCGGTGCGCCTCTCGGGCCTCGAGGTCGGCACGCTCGCCGACGTGGTCGTCACCCCCGCCGGCGACGTCCAGCACGTCGTCGCCTCGACCTCGAAGGGCGATCGCGAGCTCGAGCCCGGTCCGGGACTGGTCGTCGGGAACCTGGACCTCCGTCCGGCCGTCTGAGGTGACGATCTAACCTTCACCTCTGTGGCGAAAGGAGCACAGGCGACCCCCTCGCGCGCGAGCGCGCTGACGGACGCGGCCTCGGGCGCGCTGCGGCGGCCTGCCAACTGGGTTCAGCTCGCGAAGTTCTGCGCCGTCGGCGCCTCGGGGTACGTCGTCAACCTCGCCGTCTACTCGGTGCTCTACATCGGCTTCGACGTCCACTACCTGCTGGCCGCCGTCGGCTCCTTCCTCGTCGCCGTCACCAACAACTACTGGTGGAACCGCCACTGGACGTTCCGGCGTCAGCGCGGCCACCTCGTCTTCCAGGGCTTCCGCTTCCTCGTCGTCTCCACGGTCGCGCTCGCGGCGAACCTCGCGTTCCTGAGCATCCTCGTCGCCCTCGGCGTGCCCGAGGTGCCCGCCCAGGCAATTGCCATCGTGCTCGTGACCCCGTGGAACTTCGTCGCCAACAAGCTCTGGAGCTTCCGACGGCGGCGCGCCTGATGCCTGGCCGGTGAGTGGGGTGCTCGCCGGGGACGTCTGCGACCAAGCCGGGCGCCGCGATTGCCCGCGGCGCGTACTCGAACGTACGCGTAAGGGCAAGCGCGACGATCCGGCGACGCGTCGCAGGCGCCATCCGCGGGTGCTCCATTCGCCGGTCAAGCATCTACTAGTCGCCGCGCTGGTCGCGCTCGCGGTCGCGGCGCCCGCGGCGGGACAGACGGCGCCGACGACTCCGGTCTACGACGCGCGCGGGAACCTGATCGGCACGCCGTTCGTCCCCGAGCCGGCGCAGCCGCTTCTCACGGAGGACCAGGCGATCGAGCGCGCGCTCGCGAACGGGAAGGTCGCCGACTGGGTCGAGCGCTATCCCGACAGGACCCTGACGAAGCAGGCGGAGCTCGACGAGGACACGAAGGTCTGGACCGTGAGGGTCTGGTCCTCCCTGCCGGACGCCGGGCAGGTCGTCCTCGCCAAGATCGACGACACCTCCGGCGCGGTCACTGAGGCGTGGACCGGGCCGCAGGTGGCCTGGAAGATGGCCCGCGGCTACGACGGTGCGTTCGGGCGCAAGATCAACAACCCCTGGATCTGGCTCTCCCTCTGCGCCGTCTTCTTCCTCGGCCTCGCCGACCTGCGCCGGCCGCTCGCGATCCGCAACCTCGATCTGCTCGTCCTGCTCTCGTTCGGGATCTCGCTCTTCTTCTTCAACCGGGGCGAGGTGTTCAGGGCCATGCCGCTGGTCTACCCGCCGCTCCTGTACCTCCTCGGTCGCATGGCCTGGATCGGCTGGAAGGGCCGCGGGAGCCCGTCACGTGCGCTCTGGCCGGTCTGGGTGCTGCTCGCGGCCACGGTCTTCCTCTCCGGCTTCCGCTTCGGGCTCAACGTGCGCGCGTCCAACGTCATCGACGTCGGTCTGGCCGGCGTCATCGGCGCGCAGCGCATCGTCGGGGACGGCGAGTCGCCCTACGGGAACATGCCGACCGACGAGGGAAAGGAGTGCGGCCCGGCCGACTCCGACGGATACGTCCGCGAGCGCATACAGACGAACGGGCGCTGCGAGGTCGCGAACGGTCGCGGTGACACGTACGGCCCGGTCAGCTACCTCGCCTACGTCCCCGGCTACCTCACGATGGGCTACGAGTACAAGTGGGACGACCTGCCCGCGGCCCACTTCACGTCGCTGCTCTGGGACGGGCTTGCGCTCCTGGGCCTGGGCCTGCTCGGCCTGCGGTTCGGAGGGCCGCGACTCGGGGCGACGCTCGCCTTCGCCTGGGCTGCCTATCCGTTCACGCAGTACGTGTCGAGCTCGAACTCGAACGACGCGATCATGCCGGCGTTCCTCATCTGGGGGCTCGTCTTCGTGACCTCGCACCCGGCACGGGGGGTGTTCCTCGGCCTCGCGGCGTGGACGAAGTTCGCGGCGTTCCTCCTCTTCCCGCTCTGGGCGTCCTACCCGAAGGCGACGCGCTGGCCGCGTGCCCAGCTTCTCTTCCTCGGCGGCTTCGTGCTCGCCACGGCGATGGCGTTCTGGATCCTGCTCCTCGAGCCCGACCCGCTGCACGCCGCGCGCGAGTTCTGGGACAGGACCTTCGGCTGGCAGCTCGCCCGCTCGTCGCCGTTCTCGATCTGGGACTGGGACGAGTACCCGGGCTACCCCGACCTGCACATCCTCCAGACCGTCCTCAAGGGGCTCCTCATCGCAGCGGCGGGCGTGCTCGCCTTCGTGCCGCGGACCCGCAACGTCGTGCAGCTCGCGGCGCTCAGCGGGGCGCTCCTGATCGGCTTCGAGCTCGTCCTCACGCACTGGTTCTATCTCTACATCCCGTGGTTCTTCCCCTTCGTCGCCTTCGCCCTGCTCGTGCCCGCGACGGTGCGGAGGGAGGCGGTGGCCGAGGAGCCCGCCCATGAGCGTCCAGTCGAGGACCTCGTCCCGGCCCGCTGACGTCCTGCTCGCCCTCGCGGTCGGGCTCGGGCTTCTGACGGCGTCCTGGGCGGCGCTGCACCTGCCGCCGTTCGACAGCTACCAGATCATCGACACGCCGGTCTACCAGGACTACGGCGAGCGGATGGCGGCCGGCCAGGTGCCCTACCGGGACTTCGAGCTCGAGTACCCGCCCGGCGCGCTGCCCGTCTTCTGGCTGCCGACGCTGGGGCCGGCCGAGAACTACAGGTCGATCTTCGAGATTCTCATGTGGACCTGCGCGGCGGCGCTCCTCGCCCTCGTCGTGCGTGCGGTGGCCGATCGGGGCGCGTCGCCGGGGCGGGTGCTCGCAGCCGCCGTCCTCGTCGGCCTCTTCCCGCTCCTGCTCGGCTCGGTCGTGCTCACGCGCTACGACCTCTGGCCGGCGGCTCTGACCGCGGCCGCGCTCGCCGCGCTCCTTGCCGGCCGCGAGCGGCTCGCGCTCGGCGTGCTCGGGCTCGCGGTGGCGGCGAAGATTTACCCGCTCGTCCTCCTCCCGCCCGCGCTGATCTACGTCTGGCGGCGCTCCGGACGGCGGGAGGCACTGGTCGCCGCCGGGGCGTTCGCCGCGGTGCTCGCGCTGGTCGTCGCGCCCTTCGCGTTCATCGCGCCGGACGGCCTCTCCGACTCGCTCGGCCGCCAGCTCGGCCGGCCGCTCCAGATCGAGAGTCTCGGCGCCTCGTTCCTGCTCGGCGCGCACCAGCTCGGCTTCTACGAGCCGACCGTGGTGTCGACCCACGGCTCGCAGAACCTCGCGGGCAGCCTGCCGGACGCGCTCGCCACGGTGCAGACCGTCGTCCAGGGGCTCGCGCTCGTGGGCGTCTGGGCCCTCTTCCTCCGCGGGCCCGCGACCGCGGCGCGCCTCACCGCCGCGTGCGCCGGATCGGTCGTCGTCTTCGTCGCGTTCGGGAAGGTGCTCTCGCCGCAGTTCCTGATCTGGCTGGTTCCGCTCGTGCCGCTCGTCCTCGGCCGGCCCGCGACGACCGTCTGGCTCCTCGCCGCGGCGGCGTACGTGACCACCCACCTCTGGTTCCCGAGCCGCTACTGGGACATGGTCGCCCTCGAGCCGGTGGGCTGGCTCGTGCTCGTCCGGAACCTCCTGCTCGTCGCGCTCGCGGTCGCCCTGGCGGTCGCGCTCGCTACGCGTCGACCAGAACCCGAAGCGCCTCGCAGCTCGTAGCGCGCCCGTCGGCGCCGCACTCGAGAACGACGCCCTCGATCCTCACGTCCCCGTCCGCCGGGTGGAAGCGGACGGGCATCCCGGTCTGCATCCGCCGGATGGCGAGCTCGGCGCGGACGCCGATGACGGAGTCGTGCGGCCCGGTCATCCCCGCGTCCGTGATCGCCGCCGTGCCGCCGGGGAGCACCCGCGCGTCGTTCGTCTGCACGTGCGTGTGCGTGCCGAGGACGGCGGTGACCCGGCCGTCGAGCATCCGCGCGAGCGCGATCTTCTCGCTCGTCGCCTCGGCGTGGAAGTCGATCAGGACGACGGGCGTCCTCGCGCGCGCCTCGTCGACGAGCCTGTCGACGACGCGGAACGGATGGATGGGCGTGGCGAGGAAGAGCGCGCCCTGGAGGTTGAGGACGGCCACCTCGGTCCCGTCCTTCGCCTCCCCGAAGGCGAGCCCGGTGCCCGGGATGCCGGTGTCGCCGAAGTTCGCGGGCCGCGTGATGCGCGGGCTCGACTCGAGCACCGGGACGAGGTCGCGGTGCCGCCAGACGTGGTTGCCCGTCGTGATCACGTCCGCGCCCGCGGCGAGGAGCTTCTCGGCGAGCTTGGCCGTCAGCCCGACGCCGTCGGCGGCGTTCTCGCCGTTGACGACGCAGAAGTCGATCCCGAGCTCGTGCTTGAGCTCGGGCAGCCGGTCCGTGACGGCCCGCCTGCCTGGCGGCCCGAAGACGTCACCGATGAAGAGGATCTTCAGTTGGACGAACGCCGATCTAGGAGCTCGTGAGCGCGGCCGCGGGGTGCACCTCGAGGTGCACGTGCTGGCCCCTGTCCTGGGTGTAGCGGGCGAGCCCGGCCCGCTCCACCTGCGAGAGGTCGATGACCCGGCCGATCTTCGACTTCCCGGCCGAGACGGTCGAGCCGACCGTCAGCCCCGGGTCGGCGCGGAGGTTCTCGAGCGTGACGACGACGCCCGGCGTGCCCGACGGCTGGATCTCGATGCTGACCCCGTAGGCCTTGCCGTTGACGATGTGATCGGTGATGGCGATGACGCTGCCGTCGACCGGCGCGTAGACGTCGGTCTCGACCGGCGCGCCCACGTCGAGCGCTCCGGTGCCCGTGCCGACGCCACCTTCGAGCATGAAGTAGCGCACCTCCGAGCCGCTCGACCCGAAGAGCGCGCGGAAGACCCGCTCGGCGAGGCCCGCGTTCGCGCGGGTCCCCACCGGCTCGAGCGGTAAGGCGCCGGTCCCCGTCGCGTGGTAGCCGATCGCGGTCACGCGACTCTGGTTGACGGGGAGCTGGATGCGGAGCGAGTCCTGCATGGCCACGATCTGCGGCCGCGGCGGTCCGGCCGGCAGCAGCCGGTCGGCCGGGGCGGGTCCTGTGATCGTCACGGCGCCGTTGTCACCGGCTCCGAAGGCGGTGAGAAGAAGGGCGACGAGGCAACCACAGGCCACCACGACGAGGGCCGCCGTACGGCGTGCTCGACGTGCTCTGGCTCGTGCCTCCTCGCGTTTTCTCTGACGGGCGCGCGCGGCGAAGCCGGGGGCTTCGGTCGTAGCCATCCGCGGCACGCTAGCCGAGGTCAGCAGTCGTTTCAAACGGGACCTCGCCCCGCGCGGGCGCGCGGGGCGAGGCGCTTCCACCAGCGTCGGTTCCTCGCCGGGCTCCGGTTGGAGCGCGAGCGCTCCCTGGACCGGGAACGCCCAATCGTCCTCGGTGGCCCAGAGGTCGACGACATTCCCTCCGTTTGCAGGGATTTCGTGCTCCTGGTCGTAGAGGCGATTCCCGAGCGGCATTGCTAGCCTTGCGGCGTGCTCGCCGTCCGACCTCACCTTGCCAGGGGCTTCGGACAGCGATGCCGGACGTGACGGCGCTCCTGAGCGGACGGGGGATCGCACGGAGCTTCGGCCGGCACGCTGCCCTCGAGCCGACCGATCTCGACGTTCGCGGCGGCGAGGTTCTCGGCCTCGTAGGCCCGAACGGCGCCGGGAAATCGACGCTCGTCTCGATCCTCGCCGGCGCTCTCTCCCCGGACTCCGGCACCGTCGTTCACGCCGACCCGGCGCCTCGGGTCGGCTGGGTGCCGCAGCGTCCCGCCCAGTACGGCCGCCTGACCCCGCGCGAGAACCTGGAGCTCTTCGCGCGGCTCGAGGGCGTCTCCGAGCCGGAGGCCGTGGCGGGTCGACTCGTCGAGCTCGTCGAGCTGCCAGACGACGGCCGTCTGACCGCCGAGCTCTCCCTCGGCAATCAGCAGCGCCTCAACCTCGCGGTCGCGCTCCTGGCCGATCCGGATGTGCTGCTGCTGGACGAGCCGACCTCGTCGCTCGACCCGCGCCAGCGGCGCCGGTTCTGGGAGCTCGCCCGTGCGGTGCGCGAGCGCGGCGGCGCAGTCGTCTTCGTCACCCAGAACCTCGAGGAGCTCGAGCGCTTCGCGGACCGTGTGGTCGTCCTTCTCGACGGCCGGCTCGTGTTCGACGGCTCGGCCGAGGAGTACGCGCGCTCGCCGGAGGCCGACGTCTTCGCGTGACCGCCGTCCGGCTGCTCCTCGCCAAGGACCTGCGCGTGCTGCGCCGCTCGCCCGCGCTGCTCGCGGCGCTCGTTCTCTACCCGCTGCTCGTGGCGCTGCTGGTCGGGCTCGTCGTGCGCTTCGCGTCCGACCAGCCGCGGGTCGCGCTCGTCGACCTCGACGGCCTCCCGCAGGCGCTGACGATCGCCGGCGAGCGGTTCGACGTGGAGAACGTGATCGAGCAGGTCAACGACAAGGCCGAGCTCGTGCCCATGTCGGAGGAGGAGGCCGAGCGGCAGCTCGAGACGGGCGAGGTGACGGCGGCGATCGTCATCCCGCGCGGGTTCGCCGCGAAGCTGCGGGGCATGGTCGAGAGCCCGGAGCTCGTCCTGCGTCTCGGGCGCGGCGGGCTCGCGAGCCGCTTCGAGCTCCAGACCGAGGCGCTCGTCTTCCGGCTGAACCGGCTGCTCCAGGAGGCCTACATCGCGGCGAACCTCGAGTACGTCACCCTGCTCGTGGAGGGCGGTGAGGCCGACTTCCTCGGCGAGGAGTTCGACGTCGTCGGCCTCGACGAGGCCGGGCGCCTCCTCGATGAGCTGCGAGACCGAACCGACGACCCCGAGGCGCTCGACCAGATCGACGAGCTCGACAACTTCGTGGGCGAGGCGCGCCTGGCCCTGGAGCAGACCGACGAGACGCTGCGCGCCACCGCGAACCCGATCCAGCTCCGGACCGATCGGGAGGCCGGCCGCACCTGGCTTCTCGGCGCGCAGCTCCAGGCCATTGCGCTCGCGCTGACACTCTCCTTCGTGTGCGTCCTCCTCACCGCGGGCGCGATCGCCGCGGAGCGGGACGAGAACGTCGTCGGCCGGCTCGTCCGCGGGCTCGTCGGCCTGCGGGAGCTCGTCACCGCGAAGGTGCTGCTCGGCGCGGTGATCGCGCTCGCGCTCGGCCTCGTCCTCGCGCTCGTGTTCGGGATCGCGACCGAAGCGGGCGGAGTCGACGGGGGCCAGCCCTGGAGCCGCCTGCCGCTCCTCGCCCTCGGGCTTCTGCTCGCCGGTGCAGCCTTCGGCGCGTTCGGCGTGCTCCTCGGGGTCCTTGCGCGCGAGTCCCGCGCCGCCGTCCTGGTCGCGTTCCTCGTCACGCTCCCGCTCGTCCTCATCGGCGTCATCCCCTCCGCGTCGGTCCCGGTCGCCGGCTGGATCTCCGCCGTCTTCCCCTTCGCGCATGCGGTCGACTTCTTCGAGTCGGCGCTCTTCGCGCTCGACCCGTGGCGCGAGGTCGGCATTGCGACCCTTTGGCTCCTGGGCCTCACCGTGGCGTTCGCGACGGCCGCGAGGATGGGCGTGCGAAGATTCCTGGCGTGAGCCGACAGGATCACGACAGGGAACGGGTGCCGGGAAACCGGGAGGTTTCCCGCGGGTCTTCGCGCGCGCAGCGCGCAGCGACATGGAAAGAGGGGGTCCGTGGGGGAACATGGTTCCCCCGCGGGAGCGAGCCGAAGGGGAGCGACCTGGCGTGAGCACGTTCCCCGTCACCCGCCTCCGCCGTTTCCGGCGCACGGCGGCGCTCCGCTCGCTCGTCCGCGAGACGCGGCTCTCGCTCGACGACTTCGTCTACCCGCTCTTCGCCTGCCCGGGCGACGAGGTCGAGCGGCCGCTCGAAGGGCTGCCGGGGATCGCGCAACGCTCGGTGGACAAGCTCTGTGAGGAGGCGGCCGACGCGCACCGCCTCGGCGTCAGCGCGGTGCTCCTCTTCGGGATCCCCGAGGAGAAGGACGAGGCCGCCTCGGGCGCCTACGACGAGGACGGGATCGTTCAGCAGGCCCTCCGCGCCCTGCGCGAGGAGGTGCCCGGGCTCGTGCTCCTCACCGACGTCTGCCTGTGCGAGTACACGTCGCACGGCCACTGCGGGCTCGTCGAGGGCGACGAGGTGCTGAACGACGTCTCGCTCGAGCTCCTGGCCAAGACGGCGGTGAGCCACGCCGAGGCGGGAGCCGACGCGGTCTGCCCGAGCGACATGCTCGACGGCAGGGTCGGCGCCATCCGCGGCGCGCTCGACGGCGACGGCTTCGAGCAGCTCCCGATCGTCGCCTACTCGGCCAAGTACGCCTCTGCTTTCTACGGGCCGTTCCGCGAGGCCGCCGAATCGACGCCCGCGTTTGGCGACCGGCGCAGCTACCAGATGGACCCTCCGAACGTCCGCGAGGCGCTCCGCGAGTGCGAGCTCGATCTCGGCGAGGGCGCCGACGCGATCATGATCAAGCCGGCGCTTCCCTATCTCGACGTGATCCGAGCTGCGCGCGAGCGCTTCGACGCGCCGCTCTTCGCCTACAACGTCAGCGGCGAGTACGCGATGGTCAAGGCCGCGGCCGCAAAGGGCTGGCTCGACGAGCGCCAGGCGGCCGTCGAGGGCCTGACCGCGATCAAGCGTGCGGGCGCCGACGTGATCGTCTCGTACTGGGCGAAGGAGCTGGCCGGGTGGCTTTGACCGCGAGCGGCCTCTTCCGCCGCGCGCGCAAGGTCATCCCCGGCGGTGTCAACTCGCCGGTCCGCGCGTGGGGCGCGGTGGGCGCGGAGGAGCCGTTCTTCGCCGCCCGCGGCGAGGGGCCGTATCTCCGGGACGCCGACGGCAGGCGCTACATCGACTGGGTCATGTCCTGGGGCCCGCTGGTCTTCGGGCACGCCGACCCGGAGGTCGTCGAGGCCGTGCAGGAGGCGGCCGCCGACGGGACGACGTTCGGCGTCCCGACCGAGCGCGAGGTCGAGCTGGCCGAGGAGATCGTCGACGCGGTGCCGTCGGTCGAGCAGGTGCGGCTCGTCTCCTCCGGCACCGAGGCGGCGATGAGCGCCCTGCGGCTCGCGCGCGGCTTCACGCGGCGCGACCGCGTCCTCAAGTTCACGGGCTGTTACCACGGCCATGCCGACGGGCTGCTGGCCGAAGCCGGCTCCGGGTTGGCCACGCTCGGCCTCCCGGCTACCCCGGGCGTGCCCGTCGGCGCGGCAGCGGACACCGTCGTGACCGCGTACAACGACGTCGACGCGGCGGCTGCCGCGGTCCAGCGTTACGGCGAGGGCCTGGCGGCGATCGTCGTCGAGCCCGTCGCCGGGAACATGGGCGTCGTCCCGCCCGATCCCGGCTTCCTCGAGGTGCTCCGTGCGCTCTGCGACGCGTCGGGCGCGCTGCTCGTCTTCGACGAGGTCATCACCGGGTTCCGCGTCGCCCGCGGCGGCGCGCAGGAGCTCTACGGCGTCACGCCCGACCTGACCGTGCTGGGCAAGATCGCGGGCGGCGGCCTTCCGCTCGCAGCCTTCGGAGGCCGCGCCGACGTGATGGCCGAGCTCGCCCCGGCCGGGCCGGTGTACCAGGCGGGGACGCTCTCCGGGAACCCGCTGGCGACCGCGGCCGCGCTCGTCGTCCTGCGCCGGCTGCGAGATCCCGCCGTCTACGAGCGCCTCGAGGAGCTCGGCGCCCGGCTCGAAGCCGGGCTGAACGAGGCCGCGCAGGGGCAGCCGGTCGCGGTCCAGCGCGTCGGCGCGATGGCGACGCTGTTCTTCCGCGAGGGGCCTGTACGGAACTTCCGGGACGCGTCGGAGAGCGACACGGACCGCTTCGCCGCGTGGTTTCGGCACCTGCTGGCCAACGGGATCTATGTGGCGCCCTCGCAGTACGAGGCGCTCTTCCTCTCCACGGCCCACGGCGACGCGGAGATCGACGCGACCGTGGAGGCGGCGCGTGAGTTCTTCGGCCGCTGAGCTCTCGGTCTGGGACGTGATCGCCCGCGAGGCCGAGCGCGAGAGCGCGCTCTGGGCCGCCGCGCTCAGGCCGATCGGGGAGCGGGAGGAGGAGGCGGTCTTCTCGCAACTCGCGCCGGCAGCCTTCGCGCTCGGGCTCGAGTCGATCTACGAGGGCTACCTCCTCCACTACGGACGTCCGCGTCTCTTCGCGCCGGCCGATTCCGCCGCGGCCATCCTGCTCGGCGACTACCTCTACGCCCACGGGCTCGTCCGCGTCGCGGCCCACGGAGAGGTCGGGGTCGTCGAGGACTTCGCCCAGCTCGTCTCTCTCTGCGCCCAGCTGCGTGCGGAGGGGCGGGAGGGCGACGGCGCCGCCTGGGCCGGGACGGCCGTTCTGCTCGGGACGCGCGACGTAAGGCTCGAGACGGGCCGAGCCGCGCTTCGCCTGCAGGCCGATCCCGCGCCGCTGCACGCCGTCGCCGAGCTGGAAGCAGGCGCCGAGGCGGTCGCGCACGCGCTGGCGCTTCACGCCGCCCGGGTGGACTAAACTCAGCCCCGATGAGCGCATTCGCCAGTGCACTCGTTCTCGCGGCCGAGAAGTCCACGGCCGAGGAAGGCCGCGACATCATCCTCGCGATGCTGGTCGTGGGCCTCATCTTCTGCAGCGTGATCGCGCTCGGACAGCTCAGCCGCTGGGCCGCGCACCGCCGCGGACGCGGTCATTAGGAGGGTTCGGCGGAATAGTGGCAATGCCGTCGGGCCGCGCACCCCGACAGCGAGCACCATCCCGCCAAACCCTCCTAGCGCGGCGCTAGCCCTGCACCGCCCGGATAGACTCGATCCCGGTGCCTGTCGCTGATCTGCGCTCCTGGATCGACCTGCTGCGTCGGGAGGGCGAGCTGGTCGAGATCGAGGCCGAGGTGGATCCCTACCTCGAGATCACGGAGATCACGGATCGCGTGGTCAAGAGCGGCGGCCCGGCACTCCTCTTCACGAACGTGAAGGGCTCGGAGCGGCCGCTCCTCATCAACCAGTTCGGGACGGAACGGCGTACGTGCCTGGCCTTCGGCGAGGAGAGCCTGGACGCGGTCGCGCGCAAGCTCGAGGAGGTGATCGAGATGCAGCCGCCTCAGGGGCTCGTGGACAAGGTGAAGGGGCTCGGGAAGCTCAAGCGGCTGGCCGACTCGCTCCCGAAGAGCGTCTCGCGCGGCGCGTGCCAGGAGCTCGTGCTCGATCCCGACCTCGGCGCGCTCCCGATCCAGCACTGCTGGCCGGGCGACCCGGCGCCGTTCATCACGCTTCCGGCCGTCATCACGAAGGATCCGCGCACCGGCGTCCGCAACGTCGGCATGTACCGGATGCAGAAGATCGACGCGACGTCGACGTACATGCACTGGCAGGTGCACAAGGACGGCCGCGCCGACTGGCTCGCGGCCGAGGGGTCGATTCCCGTCGCCGTCGCGCTCGGCCTCGACCCGATCACCGCGTACTCCGCGAGCGCGCCGCTCCCGAAGCACATCGACGAGTTCATGCTGGCGGGCTTCCTCCGCGGAGAGTCGGTCGAGCTCGTCAAGTGCAAGACCGTCGACCTCGAGGTGCCGGCGAACGCCGAGATCGTGCTCGAGGGCCGCATCGAGGCCGGCGATATGGGGGTGGAGGGGCCGTTCGGCGACCACACCGGCTACTACTCGCCGCCCGAGCCGTTCCCGGTCTTCCGCCTCACGGCGATGACCATGCGGCGTGACGCGATCTACCCATCGATCGTCGTCGGCGTCCCGCCGGCCGAGGACGCCTGGCTGGGCAAGGCGACCGAGCGGATCTTCCTGCCGGCGATCCGGATGACCGTCCCGGAGATCGTCGACTACGACCTTCCCGTCGCCGGCGCGTTCCACAACTGTGTCATCGTGTCGGTGCGGAAGGCGTTTCCGGGCCACGCGCGCAAGGTCATGCACGCGATCTGGGGGCTGGGGATGCTCTCCCTCTCGAAGTCCGTGGTCGTGGTCGACGAGCACGTCGACGTGCACGACTACGAGCACGTCTTCTTCCACGTCTGCGCGAACGTCGACCCCAAGCGGGACGTCGTGCTCACCGAGGGGCCGCTCGACCAGCTCGACCATGCGGCGATGCTGCCCTGCTACGGCGGTAAGCTCGGGATCGACGCCACCCACAAGTGGCCTGAAGAGGGGGCGCGCGAGTGGCCGGAGCGGATCGAGATGACCCAGGAGGTTCGTGACTCCGTCGACAGCCGGTGGAGCGAGCTCGGCCTCGATCGGGATGCCGCCGGGAACGGCAGGATTTCCCAGGTCTTGAGGCAGAAGGTACGTCGTTGACAGGATCGAGCGCTCAGGGGAAGAATGCCCGACGCTTGTAACAACCAGGATCTGACGGAGGAAGCTGGGTGGCGGACGAGCTAGAGCGGCCGGAGGAAACTTCCGAGACACACGGGCACGACGACCCCGGGGCTCACCTCCCGCCGCCGACGATCTGGCCCTTCGCGTTCGCCGGCGCCGTCGCGCTCATCCTCGTCGGCCTGATCGTGAGCATGTGGGCCGCCGTAGTCGGCGTCATCCTTG
This sequence comes from Gaiellaceae bacterium, assembly GCA_035698025.1. Lineage (GTDB taxonomy): Bacteria > Actinomycetota > Thermoleophilia > Gaiellales > Gaiellaceae > JAIBJN01. The sequence goes on from DASSCF010000084.1 coordinate 22,170, forward strand.
CGGTCGTCTTCGGGTTCCTCTGGATCCGCGACGTGTCGCGCGACGTGCGCGCCGCTCCCGAGCCGGAGCCCGTCGTTGCGCCGGAGCCGTCGCCGCTCACCGTGGAGGAAGGCGAGCCGGCCGAGCCCGAGCGCTTCCCGCGCTCGAAGTTCCTCGAGGGCGCGACCCTCGGTCTCGGAGCCGTGATCGGCGGGATCGTCACGGTGCCCGCGCTGGGCTTCGCCGTCGCGCCCGCGTTCGTCGGCCAGGAGGAGCCGGATGTCGACCTCGGGGCGATGGACAACTACCCCGAGAACGAGTGGCGCATCGCGACCTTCACCTCCGACCCGGAGAAGGGCGACGTCACGAGGCGCACGGCGTTCATCCGCTACAACGGGCTCAAGAACGAGGTCCCGAGCTACACGATCATCTTCAACCGGTGCGTCCACCTCGGCTGCCCGACGCAGCCCCAGGGCCCGCCGGGCGAGCCGGAGGAAGTGAAGACGTCGGCTGCGCCGGTGACGCTGACGCCGACACAGCCTTCCGGCTTCGGCTGCCCCTGCCACGGAGGCGCCTACGACATCGAGGGCAACCGGACGGCCGGGCCGCCGGTCCGCGCCCTCGACCGCTTCGAGTACTCGGTCATCAACGGCAGCCTCTGGCTCGGCGAGCTCTACAGCGTCGCGGAGGTCGAGGGTGAGGGTGCCGACGCCGTCGCTGTCCGCTATCGCCATACCGACCCGGGTGTCCACGTCGACGGGGCCGAGGCCTGGCTCTACCCGATCACTCCCTAGATGGCGCGCACCAAGTCCAAGCGGCGAACGCAGATCGAGCAGCTCCTGCTCGCGCCGCTGAACTGGCTGGAGGAACGCTCAGGGCTCGTCGGCGCGGTCAAGTACTTCCTCTTCCGCAAGGTCCCGCACGACACGAACTGGTTCCACACGCTCGGCTCCGCGACGCTGACCGCGTTCATCGTGCAGCTGGTCACGGGCGTGATCCTCGCGATGTATTACAAGCCTTCGCCGAACGAGGCCTACGCCTCCATCCAGATGATCACGAACGACCTGACGCTCGGCTGGCTGGTGCGCGGGATGCACAGGTGGGGCGCGAGCGTCTTCATCATCCTGCTCTTCCTTCACATGGGGCGCGTGTTCCTCTTCGGCGCCTACAAGTACCCGCGCGAGCTCAACTGGCTCATCGGCGTCCTGCTGCTCGTGCTCGCGATGCTCGAGGGATTCACGGGCTATCTGCTTCCGTGGGACCAGACGGCCTACTGGGCCACCGTGGTCGGGATCAACCTGAACGCGACGGCGCCGTTCCTCGGCCCCTTCCTGGCGGACTTCCTGCGCGGAGGTCAGGACATCGGCACAGAAACGCTCGCACGCTTCTACTCGATGCACATGCTGCTCATACCGGGCGGCCTGATCGCCCTGATCACGCTGCACCTCTACCTCGTCATCCGCCTGGGCGTCACCTCGCCGCCGTGGTCGAAGGACGGGGCCGGCGTGGAGCGCGAGGAGGTCGTCGTCGGGAGGCGCGGGCTCGTCGAGCCGCGGCCGCGCGGTGACGGCGCCGGCGTCGAGGTGAGGGGACGGCCGGAAGCATGAGCAACCAGAAAGAGCGCGCCTACTTCAAGCGCTACAAGGAGGACGTCCAAGAGCGCGGGAAGCCCTTCTACCCGTACGCGATGTTCCACGACACGGTCATGAGCCTCGTCGTGGTCTGCGTGATCGTGGCGCTCGCATGCGTGTGGTACTTCACGTCGGGCGAGGAAGCGGGCGACGCGGGCATCCTCGGGCCGCGCTACACGGAGGAGGCAGACCCGGGCACGACCTCGTTCGTCCCGCGCCCGGACTGGTACTTCTACTTCCTCTTCTACCTGCTGCGGATCTTCAAGTGGCCGGATTCGGTCGTCCTCGGCACGGTCGGGATCCCGACGATCGCGCTCGTCCTGCTGCTTGCTCTCCCGTTCATCGACCGGCGGCGAGAGCGGCGGCTCGTCCGGCGCCCGGTCGCGGTCGTCGGCGCGTTGCTCGTCGTCGCCTCCATGGGAATCCTGACCTACCGCGGCGCCACCGCCGAGGAGTCTCTCGCCGGCGAGGCCGTCGAGGAGGTCGAAGCCTGGCAGCAGGAGCAGGGCCTCTCCGAGGAAGGCGTCCAGGGCGCAACGTTGTTCGCCCAGTCAGGGTGCATGAGCTGCCACACGTACCTCGGCTCCGGCTCGTCGAACCTCGGCGCGCCCGATCTGTCCGAGGTCGGGGCAGACGGCCGCTCCCCCGAGGAGTTCGCCGCCTACGTCGCCAACCCGGCCGAGTTCGGGAACACCGTCATGCCGGCGTACGCGGACCTCGGCGAGGAGAACCTCCTGCTGCTCGGCACGTTCCTCTCCGAGTCGACGGGCGGCGAGGGCGGGGGCGAGGGCGAGTAGCCCCGCCCGGGCCCGGCCCGTGAACATCTTTCTCGGGATCACGGGCGCGTCGGGCGCTCCCTACGCCCGACGTCTGCTCCAGGCGCTCTCCTCATCCGGCGCCGAGGTAGGCGTGTGCATCTCCGAGGCCGGCGTCCAGGTATGCGCGACCGAGCTCTACGGGGACATCTCTCTGCCTCGCGACGAGGTGACGGCGCGCCTGACGGAGGGGCTCGACGGCGTCACCGTCGTCGGCCTGCGCGACTACACGACCCCGTACGCCAGCGGCTCGGCGCGCGTCGACGGCTACGTCGTCTGCCCGTGCTCGATGTCGACGGCGGCGAGCATCGCAGCCGGCGCGATGGCCAACCTCGTCCACCGCGCGGCCTCGGTCGCGCTCAAGGAGGAGCGCAAGCTGGTGCTCGTCCCGCGCGAGACGCCGCTCTCGACCATCCACCTGGAGAACCTCCTGCGCCTACGGCGCGCGGGCGCGACGGTCGTCTTCGCGGCCCCGGGCTTCTACCATGGCCCCCAGACCATCGACGATCTGGTCAACTTCGTGGTAGCGCGATGTCTCGATCAACTGGGAATCGACCAGACGCTCGTGAGCAGGTGGGGCCAATGAGCTCCGGCGTGCTCGCCCCTTCCGCCGTCGAGGCGATGTTCGACCGGATCTCGCCGGTCTACGACCCGATGAACCGGCTCATGACCGCGGGCCTCGATCGTCGCTGGCGCCGCCTGGCGGTCTCCCGAGTCGTCCAGCCGGGCGACCGGGTGCTCGACGCCTGCTGCGGGACCGGCGACTTGGCGGTCGCCGCGGAGGAAGCAGGCGGCGACGTGACCGGGCTGGACTTCTCCGAGCGGATGCTCGAGCGGGCGCGCCGGAAGTCGTCGACGATCGAATGGGTCCGCGGCGACGTGCTCGCCTTGCCGTTCGAGGACGGACGCTTCGACGCCGTAACGGTGGGCTTCGGAATCCGCAACGTCGAGGACCTCGGCGCCGGGCTCGATGAGCTTGCGCGCGTGCTCCGGCCGGGCGGGCGCCTGGCGTGCCTCGAGATCACGCGCCCCCGCGGGGCGCTGCGCCCGTTCTTCCGCCTGTGGTTCGACGGACTGGTGCCATTCGCCGGCCGGGTCCTGCCGGGCGGCGACGCGTATAGCTATCTGCCGGCGAGCGTCCGCCGGTTCCCCGGTCCCGAGGACCTGGGCGAGGCGATGCGAAACGCCGGTTTCGCCGAGATCGGCTGGAAGCTCCTCGGCGGCGGCATCGTGGCGCTCCACACTGCGAGGAAGGCCGCGTGAGCGCGCTCGCCGCCGTCCGCGCCGCGCCGGGGCTCTACGCGTACCTCGAGCTGCTCGAGGAGCGCCTCGAGCGCGCGGTCTCGTCCCATCCGGGCCTCGTGGGCGCTATCGGCGCCGACACGCTCTCCGCCGGCGGCAAGCGCCTGCGACCCGTGCTCGTCTTCCTCTGTACGCCGATCGACGAGCGCGGGAGCGAGCGGGCCGTCGCCGGAGGGGTGGCGGTGGAGCTCGTCCACATGGCGACGCTCGTCCACGACGACCTGCTGGACGGCGCCGACCTTCGTCGCGGCCGTCCGACGGTCTGGGCCGAGCACGGCGAGCCGGCAGCCAAGGCCGCCGGCGACTATCTCTTCGCCCGCGCGTTCGCGGAGCTCGCCGGCACGGGCGACGCCGCCGGGGTGGCCGTCCTGGCGGATGCCACGCTCGCGCTCGCCCGCGGCGAGGCGCTCCAGCGCCGCCAGGCGTTCCGGCCGGACACGACCGTCGACGACTACATCAGGCGCTGCTCGCTGAAGACGGGGAAGCTCTTCGAGGCCGCCTGCGTCCTCGGCGGAAGCCGCTCGGAGCTCGGCGCCTTCGGGCTCGCGCTCGGCGTCGCGTTCCAGATCGCCGACGACATCCTCGACTGCACCGGCGAGTTCGACACGACCGGGAAGGCGCCCGGGGTCGACCTGCGGGACGGCACGCCGACCCTGCCGCTGATCCTCGCCGCGCGCGAGGACGCCGACGTTCGCCGTGCGCTGGCGGGCGAGCCCGTCGAGGGCGCGCTCGAGCGGGTGGCGGCGACCGGCGCAATCGAGGCCGCGCGCGGCTTCGCGCTCGAGTTCGCGGCCCGCGCCCGGGCCGCGCTCGACGGCGAGCCGGACCGGGCTTCGCTCGAAGCACTCACACACCTCGTCGTGGACCGAGACGGATGATCGTCGCCGAGCAACGAGCACTGGACGAGATCCGCGAGAAGGTGGAGGCGAACGAGCGCCTTTCCCTCGAGGACGGCCTGACGCTGATGGAGTCCGACGACCTCCTCCAGCTCGGCGAGCTCGCCGACACCGCGCGCCGCGTCCGCGGCGGCACGGACGAGGTCTTCTTCGTCCAGAACCTCTACTTGAACCAGACGAACGTGTGCCGTGTGAAGTGCAAGTTCTGCGCCTTCGCCGTCACCCAGAAGCAGTCCGGTGCCTACACGACGACGCCGGAGGAGCTCGTCGAGGACGCGCTGCGCCAGCGCGAGCTGACCGGGTTCACCGAGATCCACATGGTCAACGGCGAGAACCCGCACGTCGGCTTCGACTTCTACGTGGACACGATCCGCTCTCTGCACGAGGCGATGCCGGACGTGCATCTCAAGTGCTACACGGCGAGCGAGATCCATCACATGACGACGCTCTCCGGGCTCTCGCACGAGCAGGTGCTCGTCGAGCTGAAGGCGGCGGGGCTCGGCTCGCTGCCCGGCGGCGGCGCCGAGGTCTTCGCCGACCGGGTGCGCCGCCTGATCGCTCCCGGAAAGGAGCATCCGGATCTCTGGTTCCACACGCACCGCACCGCGCACGGGCTCGGGATCCCGACGCACTGCACGATGCTCTACGGCCACGTCGAGACCTACGAGGAGCGCGTCGATCACCTGCTGCGCCTGCGCGACCTCCAGGACGAGACCGGCGGGTTCCTCGCGTTCATTCCGCTCGCCTTCCACCCGGAGAACACCGTCTTCGAGCGGCGCGGCTGGACGCACACGGCCGGCTCGGACGACCTGAAGATGATCGCGGTCTCGCGGCTCCTGCTCGACAACGTCCCGAACGTGAAGGCCTACTGGATCATGATGGGCATGCCGCTCGCGGCCGTCGCGCTCCACTTCGGCGCGAACGACGTCCAGGGCACCGTCGTCCGCGAAGAGATCTTCCACGCCGCCGGCGCGACGACGGAGACGGAGCAGAAGATCGACGAGCTCGTCCGTTTCGTCCAGGAGGCGGGCCGCGTCCCCGTGCAGCGCGACACGCTCTACAACGAGCTGCGGCGGTGGGACGCGTGACGGTCGCCGACCGTCTCAGCGACGCGTTCGGCCGCGCCGACTTCGAGGGCATGATCGCCGTGCTCGACCCCGAGGTGACGTGGTCGGGCTACGCGCGGGCGGGCGAGGAGACGCCGACGTGCTCGAGCCGCGACGAGGTCCGCGCCTGGTTCGAGTGGCACATCAAGCAGGGCCATCGCGCGCTGCCCAGGATCGTCGCCGAGACCCCGGAGCGGATCGTGGTCGAGATGAACCTGCAGGACGCGCCCGAGGGCGACGACCTGCATCAGGTGCTGACGGTGGAGGAGGACGCGATCGTCCATATCCAGGACTTCCCCGACCGCGCGACCGCGCTGCGGGAAGCCGGGCTCGAAGAGCGGGAGCCCGCCGGTCGGGAGCCGGTGCCGCGTGCCGACGTGACGCTCGGCCAGACCATCCCGGCGCTGCCGGTTCGCAACGCCGCGGCGGCGGTCGCCTTCTACCACGACCGGCTCGGCTTCCACGTGCTCCACCACGACGGCGGCTTCGCCGTCATGGCCCGCGGGGACGCGGTGCTGCACCTGTGGGAGGCGGGCGACGAGAGCTGGCGAGGCGCCGAGCGCGGCGAGCAGCCGGTGCGCTCCGGCGCCGAGTCCTTCATCGCCGGCACGGCGAGCTGCCGGATCGTCGTCTCCGATGTCGACGAGCTCTTCGCCGAGCTCGCCGCCCAGGACGTCCTCCATCCGGTCTCGGTCGGCGGGCCCGACGACACCGACTTCGGCAGCCGCGAGTTCGCCGCCCTCGACCTCGACGGGAACCTGCTCACGTTCTTCCTCTGGAGGTCGTACGCTTGACCCACATCCGTCACGTTCGGTCACGCACCGGCGCGGCGCCCGGCGGTAGGCTGGACGCGAGCAGGGGGCGGGTCGGGACCCGAAGTTACTCGCGTCTATCTGACCTCCCCAGACGCAAGTGGAGGCCCAGCAGATGATTCGACTCGGCCGCATCAGCTACGTGAACATGGCGCCGGTCTTCCACCGGCTCGACGTCGACGTGGAAGAGGTCCCTGGCGTCCCGACCGAGCTGAACGAGCGGCTGCTCGCCGGCGAGATCGACATCGCGCCGATCTCCTCGATCGAGTACGCGCGCAACGCCGACCGCCTCCGCATCCTCCCCCGGCTCTGCGTCTCGTCCGAGGGCGCGGTCGACTCGATCCAGCTCGTCTCGAAGGCGCCGCTCGAGCATGTCGACTCCGTCGCGGTCACGCCCGAGAGCGCCACCTCGGTCGTGCTGACGAGGATCCTGCTCCCCGAGGCGGTGCTCGTCCCGCTGGGTAAGAAGGCCGACGCGAAGCTCCTGATCGGCGACGCCGCACTCCGCAGCGCCTTCGAGGATCCGACGCCGCACCACGATCTCGGCCGCCTCTGGCTCGAGCGCACCGGGCTCCCGATGGTCTTCGCCGTCTGGGCCTGCCCGGAGCCCGCGCCGCCGGGGGTGCTGCTGCTCGAGGAGGCGCTCGTCTCCTCCGTGCGCCACGCCAGGGCCGAGCCCGAGCGCCTCGCCTTCGAGGCGAGTGAGCGCTACGGCTACCCGGCCGGCTTCCTCGCCCGCTACTTCGAGAAGCTTCGCTACAGCTTCGGGCCGCGGGAGCGCGCCGGGCTGATCACCTTCTTCGAGCTCGCGCGCGACGTCGGCGAGCTCGACCGCGTCCCCGAGCTGCGCTTCGTCGCCCCGGAAACGGTCTCGGCGTGACCGGAAGCGGAAACGGCAACGGGCGGGCGAACGGAAACGGCGCCGTCGCCGAGGTGCTCGACCGCGTGCTCGACGGAGAGCGGCTCGGCGACGAGGACGCGCTCGTCCTCCTCCGCAGCCGTGACCTCGTCGGCGTGGGGCGCGCGGCCGACGAGCTGCGCAACCGCAAGGTCGACCCGCG
>DASSCF010000085.1:0-4921 GCA_035698025.1 Gaiellaceae bacterium
GTCGCCGCCGCGCACGAGGTAGACGTTGTTCACCGCCAGGGCGAGCACGAAGGCGACGCAGCCGCGCGCGATCGCGCGACCCCAACGGGGCGGGAGGCCCGTCTCCTCGCGCGCGACCTCGATGTCGAGGGCGCGCATCCCGAGCGTCGACCCGGAGCGCCAGTAGGCGGCGAAGTACGCGACGATGGGAACGGCGATCAGGAGCTGCGAGATCGTGATCAGCGTCGCGCCCGGGATCCCGCGCAGGTCGCCGGCCTCCCAGCTCGTGAGCCCGACACTCGCGAAGACGCCGCCGACGATCGAGCCGAGCAGGTAGAGGATCACGCACAGCGACCAGTCGATCGCGCCGGCTCCCAAGCGGCGCACCACGCTCGGGTACATCGCCGAGTAGGAGCCGTCCGGGGAGAGGAACAACGGCCTAGGGCGGGACGAAGCCGACGCGGTCGTGCACGCGCGTGAGTGTCGCGGAGGCGATGGCGTGCGCCTTCTCGGCGCCCTTGGCGAGGATCTCCCGCAGCTGGCCCGGGTTCCCGCGCAGCTCGCCGTAGCGCAGGCGGACGGGGTCGAGGAGCTCCACGACCGCCTCGCCGACCGCCTCCTTGAACTGCCCGTAGCCGGCGCCGTCGAAGCGGGCCTCGATCGCCTCGGGCGCCTCGCCGGTGGAGACGGCCATGATCTCGATCAGGTTCGTGATCCCGGGCTTGTCCTCGGCGCGCACGACGTCGCGGCCCGAGTCCGTGACGGCCGAGCGCAGCTTGCGCCTGATCGTGTCCGGCGGGTCGAGGACCCTGACGACGCCGAGCTCGGTGCTCAGGGACGTCGACATGCGGCTCGTCGGGTCCTGAAGGTCCATGATCTTCGTCCCGATCTCGCCGTAGGTGCCCTCGGGGACGACGAACGTCTCGCCGAAGCGCTGGTTGAACCGCTGCGCGATGTCGCGTGCGAGCTCGATGTGCTGCCGCTGGTCCTCCCCCACCGGGACCAGGTCGGCGTCGTAGAGGAGGATGTCCGCCGCCTGGAGCACCGGATAGGTCATCAGGCCGACCGAGAAGCTCTCCTGCGACGCGGACTTTTCCCGGAACTGCGGCATGCGCCGGAGCTCGCCGTGCGGCGTCATGCACTCGAGCACCCACGTCAGGCGCGGGTGCTCCGGCACGTGGCTCTGCGCGAAGAGCGTGCAGACGTCGGGGTCGAGGCCGGAGGCGATCAGGAGGGCCGTGAGGTCGAGCGTGGACTCGCGCAGGACGTCGGGCTCCTGCGGGACGGTGATCGCGTGAAGGTCGACGATCGGATGGAACGCGTCGACCTCGTGCTGCTCCTCGACCCACCGGCGGATGGCGCCCATGTAGTTGCCGAGGTGCTTGTCACCTGTCGGCTGGATTCCTGAGAGGACGCGCACGGTGCCGCCGATTATCCCTAACTAGACTGGACTCCGATGGCAGTGACGAAGCCTTCCTGGACGCCCTCCTCCTGGCGCTCGCACCAGGCGCTGCACCAGCCGGACTGGCCGAGCGAGGAGCGGGCCGAGGCCGCGCGGGCCCGGCTTGCCAGCGTGCCGCCGCTCGTCTTCGCGGGCGAGGCGCGCCAGCTCCGCTCCGTCCTGGCCGACGCCGTCGAGGGCCGCGCCTTCCTGCTCCAGGCGGGGGAGTGCGCCGAGTCGTTCCACGACCTCTCGGCCGTCCACATCCGCGAGAAGCTCAAGATCATGCTCCAGATGGCCGCCGTGCTCACGTACGGCGCCACGCTCCCCGTCGTGAAGGTCGGCCGGATAGCCGGCCAGCTCGCGAAGGCGCGCTCGTCGCCGACCGAGGACGTCGGCGGGCAGGAGATCCCGTCCTTCCGCGGCCACATGATCAACGACGACGCCGCGACGCCCGAGGCGCGCATCCCGGATCCCGACCGGATGGTGCAGGCCTACAACCACGCGACGGCGACACTCAACCTGCTGCGTGCGTTTACGAAGGGCGGATTTGCAGACCTCATGCGCGTGCACGAGTGGAACCAGGAGTTCGTCGCCTCGTCGCCCGAGGGCCGCCGCTACGAGCAGCTGGCCTCGGAGATCGAGCGCGCGCTCCGCTTCATGGCCGCCTGTGGGATCGACCTCTCGGCCGAGTCCCAGCTCCACCAGGTGGACGTCTGGACGAGCCACGAGGGCCTCGTGCTCGACTACGAGGAGGCGCTCACGCGCCGCGACTCGACGACCGGCGACTGGTACGACTGCTCTGCCCACATGCTCTGGATCGGGGAGCGCACCCGCCAGCCCGACGGAGCCCACGTCGAGTTCTTCTCGGGCGTGCACAACCCGCTCGGCCTCAAGGTCGGGCCGACTGCGACCGCCGACGAGGTGCTCGAGCTCTGCGAGCGGCTCAATCCGAACCGCATCCCCGGCCGCCTCACACTCGTCGCGCGCATGGGCGCCGACCACGTCTACGAGCTGCTGCCGCCGATCCTGCGCGCCGTGCGGGAAGCCGAGCACCCGGTGCTCTGGGCCTCCGACCCGATGCACGCGAACGTCTTCAAGACGGAGTCCGGCTTCAAGACGCGCCGCCTCGACGCGATCATGGCCGAGATCGAGGGCTTCTTCGCGGCGTGCCGCAAGGAGCGCGTCTGGCCGGGCGGCATCCACCTCGAGTTCACGGGCGAGGACGTCACCGAGTGCCTCGGCGGCTCCGAGGCCGTCCTCGAGGAGCAGCTGAACGCGCGCTACATGACGCTTTGCGACCCGCGGCTGAACGCGCGCCAGTCGCTCGACCTCGCCTTTACGCTCGCCGAGCTCATGCGCCGCCACGACTCTCGACCGCAGTAATGGTCGAGCGCCTCGGGATCGTCGGCACCGGGCTGATCGGCGCCTCGGTCGGCCTCGCCGCCAAGCGCGCCGGGGTCGCGCGGGTGGTCGGCTACGACGCCGATCCCGAGTTCCTGGCCGTCGCGGCGGAGAAAGGCGCGCTGGACGAGCCTGCCGAGAGCCTCGTCGCAGCAGTCGAGGACACCGACCTCGTGGTCGTCGCGACGCCCGTTGCGACCCTCGGGGAGCGGATCGAGGAGGTGCTGGCGGCTGCCTCCAACGGCTCGACCGTGACCGACGTCGGTTCGACGAAGTCCGCGCTCTGCGCCGCGGTCGAGGACCGCGTGCGCTTCATCGGTGGGCATCCGGTGTGCGGCTCTGAGGCGCGCGGCCCCGCGAGCGGCAGCGAGCAGCTCTTCGTCGGCGCGACCTGGTTCCTGACCCCGGTGGCGGAGACGGAGCCCGAGCGCTACCGGCTCCTCCACGGTTTCATCTCCTCGCTGGGCGCGGTCCCCGTAGCGATCGACCCGAACGCCCACGATCGGCTGCTGGCGATCACCAGTCACCTGCCGCACGCGCTCGCCAACGTCGTCCTCAATCACGCAGGCTCGGTGCGGGTGGACGGTCACGAACCGCTCGGCTCTGCCGGAGGCTCCATGCGTGACATGACCCGCGTGGCCGGGGCGAACCCGCGTATCTGGATCGACATCTTCCTCGACAACGCGGAGGAGCTTCGTGCCTCGCTCGTCGAGCACCGGCGTCGCGTCGAGGAGCTCGAACGGGCCCTCGAGGCGCGCGATGCCGGCTGGCTCGCCCGCTGGATCGGCGAGGCCGGCGGCAACCGGCGGCGGCTCCTCGCGGAGGCGTACGAGGACCCCGGCGCGATGCAGCGCGTGCGCGTCCACGTGCCCGACCGGCCGGGCGTGCTCTCCGGGATCACGCAGGCGCTCGGCGCGGAGAAGATCAACATCGAGGACTTCGAGCTCGACCACCTCTCGCCCGAGCGCGGCGGCACGCTCGACGTGCTCGTCCAGGGCGAGGAGGCCGCACGCCGGGCCGCCGACCTGCTCGAGGCGCAGGGCTACTCGGTCATCGTCTCTCCCGCCTTCGAAGACTGATGAGGATCGAGCCGGCGGCGGCGATCCGGGGGGACATCGCCGTGCCGGGCGACAAGTCCGTCTCCCACCGCGCGCTCCTGCTCGGGGCGATCGCCGACGGCGTGAGCGAGATCGAGGGCTTCGGGGCCTCGGAGGACACCCTCTCGACGGCCGCGGCCGTGCGGGCGCTCGGGGCCGGGGTGGAGGTCGACGGCGAACGCGTGCGGGTGGAGGGCGTCGGGCTGCGCGGCCTCAGAGAGCCGGGCGAGCCGCTGGACTGCGGGAACGCCGGCACGCTCATGCGGCTCCTGCCGGGCATCCTCGCCGGGCAGGAGGGGCGCTTCGAGCTCGTCGGGGACGAGTCGCTCTCGACCAGGCCGATGGAGCGGATCGCGGAGCCGCTCCGTGCGATGGGCGCGCGCGTGGAGACCGAGGACGGGCATGCGCCCGTCGTCGTGGAGGGAGGGGCGCTCGAGCCCGTGCGCTGGACGCTGCCCATGGCGAGCGCGCAGGTGAAGTCGGCGATCCTGCTCGCCGGGCTCTACGCGGAGGGCGGCGCGACCGTGGTCGTCGAGCCGGCGCCGACGAGGGATCACACGGAGCGGATGCTGGAGGCGATGGGCGCGCGTGTGCAGCGGAAGGCGGGCGAGCCCGGCGTCTCACCCGTCACGGCGCTGCAACCGCTTCGCACCTCCGTGCCCGGTGACTTCTCCTCGGCGGCGCCGTTCGTCGTGGCAGCGACGCTGCTCGCGGAGTCGGAGCTGCGCCTCCACGGCGTCGGGATCAACCCGACGCGCACCGGGCTCCTGTCCGTGCTGGAGCGCATGGGCGCCCGGATCGCGGTCTTCAACCGTCGCGTCGTCGGTGGGGAGCCGGTCGCCGACCTCCAGGTGGAGTCCGCCGAGCTCACAGCCACGGAGGTCCGGCCCGAGGAGGTGCCGACGCTCGTCGACGAGCTGCCGCTCTTCGCGCTCGCCGCCGGGATGGCCCGCGGCAACAGCGTCGTGACGGGTGCCGAGGAATTGCGCGTGAAGGAGTC
>DASSCF010000086.1:0-2944 GCA_035698025.1 Gaiellaceae bacterium
ACTCGGGCTTCGGCGACACGCTCTCGTTCGCGCCCTGGATCGCCCTCCACATCCAGCGCAAGGCCCGGCTGCTCGACGGCGACGCCGTGGCGATCGCCCGCCTCGGGGCCGCGGAGTGTCTCCGCTCGGGGATCGGCACGATCGCCGACGCCAGCTTCACCGGCGCGGCCGCGCCCGCGTGCGACGAGCTCGGGCTGCGCGCCCTCGTGGCGCTGGAGGTCTTCGGCGCCGACCCCGACGCCGCCCTCGAGCGCTTCGAGGCCTTGCGCGAGACGATTGCGGGCTCGCTCACCGGCCGCGTCAGGCTCGGCGTCTCGCCGCACGCGCCGTACAGCGTCACCGCGGACGTCTATGCCGCCTGCGCGGAGCTCGGCCTCCCCGTCGTCACCCACCTCGCCGAGAGCGAGGCCGAGCAGGAATGGCTCCTCCATGGGACCGGCCTGATTGCCGACGCCCCGGGCGTCCCGGTGGAGCCGGCGGGCCAGACGGGCATCCGCCTCCTGGCGGGCCGCGGCCTGCTCGGGCCGGACGTTCTCGCCGCCCACTGCGTGCACGTCGAGGCTGACGAGATCGCGCTTCTCGCCGAGCACGACGTCGCGGTCGCCCACTGCCCGCGCTCGAACGCGATCCTCGGCTGCGGAGCGGCACCGGTCGCCGAGATGCGCGCCGCGGGGGTCCGCGTCGGTCTGGGAACGGACAGTCCCGCCTCGACGCCCTCGTTCGACCTCTTCGAGGAGATGCGAACCGCCGTCTACACCGCGCGCGTGCGCGCGCGTCGGGCCGATGCCCTCACGGCGAACGCCGCGCTGGAACTCGCTACTCTTGGCTCAGCGCGTGCGCTCGGGCTCGACGCCGAGACGGGCTCGCTGACCCCCGGAAAGCGCGCCGACCTGACCGTCGTCTCGCTCGCCGGGTCACCGTTCCTCCCCTGGGAGGAGCCAATCACCGCCGTAGTCTTCGGCGGCTCGCCAGACCGGGTGCTCCTCACCCTCGTCGACGGCGAGGTTCGGTACGAGGAAGGAGGATTCGAGTGGCACGATCTTCGACGCAGCGCAAGCGCCGCACGCGGCCGCCTGCTCAGCGAAGCGCCGCCAGCGCCGAAGATCTGATGTTCTTCCCGAAGCTTCGGCGTCGGGCGAAATGGGTCTTCCTCTTTCTCGCAGTCGCCTTCGCCGGCAGCTTCGTCTTCTTCGGCGTCGGCGCCGGCGGATCGGGCATCGGCGACTACCTCTCGGACCTCCTGAACCGGCCGGTCGCCACCGACGGCCCGAGCCTCGACGACGCGCGCGAGGCCGTCCAGGAGAACCCGGACGACCCGGAGGCCCGCCTCGATCTCGCGACCGCGGCCGCTCGGGAGGGCGAGGTGGACGAGGCGATCGCGGCGCTCGAGCGCTACCGCACCATGGAGCCCGACGACGCCGACGCGCTCCGCACCCTCGCGTCCCTCTACGCGCAGAAGATCGGCGAGGCGCAGGACCGCGCGAACATCGCCGCCAACGAGGCGGCCGAGGCCTCGCTCCCGAAGACCTTCGCGCCCGACGACAGCCCCTTCCTCCAGGAGATCCTCGGCAACGAGATCACCGACTCGGTCAGCGCGCAGGCCGAGGCGCGGGCGCAGGCGGCCAACGCCGAGGTGCAGAGCAACGCCATCCTCCAGCAAAGCGTGCTCGCCGACCTGACCGAGCTCGTGGAGGACGAGCCCCTTCTCCTGCTCCAGTTCGCGCAGGCGGCCGAGACCGCGCAGGACTATCCGACCGCCGTCGAGGCCTACGAAGCGTTCCTCGAGAAGGCCCCGAACAACCCGAACGCCGAGCTGATCGAGCAGCGCGTCGAGAGCCTCAAGGTCATCGCCGGCATCGACCAGGGCGGGACCGGGGACGACGCCGGTGGTGGTTCGGGCGGCGGCTCGGACGGGCAGTAGAGCGGTTAAGGTACGCAACCGCCACACGAGAAGGGGACTCATGAACTTCGACATCAAGACGGAGCACGCCGACGGTGACGTGTACGTGATCGCCCTCACGGGCGAGATCGACCTCTACACGGCGCCGGAGTTCAAGCAGCAGCTCCTCGACGTGATCGAGAAGGGCGGGAAGCAGGTCGTCGTCGATCTCACCGACACCACCTTCATCGATTCGACCACGCTGGGCGTGCTTGTCGGCGGAGTGAAGCGGCTGCGCCCCAACGGCGGGCAGCTCTCGATCGTCTGCAGCGACCGCAACATCACCAAGATCTTCGAGATCACCGGGCTCAACAGGGTCTTCCCCATTCACGAGACCCGCGCGGAGGCGCTCGAGAGCGTCAGCGCGGCAGAAGCCCCCAGTCCGTAGACCGTGGCGCGCCGGCTCGCCGTCCTCCTGCTCGCGCTCGCCGCTCTGGGCGTCGCAGGCTGCGGAGGCGGCGAAACGCCGGCCGAGGGCTTGGAGAGCGCGAACACCGGGGCCGGCAAGCAGCTCTTCGTCGAGAACTGCGCGTCCTGCCACACGCTGGCGGATGCCGGCACGGCCGGGAACGTCGGCCCGAACCTCGACACGGCGCTCGGCTGGTCGTGCGTCCAGGGCTTCGCCGAGGACACGCTCTACTCGGTCGTCCTCGGACAGATCGATCTCGCCCAGGGGACGATGCCCGCGGACATCGTGACCGGCCAGGACGCGGTCGACGTCGCCGGCTACGTCGCGAGCGTCGCGGGCAAGAACCTCGACGGCTGCGACCCGAGCGGCGACAGCGGCACGACGACGGCCGAGACGTCCGGCTAGGGCGCCGGCCCGCGCTCCGCTTCGAGATCCACGACGACGTGCGTGATGGGCACGTCGTAGCGCTCCCTCGCGCGCGCGATGATCTCCTTCTCGAGCCAGTTCGAGCGGCCGGGCGGGTGGGTAGAGATGACGATCTCGTCGGCGCCGAAGGTCCGGAGCGCATCGTCCATCGCCTGGATGGGGTCGGCGTC
>DASSCF010000087.1:0-6046 GCA_035698025.1 Gaiellaceae bacterium
CTCGGGGCGGTCCGTGATCGTCTCGGGCCCGACGCTCAAGCTCCACCAGTGCGGCCTGCCCAAGCTGATGGCGCTCGAGCTCTTCAAGCCGTTCATCATGAGCCGGCTCGTCGAGCGCAAGTCCGTCCAGAACATCAAGGCCGCCAAGAAGTACGTCGAGTCGATGGCCCCGGAGGTCTGGGACGTGCTCGAGGAGGTCATCGCCGAGCATCCGGTGCTGCTCAACCGGGCGCCGACGCTCCACCGCCTCGGCATCCAGGCGTTCGAGCCCGTGCTCGTCGAGGGCAAGGCGATCCAGATCCACCCGCTCGTCTGCCACGCGTTCAACGCGGACTTCGACGGCGACCAGATGGCCGTGCACCTCCCGCTCTCCGCGGAGGCGCAGGCCGAGGCCCGCATCCTCATGCTCTCGGCGAACAACATCCTCTCGCCGGCGCACGGGAGGCCGCTCTCCACGCCTTCGCAGGACATGGTCCTCGGCGGCTACTACCTGACGTACTGCAGCCACGACCTCCCGTCGATGACGGCCGAGGACTTCGACCCGCGGCCCCGCTACTTCGGGTCCGAGGAAGAGGTCATCCTCGCGCTCGACAACCGGCAGGAACGCGTCGGGCTCCAGGATCCGATCGAGTACCGCCGCGGCGGGGAGCGCATCCTCACCACGCCGGGCCGCGTCATCTTCAACGAGGAGGTCGCACGGTCGATCTCCCGCGCGCTCGACGACGTCGACCCGGAGTCGGTCGAGTTCATCAACCGGACGCTCGGCAAGAAGGAGACGAACGACTTCGTCACCGCCCTGGTCGACGTCTACGGCGCGGCCGCGATCTCGGTGCTCCTCGACACGATCAAGGAGCTCGGGTTCCACTACGCGACGCAGGCGGGGATCACGATCTCGAAGAACGACATCGTCATCCCGCCCGACAAGGAGCAGATCCTCGAGAGGTACGAGGAGAGCGTCCAGAAGGTCGAGACGCAGTTCGAGCGCGGCCTCATCACCGAAGAGGAGCGCCACGATGCGATCGTCAGCATCTGGACGGAGGCCACCGACACCGTCGCGGACGCCATGGAGGAGAACCTCCTCGAGCTGAACCCCATCTTCATGATGGCCAACTCGGGAGCCCGTGGATCCTTCAAGCAGATCCGCCAGCTGGCGGGCATGCGCGGCCTGATGGCCAATCCGAAGGGCGAGATCATGGAGCTGCCGATCAAGGCCAACTTCATGGAGGGCCTCTCGGTGCTCGAGTACTTCATCTCGACCCACGGCGCGCGCAAGGGCCTCGCAGACACGGCGCTCCGCACGGCGGACTCGGGTTACCTGACCCGCCGGCTCGTCGACGTCTCGCAGGACGTGATCGTCCGAGACGAGGACTGCGGCAGCGAGGAGTCGGTGGACCTGCCGATCTTCGTCCCCGAGGGCCTGAATCGCTCCCTCGCCGGGCGCGTGGCCGCCGTGGACGTGCGCAAGCCGCTCAAGGACGGGAAGCCCGGGAAGACCGTGCTGCTCGCCAAGGGCGACGAGATCACCTATCCGCGGCTTCGCGAGCTGGCAGAGGAGCTGGAGGAGAACGCCGAGACCTTCCACGTCCCGGTGCGCAGCATCCTCAAGTGCCGCAGCGAGTACGGCGTGTGCCGTGCCTGCTACGGGACGTTCCTGGCCACCGGCCACATGGCCGAGATCGGCGACGCGATCGGCATCATCGCCGCGCAGTCGATCGGCGAGCCGGGCACGCAGCTCACGATGCGGACGTTCCACACCGGCGGTGTCGCAGGCGCCGACATCACCCACGGCCTCCCGCGCGTCGTCGAGATCTTCGAGGCGCGGAACCCGAAGGGTGCCGCCACGCTCGCGCAGGTCGGCGGGCGCGTCGAGATCGAGGAGACCGACCGCGGCCCGAAGGTCACGATCGTCCCCGACGGAGTCGACGAGGACGGCGAGCCGCTCCAGCCGAAGGACTACCAGCTGCCGCGCCGCACGCGGCTCCTGGTCTCCAAGGGCGATGTGGTCGAGCCGGGCGACCCGCTCCACGAGGGCTCGCTCGCGCCGGCCGAGCTGCTGGCGCTGCACTCCAAGTCCGGCAAGGGCTCGACGCCCACGGAGCTCTACCTCGTGGGCGAGGTGCAGAACGTCTACAAGTCGCAGGGCGTCGACATCCACGACAAGCACATCGAGCTGATCGTCCGCCAGATGCTCAAGAAGGTCCGCGTCGAGAACGCCGGCGACACGGATCTCCTGCCCGGCCAGCTCGTCGACAAGTCCGTGCTCGAGCGGGAGAACCTCCGCGTGAAGGGCGAGAAGAAGGAGCAGGCGACGTTCGAGCCGCTCATCCTCGGCATCACGAAGGCCTCCCTGGCGACGGAGTCGTTCCTCTCGGCCGCCTCCTTCCAGGAGACGACGAAGGTGCTGACCGACGCCTCGATCGAGGGCAAGGTCGACCGGCTCCTCGGCCTCAAGGAGAACGTGATCATCGGCAAGCTGATCCCGGCGGCCACGGGCCTCAAGCGGTACCGCGGCGTCGACATCACCCCGAGCGAGAAGGTCCCAGCCTCCGCGTACGCGCGGCCGGAGACCGAGGAGCAGCTGCTCGCCGCGCTCGAGGAGATCGGCTCCGACGGCGAGAGCCTCGGCCTCATGTTCGGAGACGGGGAGACCAACGGCGAGGGGCGCTCGACGCTCGAGGCCGAGGAAGTCCCCGAGGTCGACTCGCCGCTCGACGAAGAGAGCTAGAGAACGTACCGACAGCAGTGGCTACGAGGGCGCCGAAAGGCGCCCTCGTCCTATTCTGGGGCGTCATGACGGCGATCCTCTGGCAGGCGTCCGACGGCGGCAGCGAGGTCTGCGTCCTCGAGCGGGCGGGCCGCGGCCGGCGGCTCCGCGGGACGGTGCTGACGCACGAGGCGAAGCAACCGATCGAGCTGCGGTACGTGGTCACGGTCGACGCCGCCTGGGCGACGACCGACGTCGAGGTGCTCGTCTCGTTTGCGGGCGGCGACTTCCGGGACCCGGTGGAGATCGGCGGGCTCTGGTCGGGCAAGGAGCGCCCGCCGGAATTTGAGGACTGCGTCGACGTCGATCTCAGCTTCACGCCGGCGACCAACACGCTCCCGATCCGGCGTCTCGGGCTCCGCGTCGGCGAGGAGCAGGAGATCGCCGTCGCCTGGCTCGTCTGGCCCGAGCTCCGGTTCGTGCGCGCCGTGCAGCGCTACGCGCGCCTGGGGGAGGACCGTTACCGGTACACCCAGGACGACTTCGAGGCCGAGCTGACCGTCGACGAGGACGGCCTCGTGCTCGAGTACGAGGGCCTCTGGAAGGCCGTCGCGCGAGCCTGAATCGCGTTTTTCGCGCTCTTTGCGAGGACTTCCCAAGACATCCCTCAAAAGGGGTAGTGCAGTCGCCTCCGGGCTAGGCGTAGACTGGCTTCCGGCGCGGCGAGAGGGGCCGCGTTCCGGTCGAATAGGGCGAGGCGGCAGTTATCCACACAATCCACAGCGAGGTGGGGAGTACCTTGGTTGGTCCCGACAGTTCGCAGCATTTCCCTGCACAGGAGCAGGTCAGCACGGCCCCTCCGGGCCACTTCCTCTCCGACGAGCTCGAGTCGGACTGCGCCCGCTTCCTCGAGGACGTCCGCAACCTCGTGCGGCGCCGCGAGCAGGACCTCGCGCGCGCCGGCGCCCGCCTCTAGCTGTACGCCGACGACCCGTCGGCCTTGCGGACCTGGCCTTTGCCGCCTTCCTTGGCGCGGTAGAGCGCTTCGTCGGCCCGCTCGAAGAGCGAGATCGCGTCGTCCTCGGGCCTGAGCTCGGCGATGCCCGCCGAGATGCGCACGTTCTCGGCGGGCCCGGCCGCGCCCGACCCGATCGCGAACTGGATCCTCTGGTAGAGCTGCTCGGCGTCCCGGGCGGAGGCCTCCGGGAGGATGACCGCGAACTCGTCGCCGCCGACCCGGCAGGCGATGTCGGCGCTCCGAACGGCCGAGAGCAGGCGCTCGGCGACCGCCGCGAGCACGGCGTCGCCGCCCAGGTGCCCGAGGCGGTCGTTCGTCTCCTTGAAGTCGTCGATGTCGACGATCACGAGCGCGAGTCGGCGCTCGTAGCGGTGTGCCCGTGCGGCCTCCCGTCCCAGCGTCTCGTGGAAGTACCGCCGGTTGTGGAGCGACGTGAGCCCGTCCACGTCTGCGAGCTGGCGGGCGAGGCGGAACCTCTGCGCGTTGCGGATCGCGGGCGCGCTCGTGCGTGCGAGCTCCTCAAGGCCCGCGATGACGCCGTCCTCGGGCACCTGGTCGGTGCCGCGCCAGAAGACCGCGAGTGTCCCGATGACGCCGACGTTGTCCTCGCGCAGCGGCACGGAGACGCCGCCGCTGATCAGCCCGCCGTTCTCGTCGTCCTCCGCCTCGTCCTCGGGGTCGTACCGGTAGCTGATCCGCACGGCGCGCGCCCCACCCGAGGGCGAGCTCGTCACCGGCTGGCGCGCGGCCTCCCGCGCCGTCATGCCGAACGTGGCGACGAGCGGCTCCTCGTCCTCCTGGCGCACGACCGCCATGGCTGCGTCCACGCCCGCCGTGTCCGTGGCGGCCGTGAGCGTGCGCTCGAGCACCGAGTCGAGCTCGATCGTGGCCGCGATCTCGGCCAGCCGGCGGGAGCGCCTCGTCTCCTCGCGCGCGTCGACGAGGGCCACCGACGCCTCGTCCGGCACCGCACGGAGGGCCGGCCTGTCCCCCGGAACGGGCTTCGGCCCGGTCTCCCTGCCGCGTCTCACGACGTACAGGAGAAGCGCCGCGGAGGCGGCCAGGGCGAGGACGGCCGCGCCGATGGCGAAGCCGACGGCGATCCAGGTGGCGGTGTCGGCGAGTGGCATTCAGCGTCGTCCCACGAAAGCCGCGTCGCGAGCGCATCATGACGATACGCGGCGCGTTCGGCGAGCCACAATCCCCCAAAGTCCAGGCTTCGCAAACCCTGGCGGCAAGGGGTTTCAAGCTGCTACCATGCCGCGAGGTTCGGCATGGGCCTGCCCCATGTCGGCCTTTTGTTGCGTCTGGAACGCCGTCCAGGCGACACCTCCGACAGTAAGGATTTCGACCGCGTGCCAACCGTGAACCAGCTCGTGCGGAAGGGTCGCAAGACCCCTCCGACCAAGGTGAAGACACCCGCCCTCCGCGGCGCCCCGCAGAAGCGGGGGGTCTGCACGCGCGTGTACACGACCACGCCCAAGAAGCCGAACTCCGCACTGCGCAAGGTCGCGCGCGTCCGTCTGACGAACCAGATGGAGGTCGGGGCGTACATCCCGGGCGAGGGTCACAACCTCCAGGAGCACTCGGTCGTCCTCATCCGCGGCGGCCGCGTGAAGGACCTGCCGGGCTTCCGCTACAAGGTGATCCGCGCCGCGCTCGACGCCGGCGGCGTCGCCGAGCGGCGGCAGGGCCGCTCCAAGTACGGCGCGAAGAAGGGCGGCTAAGGATGCCCCGCCGCGCTGAAGTTCCCGTCCGCGAGCTCGTCCCCGACCCCCTGTACAGCTCCAAGCTGGTCTCGCAGGTGGTCAACAAGGTCATGGTCCGCGGCAAGAAGTCGACGGCCGAGCTGATCGTCTACTCCGCGCTGGAGAAGGTCGGCGAGCGGACAGGCAAGCCGCCGGTCGAGGTGCTCGAGCAGGCCGTCAAGACCGTGACGCCCGTGCTCGAGGTGCGCTCCCGCCGCGTCGGCGGCGCGAACTACCAGGTGCCCGTCGAGGTGCCGCAACGCCGCGCGCGCACGCTCGCCGTGCGCTGGCTCGTCGGCTACGCCCGCGAGCGCCGCGAGAAGCACATGGACGAGAAGCTCGCCAACGAGATCATGGACGCGCTCAACCAGCAGGGCGGCGCGTTCAAGCGCAAGGACGACCTCTACCGGATGGCGCAGGCCAACAAGGCCTTCGCCCACTACAGGTGGTAGCGGTGAGCACCGTGAAGACAAGCGGGAAGGTCGGGCTCGACCACGTCCGCAACATCGGGATCATGGCGCACATCGACGCCGGCAAGACGACGACGACCGAGCGGATCCTCTACTACACGGGCCG
>DASSCF010000088.1:0-8295 GCA_035698025.1 Gaiellaceae bacterium
TCCGCAGGGGTCACTCAGCCAGATTAGCCTCCTGCAGGGCAGCCCAGACGCGGGCAGACGTCACCGGCATCTCGAGGTTGCGGACACCTGCGTGGGCAAGGGCGTCCACCACCGCGTTGACGAAGGCTGCGGGGGCGCCGACCGTCGCCGACTCGCCGATGCCCTTGGCGCCGAGCGGATGGTGCGGCGAAGGCGTCACCGTCTCGCCGAGCTCGAACTTGGGCGTCTCCCAGGCGGTCGGGATGAGGTAGTCCATGAAGTTGGCGCCCATGCAGTTGCCGTCTTCGTCGAAGTCGATCAGCTGCATGGCGGCGATGGCGAAGCCCTCGGTCAGGCCGCCGTGAATCTGGCCCGCGACGACCATCGGGTTGATGCGTACGCCGCAGTCGTCCACGGCCACGCAGCGGAGCACCTTCCACGCGCCCGTCCCACGGTCGATCTCGACGACGACCGCGTACGTCCCGAACGGATACGTCATGTTCGGGGGGTCGTAGTAGTAGACGCCCTCGAGGCCGCCCTCCATCCCCGTGGGGATGTTGGTGTAGGCGGCAAAGGCGACGTCCTGGATCGTCTTCGACTTCTCGGGCGCCCCCTTGACGACGAAGCGGCCCTTGTCCCACTCGAGGTCGTCCTCGGACGCCTCCAGGAGGTGGGCGGCGATCTTCTGCGCCTTGGCGCGGATCCGGCGGGAGACCATGGAGGTCGCGGCGCCCGACACCGGCGTCGAACGGCTCGCGTAGGTGCCGAGCCCGTAGGGCGTGTGGTCCGTGTCGCCCTCCTGCACCTCGACGTCCTCGGGCTGGAGGCCCAGCTCCTCGGCGACGATCTGCGCGAACGTCGTCTCGTGGCCCTGGCCCTGCGACTTGACGCTGAGCTTGAGCACGGCCTTGCCCGTCGGATGGATCCGCAGCTCGGCGCCGTCGTTCATGCGCAGGCCCGCGATGTCGTAGTCGGCCCCGTGTCCGGCGCCGACCACCTCGGTGAAGGAGGCGACGCCGATGCCGATCAGCCTGCCTTCGGCCCGGGCCTCCTCCTGCTCGCGGCGGAGGTCCGCGTAGCCGAGCTTCTCGAGCGCGAGGTCCATGGCGGCCCCGTAGTCGCCCGAGTCGTACTCGAACCCGGTGGCCGACTTGTACGGGAACTGCTCCGGCTTGATGAAGTTCTGCTTGCGGAAGTCGACCGGGTCGACGCCCGTCTCGTACGCCGCGGTCTGGACGAGGCGCTCGATCAGATACGAGGCCTCGGTGACGCGGAACGAGCAGCGGTAGGCGACGCCGCCCGGCGCCTTGTTCGTGTACGCACCCGCCGTCTCGACGTGTGCGGCCGGGATGTCGTAGGAGCCGGTGACGATGTGGAAGAGCCCGGCCTTGCATTTGGTCGGCTGCGCGTCGGAGAAGAACGCCCCGTTGTCGGAGAGCATCTTCACGCGCAGGCCGGTGATGCGCCCGTCCTTCAGGGCCAGCTCGCCGTGCATGTGGTAGTCGCGGGCGAAGCCCGTCGAGATGAGGTTCCCGGTGCGGTCCTCGACCCACTTCACCGGCCGCCCGATCAGGAGCGACGCCGCCGTGGCGCACACGTAACCGGGGTAGATCGGCACCTTGTTTCCGAACCCGCCGCCCAGATCGGGCGAGATGATCCGGATCTTGTGCTCGGGCAGGCCCGCAACGATGGCGAAGAGCGTGCGGTGGGCATGCGGGGCCTGCGACGTCATGTAGATCGTCGCCTTCCCCGTCGCCGGGTTGACGTCGGCGACGCACCCGCAGCACTCGAGCGGCGCGGGATGGCAGCGCGGGTAGAAGGTGTCCAGCTCGACGACCTTGTCGGCTTCGGCGAAGGCCTTGTCCGTCGCCTCCTTGTCGCCGGCCTCCCAGTCGTAGATGTGGTTGTCGGTCTGGCCTTCCTTCTCGTCGCGGATGACGGGCGCGTCGGCCTCGAGCGCCCGCTGCGGCGTCGTGATCGCCTCGAGCGGCTCGTAGTCGACCTCGATCAGCTCGCAGGCGTCCTTGGCGATGTAGGGGGACTCAGCCACGACGGCCGCGACCTCCTGGCCCTGGAAACGGACCTTGTCGGTCGCCAGCACGGCCTGCGTGTCGCCCGAGAGGGTCGGCATCCAGGCGAGGTTGTGCTGAGCCAGGAGCTCGCCGGTCACGACGGCGACGACTCCCTCCACGGCGGACGCGGCCGAGGTGTCGATCGAGTTGATGCGAGCGTGCGCGTACGGGCTGCGCAGGAACTCCAGGTAGAGCATCCCCGGGAGCTTGATGTCGTCGAAGTAGTTGCCCCTCCCCTGGAGGAAGCGGGCGTCCTCGAAGCGTTTGACGGAGTGGCCGATGCCGCGGATCTCTTCTGTGGCGGCCATCTAACCCTCCTTCCCTTGCGCGGCCGCGTGCTGCACGGCCTTGACGATGTTCTGGTAGCCGGTGCAGCGGCAGATCTGGCCGCTGATCGCCCAGCGGATCTCCTCTTCGCTGGGGTCCGGGTTCTCGGCCAGGAGCGCGGTCGCGGTCAGCATCATCCCGGGCGTGCAGAAGCCGCACTGGAGCCCGTGCTCCTCGTGGAACCCCTGCTGCACGGCGCTGAGTCCATCGGGGCCGGCGAGGCCCTCGACCGTCGTGATCTCGCGGCCCTCGGCCTGCACGGCGAGCACGGTGCACGACTTCACGGGCGTCCCGTCGAGGAGCACCGTGCAGGCGCCGCAGCTCGTCGTGTCGCAGCCGATGTGCGTGCCGGTCAGGCCGAGCGACTCGCGGAGGAAGTGCACGAGCAGGAGCCGCGTCTCGACGTCGGCCGAGCGGGCGGTGCCGTTCACCGTCGCGGTGACCGTGCGGGTGAACGCGCCGGTCTCGACAGCTGCTTCGGTCATCTCTCCTCCTCTCAGGCGGCCTGCGCCGACTCGGCGGCCTTCCGGAGCCCTCGCTCCGTGAAGACGCGGACGACGCTCCGCTTGTAGTCGGCGCTCCCGCGTTCGTCGCTCCGCGGCTGCGCGGCCTCGGCGGCGAGCTCCGCCGCCGCCTTGATCGTGTCGTCGTTCAGCTCGGCGCCGGCGAGCGCCGCCTCGGCGGACTCGGCCCGCAGGTTGCGGGGGCCGACGCCGGTCAGCGCGATCCCCACGCGGCCGACGGTGCCGTTGTCGAACGAGAGGTGGACGGCGACGCCGACGGTCGCGTAGTCGCCGACCCTGCGCTCGAGCTTGAGATAGGTCCCGCCTGCGCGCGCCCCGGGATCCGGGATCTGGACGGCCGTGGCGATCTCGTTCGGCTCCAGGCTCGTCATGAACGGGCCCTGGAACAGCTCGTCCAGCGGGATCGTGCGTGTCCCACCCGAGGAGGCGACTTCGAGTTGCGCGCCGGCGGCGAGCAGCGCCGAGCCCCAGTCTCCCTGCGGGTCGGCGTGCGCGAGCGAGCCGACGACCGTCCCGAGGTTGCGGACGATCGGGTCGGAGATCTGCGGCGCGGCGTCCCCGAGGACGCCGAACCGCCCCTTGAGCGCGTCGGAGCGCTCGCAATCCTTGTGGCGGACGAGGGCGCCGATCGACAGGAAGCCGTTGTCCTCCTCGATCGAGTCGAGCCCTTCGATGCGGTTGATGTCGACGAGCGCCTTCGGGGAGGCGAAGCGGAGCTTCATCAGCGGGATGAGGCTCTGCCCGCCGGCAAGCACCTTTCCCTCGTCCCCGTAGCGCTCCAGGACGGTGAGCGCCTCGTCGACGCTCTGCGGAGCGTGGTACTCGAACCTCGCGGGGTACATGCGGTTGGGCCTCCTTCCGTAACCCCGGAGCCAGGGGCGGTCCGTGCGGAGCGAGAATACTCCTACGCTCCTAGTTGTTTCCAGGTCAACCTTACGTACGCTTCACCCGTGCCGTTCGGATCCGTCGCCGAAGTAGAGAAGGCCCTCCGGGCCGAGTCGTACCTGCCGGAGCGCGGGCTCGCGACCGCAGTCTTCCTGGCCACGTCCATGGGCCGCCCGCTGCTCCTCGAGGGTGAGGCCGGTGTTGGCAAGACGGAGGTCGGCAAGACGCTCGCACGCATCCTCGAGGCCGACCTGATCCGCCTCCAGTGCTACGAGGGGATCGACGCCTCGCAGGCGCTCTACGAGTGGGACTACGCGCGCCAGCTCCTCTACGCCCGCGCGCTGCAGGAGGGCGAGGTGGGTGCAGGCGAGCGGGTCGCCGAGCTCTACGGGCCCGAGTTCCTCGTCGAGCGGCCCCTGCTGCGGGCGATCCGCGCCGGCTCGAAGGCCGTGCTCCTGGTCGACGAGCTCGACCGCGCCGACGACGAGTTCGAGGCGTTTCTCCTGGAGGTGCTCTCGGACTTCACGGTCACGGTGCCCGAGCTCGCGACGATCGCCGCCGAGGAGCCGCCCGCGGTCGTGATCACGTCGAACCGGACCCGCGAGCTCCACGACGCGCTCAAGCGCCGCTGCCTCTACCACTGGATCGACTTTCCCGACGTCGAGCGCGAGGCGGAGATCATCCGGCTCCGCGCCCCCGGCGTCGAGGATGCGCTCGCCCGCTCGGTCGCGGAGACGGTGTCCCGGCTGCGCGCGCTGGATCTCGTCAAGCGCCCGGGCGCGGCGGAGGCGATCGACTGGGCGAAGGCGCTCTCCCTGCTCGGCGCGACGACGGTCGACGGCGACGCGGGCCGCGAGACGCTCGGCGCCGCGGTGAAGAACCGCGAGGACCAGGCCCGGGTGGAAGCCTCCTGGGCCGAGCTCGTCGACTAGGGAGACGGCAGCCAGGCGGGCGCCGTGCCCGTGCCCATCGAGTTGAGCTGCGTCTTGCCGCTGCCGTCAATGTTCATGGACCAGACCGCCGTTTCGCCGAAGTCGCCGGCCCTTACGAACGCCAACTTCGTCCCGTCCGGCGAAACGCGCGGGTGGAACAGGAACGGAAACGCCGTCGCCAGCGCGACGGGCACGCCATCCGGGACTTGCGCGCGGAAGATCTGCGAGTCGCAATCGAAGAGCTCGCATGCAAAGCCCGTGAAGACAAGCGCGCCCCCGGTCGGATCCCAGTCGAAGTCGACCACCTGTGGGAGGCAGTCCCCGCGAGTCATTCGGGCGAGGTTGGTGCCGTCGAGGTTCATGGCGTAGACGTCGGCGCAATCCGTCGCACCGAACGAGATGAACGCCACACGCCCATCGGGATGCCACCTTCCCGACATCGGGAATGCGAGAGCGTGACCCTCCGGCTCTGGAAGCTGAATCGGATTCGACCCGTCCTCGTCAACGACATAGAGGGCCCCGTCATGCCACAGGAGAATCCGCGTGCCGTCCGGCGACCAGTCTGGCCCGCGCCCCGGGTGGAGGAACGCCTCGTTGCCGCCGTCGGTGTCCGCGACGTAGACGCCGCTCCTCGAGTACGGCCTCACGCTGGTGTAGGCAATCCTCGTGCCGTCGGGCGAGGCTTCGACGTCCTCGTCGAACTCCGGCGTGAGGAGCCGCGTCGCCGTCCCGACCCCGTCCGCGCGGCGCGTGAAGACCGCGGGGATGTCCCGAGGGTCCTCGTTCGGCAACTCGACGACCCGGGTGCGCGTGAACGCCAGAAAGGATCCCCGGGGAGACCACGAAGGCGCGGCAGCGTTCGTAATGACCCGGCGCTTGTTTCGGCCGTCCGCGTCCATGACCCAGATCGACCCGTTGAAGCCGCGCGAGTAGGCGATCTTCACGCCTCCGGGAGACCAGGCCGGCGCCCACTCGTGGCCGGGCGTGGAGGTCAGCCGCCGCCGGTCCGTTCCGTCTGCACGCATCGAGTAGATGTCCTTCCCCGTCGGCCCCTCGATGGTGAAGACGATTCTCTTTCCGTTCGGCGACCAGTCCGCCTCGTCGCCGCGCCCGAGCGCTTGTTGTGCGCTTCCGTCGGTGCGCATCCGCCAGATCTGCGGAGCTCGCGTGAACGCGATCCACGCCCCGTTGGGCGACCACGCTGGGCTCCACTCTTCGTCACCGCCTCTTGTGAGCCGCCTCCGTCCGGTCCCGTCGCGGTTGACGATGAAAATGTCCTCACCGTAGGAGAGGACGAGGCGGCGGCCTCCCGGCGCCCAATCGGGGTCAGGAAACGGGATTCCCGCCGATGTCGAGCTGCTGAACCCGAGCGGGCGGATGTTGCCGCCGTCGCGATCCATCACCCAGAGCTGCACCGCCGATCCCGACCATCCGTTGAATGCGACGCGGGCACCGTCCGGCGACCAGGCCGCACCGGACCCGCCAGGCGCGCGATGCGTCACGCGGGTCTTGCCCGTGCCGTCGGCGTTCATGACATGGATCTCCGCCGCTGGACGCGTCGACGCAAACAAGATCCGTGAGTCGTCGCCGCGCGCCTCGGCCGCGCCCGCTCCAAGCAAGGAGACGACAGACCCCACCGCGATCGTGCGCGCAGCGAGCACGGAACCACGATCGTAACAGGAGTCACGTTCTCCGACTAGACGTGTTCGGGAGAATGCAACCGTGCTTGAAGAGCAGAGCCATGATCCTGTCGAGACCCTCGTCCGCTTCGGGCGCGCGCTACGCGACGCCGGCCTGCCGGTGGGGCCCGACCGCGTCGCCTCGCTCTCGCAGGCGGCAACGCTCCTCCAGCCAGGCGAGCTCTACTGGGCGGGACGAGCCACGCTGCTCTCGCGACCCGAGCAGATCCCGACCTACGACGCGATCTTCAGCGCCTTCTTCGGGCCCCCCCAGCCGTCCCAGGGCCCGCCGATCCGCATCCGCGTCCAGGTCGAGGCGGAGGCGGACGTGGGGCTCGCGAGCCCGGTGGAGCTGCTGCGCGAAAAGAGCTTCTCGCGCTGCTCGAAGGACGAGCTCTCCCAGCTCGCCGAGCTGATGGAGAGGATCGACCTGGCGGTGCCGCGGCGCAGGACGCGCCGACGCGAGCCCGCCCGCGGTGGATCGCCGGATCTCCGCAAGACCATCCGGCGCTCGTTCCGCACGGGCGGCGAGCCGCTCGAGCGCGCGTGGCGCCGACGGCGGAAGCGCTCCCGGCGGCTGATCCTGCTCCTCGACGTCTCAGGGTCGATGGACGCCTACTCGCGCGCGCTCGTCATGTTCGCGCATGCGGCGCTGCGCTCGGACCGGCGCTGGGAGGCGTTCTGCTTCGGCACCCGACTCACCCGCGTGACGCGCCAGCTCGAGGGGTCCGACCCAGACGAGGCGCTCTCGCGCGCCGCCGCCGAGGTGGTCGACTGGGACGGCGGCACGCGCATCGGCGAGTCGCTCAAGCGCTTCCTCGACGAGTACGGCCACGGCGGCCTCGCGCGCGGCGCGGTCGTCGTCATCTGCTCCGACGGGCTCGAGGTGGGCGACCCCGACCTGCTCGCGGACCAGATGGCCCGCCTCTCACGCCTTGCCTACCGTGTCGTCTGGCTGAACCCACTCAAAGAAGACCCGGCGTACGAGCCGCTCGCCCGCGGCATGAAGGCCGCGCTTCCCCACGTCGACCATTTCTGGAGCGGCCACAGCCTGGCGAGCCTCGAAGACGTGGCCCAGGCGCTCTCGCGCTGGTAGTCACCCCGTGTTCCGGAGGGCCGCCGCGATGCCCGCGATCGACCGGAGCAGCGGGCGCTTGACCTCCTCGTCGCCGGTCTCGCGCCAGCGGCGGAGGAGCTCGACCTGGATCGCGTTCATCGGATCGACGTACGGGTTGCGCAGGCGGATGGAGCGCTGGATGACCGGATGGCGGTCGAGGAGCTCCTCTGTCTCGACGATCTCCTTCAAGGCCGCGACCGTCCATTCGTGCTCGGCCCGGATCGGCTCCCAGAGGCTCACGTCATCGACCAGGTCGAGATAGCCCGCGGCGATCTCGAGGCTCGACTTCGCGAGCGTCATCTCGAGGTTCTCGACCAGCGAGCGGAAGAACGCCCAGCCGCGGTAGAGGCGGCGCAGCTCGGTGATGTCGGCGCCGGCGAAGGCCGTGCCGCACCCGTACCAGGCCGGAAGGATGCAGCGGTTCTGGGTCCACGCGAAGACCCACGGGATGGCACGGAGCGAGGCCAGCAGCTCCCCGCCCTCGGGCCGCCGCGCCGGCCGCGAGCCGATCTCCAGGAGCGCGAGCTCCTCGATGGGCGTGAACCGGCGGAAGAACTCCTCGAACCGCTCGTCCTCCCACACGAGCGAGCGGTAGGCGCGGAACGCGGCCTCCGACAGGCGCTGGACGGTCTCGGGCGCGCCGTCGGGCGGCCGCGAGCCGGCGACCTCCGGGAACGCGGCGAGGAGCGTCGCGGCCAGCGCGGCCTCCAGGTTCCGGTAGGCGAGGCCCGGGAGCCCGTACTTGAAGGACACGGTCTCGCCCTGCTCGGTGAGCTTCAA